>NZ_CP036268.1:347695-503131 GCF_007744515.1 Stratiformator vulcanicus
AAGCTCGCCCGCCAAAATGCGGGCACCAAGACGGTCGTGATGGGCTGCTACGCGACCCGCGATCCTGAAGCCGTCGCACAGCTCCCCGGCGTGTTCGAGGTCGTCACCGACAAGCGCGAACTGCCCGACGTCTTCGAACGCCTCGGTATCGGCGACCTGCTCGCCACCTATGCCGAAGGTTCCAACAACGAAGTTCGCTATCGCACTTGGACTTCCGGAGGCGGATGGTCATCCGAGTCACTCGGCCCCAATCCGGGCAGCATGAGTTCGATGACCCTCAGCAGCGATCCGGGTGGCGATCAATTAATGCTCGCCGTCTTGGAGGACAACGGTGATGTCCACTTCGTCGAGTGGGACGGCGGCGCCTGGGGCGACCGAGAGGAATTAGAATCGAACGCCACATCGACTCAATTGCAGCCCTACCTGTTCGTCTATGACCAAGGGGTCGAATTAGACACTGCCGGCAGCAGTTTCTGGTTCTCAACCGATGGAGACGAGAACAATCCCGGTACGGACGGCGTCAATTCAATTTCCAAGGGCGGCGTGCTGCGGTTCGGTGATCCAGATTTAAATCTTGAACCGAATGGCGGCACCACCGACGGCACCTTCTCCCACGTCTTCGATCTTGACGACTTCGCCGACGATGGCGATGCCAATATTAACGGTCTGCACTACGTCTCACGCGATATCACGATCGGCAGCGGCGGCAACACTTTTGATTTGCAGACCGGAGATATCCTCTTTAGTACGAAGGATGACGAAGACGTCACGGGTAACAACACCCTGGCGTTTACGAAAGACGAAATCATCCTCTTCCGGCCTGATACGGTCGGCGACTTTGGCAGCGGTACTTTTACCCTTTTGGTTGACGACCTTTCATTAATTACGGGTGAAAACGAAACCCGCGGCCTCTCGCTTGTCGAGACGGACACGGTCGTCGGTGATGCGACGTTGACAGCCGGAAGCTTCCTGGTCAGCACGAACGGCGGAGCGGCCGAGAAGGATGTCCGGCTCTTAACGCTGACCGGTGTCGGCGCGGGTTCGACCAGCGGGTCGATCGACACCTTAATTGAGGGTGACGATATCGACCAGGGTGAAAAAATTTATGGTATTGAGTTGATCGAGTCCGGTATAACACTGGGTGGGACGACGCTTTCGGGCGGTCAGATTCTTTTGACGATTGAGAAAAGCGATAGCAGTGTTGGCGATAATGCGATTTTAGTTGGTGACCATGATGTGTTCGCCCTCACTGTCTCGAATACAACTCTCGTTTCCGGTGTCGGAAATACCGCTGCTGATGCAACCTTAATTGTTGACGGCGACGACGTCGGTCTCGACAGCGGTTCCGAGAAGTTAGATGCGTTGGCGTTGGTCAGCACAAACCAGCCGCCCGTCATCGATCTACCCGGAGGTTCGCTCGCCTTCTCAGAGGGCGACGGTCCAAGCATTATTGACGCCACTGCCACACTCTCCGACCCGGACAGTGTCGACTTCGACACCGGGACACTCACTGTCGATTTCGCAGCCAATGGCACCTCGAATGATCGGCTTTCGATTAATAATGAGGGCACGGGATTCGGGCAGATCGGCGTCAGTGGCAGCGATGTGACCTATAGTGGCACGGTGATCGGTACGTTTGCCGGCGGGACCGATGGGTCGACGCCGCTGGTGATCACGCTTGATTCCGACGCGGATCAGGCAGCCGCTCAGGCACTCGTCCGCAATATTACTTTCGACAACGTTTCGAACACTCCCGACACGACAGCACGCACCGTTCGCTTCCTGATGGCCGATGGCGACGGCGCGGTCAGCCAGGCAGTCACCACAACGATTAACGTAACACCGGTCAACGATGCCCCGGTAAACACCGTCCCCGGGACGCAGACGGTTTCCGAAGAATTTACCACGATCATCAGTGGCATCTCGGTCAGCGATGTCGATGCCGGTGGCGGGACATTGACGACGCGTCTTCAAGTCAGCAGCGGCGTATTGAACGTCACGTTTTCCGGTTCAGCCACGATCTCTGCGGGAGCCGTTGGCACCGATGACCTGACGATTTCCGGCAGCCTAGCCGATCTTAATAACACGCTGTCAACTCTGACTTACACAGGGAACACGGAAGTTACCGGCACCGCGGCTGACACTTTAACGGTCACCACCAACGACGGCGGCAACACCGGCTCGGGCGGTGCTCAAATCGATGTCGATACCGTCCAGATCGATATTACCGCAGTCAACGACCCGCCGGTACTAACGATGCCGGGCACTCAGACGGTCAATGAAGAGACGTCGACGGCCATCAACGGCATCTCGGTCAGCGATGCCGACGCCGGCAGCTCCGACATCACTGCCCGGCTGCAGGTCAGCAGCGGCGTCTTGAACGTCACCCTTTCCGGCGGGACGACGATCGACTCTGGCGCCGACGGCACCGACGACGTCACGCTTCGCGGCAGCGTCACCGACATCAATGCCACCCTTGCATCGCTGACCTATACCGGCGGCACCGACGTGACGGGCACCGCGGCCGACACGCTGACCGTTACCGTCAACGATCAGGGCAACACCGGCTCGGGCGGTGCGCAGCTGGACATCGAAACCGTTCAGATCGATATCACCGCTAAGAGCTCGGATATCACGACCGGGCTCGTCGGGCATTACGAGTTCGATGAGGGCAGCGGCTCGAACGCCAGCGATTCGACGGGCAATCAGGACGGCACACTGTCGACGAACGATGCGCCTCAGTGGGAAGGGAGTGAAGCCGTCGGAACCGAAGCGATCGAATTCGACGGCGACAGCACGAACCAGAACTCCTATGTCGAAATCGCCGACAACGCCGCCCAGGATTTCGGCAGCGGAGAGTTCAGTGTCGCCTTCTGGTATCAGGCCGATGCGAACCCGACCGAGATCGGGCACGTCATCGGTGATTTCTACACGAGTGGCGATTCCGGATTCGCCGTCTGGGCCTACACCAGCGGCAGTTTTCAGGTGATCGTTTCGGACGGCAGTGCCTTCGCGGGCCCCCTGGATGGTGAGTTCGATGGCGAATGGCACCACGTCGCGATCGTCCAGACCGCCAGCGAAATCGTGGCCTATCACGACGGCGTCGAGCAGAACCGCTGGAACCACTCTCCGGTCGCGGTCGATTCGAGCAACGACCTGCGGATCGGTGCCGTCAGCGAGACCGAACGGGACTTCGACGGCGCCGTCGACGACGTCCGGCTCTACAACCGCGTCCTGTGGGCCGAGGACGTCCAAGAGCTCTACCTGATGAACCCGTCCGAGACGACGGTCACGAACACGAACGATTCCGGGGCCGGGTCGCTGCGGCAGGCGATAATCAACGCGAACGCAAATCCCGGCGCGGACGTGATCGACTTTCACATCCCTGGGAGTGGCTCGCATGTGATCTACCTCGATTCGGCGCTGCCGTTGATTACCGATGAGGTCACGATCGACGCCACGACGGAAGCCGATTTCCTCCCCGGCGGCGTCATCGTCACGATCGACGGAACCTCGGCCGGGGGCTCCGCGGATGGCCTTAACTTCAATACGGGCAGCGACGGAAGCGCGCTCTACGGGCTCGGCATTCAGAATTTCGACAACCCCGCGGTCCGCGTCGCGGACACCTCCGACATCACGATCGGCGGCGTCGACGCCGGCAACCAGATCATCAATAACGAGGACTGGGGCATCCTGATCGCCTGGGGGGCCAGCGACGTCGATGTCATCGGCAATGCCATCGGCACCGATTTCTCAGGCACCGCCGTCCTCGGCAACGGCGAAGGCATCACCGTCGGCAACGCGAATGACATCACGGTCGGCGGGCTCAACGTCGGCGAAGGCAACTTCATCGCTCACAACGCAGACGCCGGCATCGACATCCTCAGCAGTGCCGGCAACGACATTACGATCCTCGGCAACGCGATCTGGGGCAACGCCAACCTCGGGATCGACATCGGCTCGGACGGGGTCAGCTCCAACGATTCCGGAGACGGCGACGGCGGGCCGAACGGTACCCAAAACTTCCCCGTCCTATCGGCAGCGGTGACCAATGACGGTTCCACGATCGAAATCTCCGGTTCGCTGAACTCGAACGCTTCGACCGACTACCGCATCGAATTCTTCGCCAGCGCCGCCGGCGACGGGACGGGCCACGGCGAAGGGCGGACCTACCTCGGCTATACCGACGTGAGCACGGACGGCTCCGGGGACGCGACCTTCAACGTCGGCCTCTCCGCAGACGTCAGCCCGGGCGAGGTGATCACCGCCACCGCGACCGTCGACAACGGCAGCGGCGATTACGGCGACACCTCCGAGTTCGCCTCCAACGTCACGGCCACGATCGCGGGCGTGATCACCGTCACCACCACCAGCGATGTATCGGACGGCGATACATCCAGTATCGCGGCGCTCCTCGGCAACCGCGGGGCCGACGGCCTGATCTCCCTCCGCGAGGCGATTCTCGCGGCTAACAGCACGACCAACGGAGCCACGCCGGACGAGATTCGCTTCGATATCGCCGGGAGCGGGCCGCACACCATCGCGATCGACAACGCCTCGGTCCTTCCCGTCATCACGGACGAGGTGATCATCGACGGTTGGTCCGAGCCCGACTTCGCCGGAACCCCCGTGATCGAGCTCGACGGCTCCGCGACGACGGGCGGCATTATCGGACTCCGCGTCGACGGAGCGGACTCGGTGATCCGCGGACTCGTGATTCACAGCTTCGCCTACACCGGGGTCCGCGTCGACGCCTCGGGGACCACGTGGCATGGTAACTTCATCGGGACCGACGTGACCGGCACGCTCGATCGCGGCAACGGTTATGAAGGGATGGAAGTCACCGCCGCCGCCGACAACACTCAGATCGGCGGGACCGGGGCCAATGAAGGCAACATCATCTCCGGGAACAGCTACACCGGGCTGAGCATCGCCGCGGACAACGTCGTCGTCGAAGGCAACCGCATCGGCGTGAATCTGGCCGGCGATGCTGTCATCAGCAACGACTACAAGGGCATCGACGTCTACGGGAACAGCGTCACGATCGGCGGTGCCGTCGCGGCCGCCGCGAACGTCATCGGTGGCAGCAACCAGAACGCCATCTCACTGGGCGGCGGCAGCGGCCACGTCGTCCAGGGGAACTTCATCGGCACCGATCCGACCGGCACGATCAATCTCGGAAACAACGGGCACGGGATCGGGGTCTCCAACAACACCACCGCGACTTTGATCGGGGGCACCGGGGCGGGCGAGGGCAACACGATCGCGTTCAACGACGACGACGGCATCTATGTCACGAGCAATTTGACGAGCGGCGTCTCGATCCTCGGTAACGCGATCTACGGCAACAACGAACTCGCGATCGACCTGTTTGCGAATGGCGTCAATCCGAACGACCTCGGCGACGGCGACACCGGCCCGAACGGACTGCAGAACTACCCCGTCCTCGCGACCGCGATGACCGATGGGGGATCGACCGTCGACCTCACGGGGTCCCTCAATTCCACCGCCTCGACCGATTTCCGCATCGAGTTCTTCGCCAGCGCCGCCGGCGACGGATCCGGTCACGGCGAGGCCGAACGCTACCTCGGCTTCGTCAACGTAACGACCGATGCTTCCGGGAACGCCAGCTTCAACACCAGCCTGGCGGCATCGGTCGCTGTGGGAGAAGTCCTCACCGCGTCCGCGACCGTCGACCTCGGCAGCGGCAACTACGGCGACACTTCTGAACTCGCCGCCAACGTCACCGCGACCTCGTCGTCCAACGTCGCCCCGACGATCACCGACCTCGCCGGCGACACGCTCAACTTCGCCGAAGATGACGGGCCCTCGCCCGTCGATCAGGGCGGTGATGCCCAGATCACCGACGCCGACTCTTCCGACTTCGGTGGCGGACAATTGAGCGTCAGCATCGTTGCCGGGGCCGTCCCGGGCGAGGACGAACTCGGCATCCTCGATCTGGGGATGGGCGCCGGTCAGGTCGGTGTCTCGGGGTCTAATGTCTACTACGGCGGCACGCTCGTGGGCACGCTCGCCGGCGGGACGGGCGGCACGCCCCTGACGGTCGCCTTCAACAGCATGGCGAGCCCCGCGGCCGCGACCGCCATCCTGCAGAACGTCACCTACAACAATAATGACTCCGCGACGCCCACATCGGGGGCCCGCACCCTGCGGTTCGTCGTCGAAGATGGGGACGGAGGGACCAGCGCCGACTACGACGCCACCGTCAACGTCGCCGCCCACAACGATGCGCCCGTCCTCACGGTCCCGGGCACTCAGAGCGTCGCGGAAGAAACGGCCGCGGGCATCACCGGGATCTCGGTCAGCGATGTCGACGCCAGCGGCGGCCAGATCACGACGCGGCTGCAAGTCGGCTCGGGCGTCCTTAACGTCACGACGTGGGGTGGCGCAACGATTAGCGCCGGTTCGAACGGCACGAATGACCTGACGATCCTCGGAACCATCGCGGACGTGAATCAGACACTGGCCTCGCTCAGCTACACGGGCGGGACCGATGTGACCGGAACCGACGCCGACACGCTGACGGTGACCGTGGACGATCAAGGAAACTTCGGGGCGGGCGGGGCACGGCAGGATGTCGAAACCGTTCAGATCGACATCGTCAATGTGAACGACGCTCCGTCCGGGAGCGATAGCACAGTCACGACCGATGAGGAGACCGACTACGTCTTCTCCGCCAGTGACTTCGGGTTCAGTGACACCGATGGGGATGCGTTGGCCGGTGTTGTCATCAGCACGCTGCCCGCGAACGGGACACTCTATCTGGATGCCGACGCAGACGGGCAGGTCGACGCCGGGGAAGCGGTCGTGGCCACGGATGAGGTCTCGGTCGCCGATCTCACTGCCGGGCAACTGAAGTTCAAGCCGGCCGCCAATGGCAACGGCGTCGGCTATGACGCCTTTACATTTCGAGTCCGGGACGACGGTGGAACGGCTGGTGGGGGGGTCGATATCGCCCCGAGTGCCGCAACGATGACCATCGACGTCAACCCGATCGACGACCCGCCGAACCTGGCGTTCGGTGAAGGGAACAAGACCTACGCCGAAAATGCCGCCCCCACGATCCTCGACGGTTCCCTCACGGTCGCCGATCCCGATGGCCTCGACTTCGACGGCGGAAGACTGGTCGTCTCCGTGAGCTCCGGCGGCTCCGGCGACGACCGCATCGGAATGGTCGCCGGAGGATCGGTCACGATCAATTCGGGCCTTCGAGAGATCTACCACGGTGGAACGCTGGTCGGCACCTGGACCGGCAGCGGTGCCCCGTTTGAGGTAACCTTCAATGCGAACGCGGACGTCGGCATTGTGCAGGACGTCGCCCGCCAAGTCGGTTTCTGGAACAACTCTGACGATCCGTCGACGGCTGTTCGCAACGTGCAGTTCCGCGTCTTCGATGCGGAAGGCAATTCCAGCAACGTCGTGTCGAAGACAGTCTCGGTCGCCGCGAGCAATGACGCTCCAGAGGTCGACCTGGACGCCAATGACAGCAACTCACCCGGACTCGACTACGCGGCCGACTTTACGCATGGGGCCGGGCCGGTCGCGATCACGGATGTCGACGCACTGATCGACGACGTCGACGGGGTGATCCAAACGCTGACCGTGGAAATCTCTAACCTCCAGGACGGCGTCGACGAAGTGCTCGGCTGGACGCTGCCGGGAACGATCTCGTCGTCCTACCAAGCCTCCCTTGGCCGAGTCGTCTTCACCAACGGAGGTTCGGCGACGAACGCCGACTTCGAGGACTTGCTCCGCTCATTGAGCTACGACAACGCCGCGTCGTTGCCGGACGTGACCGCGCGAACGATTACGATCGTTGCCAATGACGGAGTTGCGGATAGTCTCACGGCGACCGCCACCGTCACCTTCGCCGGCGACGCCACGCCACCGTCGGTGGTCGCGAACGGGGGACAGACCGTCACGGAAGGCCAAACTGTCGGCATCGGCTCAGCGGACCTGGAGTACGCCGATACGCAAGGTCCCGCGGCGACCCGCTATTCCGTCACGAGCACGCCGGCCGACGGACGGCTCGAATTCACGGACAACCCGGGCGTTGCGGTGACGTCATTCACCCAAGCCGATATCAATTCCGCCCGCTTGCAGTACGTGCATGACGGGAGCGAGTTCACGTCAGATAGCTTCGCGTTCCAGGTCGACGACGGCCTCGGGAACGTGACTGCTATCCAGGCCTTCAATCTGGTGGTCTCTCCCGTGAACGATGCTCCGGTACTAACGATGTCGGGCACTCAGACGGTCAACGAAGAGATGCCGACGAGTCTGAGCGGGATTTCGGTCAGCGATGCCGACGCCGGCGGCTCCGACATCACCGCCCGATTGCAGGTCAGCAGCGGCGTCTTGAACGTCACCCTCGCTGGCGGGACGACGATCGACTCTGGCGCCGACGGCACCGACGACGTCACGCTTCGCGGCAGTGTCACCGACATCAACGCCACCCTTGCATCGCTGACCTACACCGGCGGCACCGACGTGACGGGCACCGCGGCCGACACGCTGACCGTTACCGTCAACGATCAGGGCAACACCGGCTCGGGCGGGGCACAGTCCGATGTTGACACCGTGCAAATTGACATTACAGCGGTCAATGACGCCCCTGTTAATACCGTGCCGGGCACGCAGTCCGTAGTCGAAGAGACAACCACGGCGATCAGCGGTATCTCCGTTAACGACGTTGATGCGGGGGGCGGATCTGCGAGCACGCGACTTCAAGTCGTCGACGGTGTGTTAAGCGTCACGCTGTCGGGATCAGCGACGATCTCGGCGGGTGGCAATGGATCAAATGATCTTACGATCACGGGCAATCTGACCGACCTTAACTCGACCCTGGCGACTCTGACTTACACCGGCAATACCGATGTCACGGGCACCGCCGCCGATACCTTAACCGTCACCACTAACGACGGCGGCAATACCGGCTCGGGCGGGGCTCAAAGTGACATTGACACCGTGCAGATCGACATCACGGCCGTCAACGACGCTCCGGTTAATGCAGTGCCCGGGACTCAGATCGTCGACGAGGAAACGACGACCGCCATCAGCGGCATCTCGGTCAGCGATGTCGATGCGGGGACCGGGACGGTCTCGACGCGTCTTCAAGTCGGCAGCGGCGTATTAAACGTATCGCTCTCGGGTGGGGCGACGATCTCATCCGGCAGCAATGGTTCGGGCGACCTCACAATCTCCGGCAACCTGACGGACCTTAATGCGGTCCTCGCCAGCTTAACCTATACAGGCAACGCCGATGTCACCGGTACCGCCGCCGATACCTTAACAGTCACCACGAACGACGGCGGCAATACGGGCTCGGGCGGGGCGCTAAGTGACGTCGATGCCGTGCAAATTAATATCAGTGCCGTCAACGATACGCCGGTAAATACGGTGCCGGGGACTCAGACGGTTGTCGAAGAAGCGACAACCCCAATTAGCGGCATCTCGATCGCCGACGTCGATGCCGGTAGCGGCACCCTCATGACGCGTCTTCAAGTCGGCAACGGCATCCTCAACGTAACACTTTCCGGCTCGGCGACAATCACGGCCGGGGCTGATGGGACGGGTGACCTCACCATTTCAGGCAGCTTGACCGATCTTAATAATACCCTCTCCAGCCTGACCTATACCGGAAACGCCGATATCGTCGGCACCGCCGCCGATACGCTCACCGTCACCACGAACGATGGCGGCAACACCGGCTCCGGCGGTGCTCAGTCGGATGTCGACGCGGTCCAAATTAATATCACCGCGGTGAACGACGCTCCGGTGAATACGGTGCCGGGAACGCAGGCCGTTGCCGAAGAGACGGCAACATCGATCAGCGGCATTTCGGTGGCCGATGTCGACGCTGCTTCCGGCACCCTCACGACTCAACTCCAAGTCAGCAACGGCACGTTAAACGTGTCCCTCTCGGGTTCAGCCACGATTTCTGCCGGCAGCAACGGCTCGAATGACCTGACGATTTCCGGCAGTCTAGCCGACCTAAACGCCACGCTCGCCAGTCTCATTTATACCGGCAACGTTGATGTCGTCGGAACAGCGGCGGACACGCTCACGGTGACCACCAATGACGGGGGCAACTCGGGCAGCGGTGGCGCACTCTCCGATGTCGACACCGTGCAAATCGATGTGACCACGGTCAATGATGCCCCGGTCAACACGGTGCCCGGCACACAATCGGTCGCCGAAGAAACGACAACGGCCATCAGCGGAATTTCCGTTAGTGATGTCGACGCCGGAGGGGGCGCTTTATCAACAAGACTTCAAGTCGGCAGCGGTATCTTAAACATTACGCTCTCGGGCGGAGCTACGATCTCGTCCGGCAGCAACGGTTCGAACGATCTGACGATCTCCGGCAACCTGACCGATCTTAATAATACGCTCGCCAGCCTGACCTACACGGGAAATACCGACGTCACCGGCACGGCTGCCGATACGCTGACCGTCACGACCAATGACGGAGGCAACACCGGCTCAGGCGGTGCTCAAAGCGATGTCGATAGCGTCCAGATTAATATTAATGCGATAAATGATGCCCCGGTGAACACAGTTCCGGGCACGCAGGCTGTCGCAGAAGAGACCACAACGACGATCAGCGGAATTTCCGTTAGTGACGTCGATGCGGGAGGCGGGACCCTTAACACACGATTGCAGGTCTCAAATGGTATCTTAAACGTCACGCTCTCTGGCTCAGCGACGATAACGGCAGGGGCTGATGGAACGGGTGATCTGACCATTGCGGGGAACCTGGCCGACCTGAACGCAACCTTGGGGAGTCTGACCTACACCGGCGATATCAATGTCGTGGGAGCAGCGGCTGATTCCCTGACCGTCACTACGACCGACGGGGGAAATACAGGAACGGGCGGCGTACTCAGTGACGCCGACACAGTCCAGATCGATATTACCGCTGTGAACGATGCGCCCGACAACACGGTGCCGGGCACGCAGACGATTGCGGAAGAGACATCGACCGCGATCAGCGGTATTTCCGTCACCGACGTGGATGCGGGCAGCGGCTCTTTGACAACTCGTCTTCAGGTTTCCAGCGGCGTCCTAAATATAACGCTCTCGGGTTCAGCCACGATCTCTGCGGGAGCCAATGGCAGCGGCGACTTGACGATCTCCGGCAGCCTTGCCGATCTCAACGCGACATTGGCGAGCTTGACTTACACCGGCAACACCGATGTCACCGGCACGGCGGCCGATACACTGACCGTTACCACAAATGACGGCGGCAACACCGGCTCGGGAGTCGCTCAGTCCGACGTCGATGCGGTTCAGATTGACATCACGGCCGTGAACGATGCTCCGGTGAACACCGTACCGGGGACGCAGACCGTTACGGAGGAGACAAGCACGGCGATCAGCGGTATCTCTGTCAACGATATTGATGCAGGTAGTGGGACATTAACGACGCGTCTTCAAGTCAGTAATGGCGTCTTAAACGTCACACTCTCAGGTTCCGCGACGATCTCAGCGGGATCCGATGGAAGTGGTGATCTGACGATCTCCGGCGGCTTGGTTGACCTTAATAATACATTGGCGACGCTGACTTACACCGGCAACACCGATGTGGTGGGCACCGCGGCAGACACGCTGACCGTGACCACGAACGACGGCGGCAACACGGGCTCGGGCGGTGCCTTAAGCGACGTCGACACGGTCCAGGTCGATATCACGGCGATTAATGACGCACCAGTGAATACCGTGCCGGGCACACAAACGGTTGCCGAAGAAACGGCAACGGCCATCAGCGGCATCTCGGTCAGCGACGTCGATGCCGGGAGCGGGGCGTTAACGACACGCCTTCAAGTCAGCAGCGGCGTCTTAAACGTGACGCTGTCGGGATCAGCCACGATCTCCGCGGGAGCCGATGGGACCGGTGACCTCACGATATCAGGCAGCTTGGCCGATCTTAATAACACGCTGGCAGCGCTCACATACACCGGCAGCACCGATGTCTATGGGACCGCGGCAGACACGCTGACCATGACCACCAACGATGGCGGCAACACCGGCTCGGGTGGTGCTCAGTCCGATGTCGATACGGTTCAGATCGATATTACGGCGGTGAACGATACGCCGGTCGTCTCCGGGCCGGGTGGCGCATTAAACGCTACCGAGCAGGTCGGGCGGAGCATTCACGGGACTGGCTTTGGCGTTAGCGATGTTGATGCGGCCTCCGGCACGGCGACGGCAACCTTTACGGTCGGTGAAGGCATTTTCTCGATCACCGCGGGAGACTCCGGTGTTTCCGTCGGCGGTGACAACGGGACGGGGACGGTGACTTTCACCGGATCGGTCGCGCAATTAGATGCCCTCTTAACGGGGGCCTCAACCGGTACGATTACCTACACAAACACCAGCGACACGCCGAGCGCCTCCACAACACTTGTCCTAACCGTAAATGACGGCGGCAACACCGGAGCCGATCCCGGCCTAACCGCCGATGCGGCGAGTGAAGAAGATTCCGCAAGCGTCACCTTGAATATCACTGCCGTCAATGACAATCCGATGAATGCCGGTTCTCTTCCGGCAAGCATTGCGGTGACCGAAGATATCTCCAGCGATGTGGACCTATCGCTGATCGACCTATCGGATGTCGATGCCGCCGGTGGCAGTCTCACGTTGACGCTCGGCACATCAACGGGCGGGTTGCTCTCAGCAACTTCGGCTGGCGGCGTTCTTGTTGGTGGAAGCGGGAGTGATTCGCTGACCCTCACCGGAACGCAAGCAAATCTTAATAGCTTTCTAAATGTCGCAAGCAACGTGCGATACCTGCACGGCACGCCCGGCACCAACGGGGTTAATGCGGACACGATTGAAGTCGAGGTGTCCGATAACGGCAATACGGGCGGCGGCGGGGGAGGCACTCTGCTGTTCGGCACCGTTAATGTCAATATCGGTGCTGTGAATGATGCCCCGGTCAACACAATTCCCGGAACTCAGGTCGTCGGAGAGGAGACTCCGACGGCGATCAGCGGCGTTTCCGTTGCGGACGTCGACGCCGGAAGCGGGGCCCTATCAACAAGGCTTCAAGTCAGCAGCGGCGTCTTAAACATCTCACTCTCAGGAAGCGCCACGATCTCGTCCGGCAGCAATGGTTCGAGTGATTTGACGGTCTCCGGAAATCTCACGGATATTAACAATACTCTTTCAAGCCTTACTTATACAGGAAATGCCGACATCACTGGAGCCGCCGCCGATATGCTTACCGTTTCAACCAACGACGGGGGTAACACTGGTAGCGGCGGAGTTATGAGTGACGTCGATTCCGTGCAAATCAACATCACACCCGTCAATGACACGCCGGTCGTGACGGGCCCCGGAAGTGCTCTGAATGCGATCGAACAGGTGGGGCTGTCGCTCGAAGGCAAAGGCTTCGGCGTCAGCGACGTCGACGCTGCTTCCGGTGAGGCGATCGCAACATTCGCCGTGGGTGAAGGGGTAATCTCAATTGAAACGGGCAACTCCGGTGTCGCGGTCATCGGGGGCAACGGGACCGGATCGGTGCTGTTCTCCGGCACGGTTTCGCAATTAAATGCGTTATTGACCGGCGGAACGACGGGCACGATCATCTATACAAACCCGAGCGATACGCCGGGCATTTCGACAACGGTGACTCTAACGGTTAATGATCGCGGCAATACAGGCAGCGACCCCGGACTCACGGGCGGCGCTTCCAGCGAACAGGACTCTGCTTCGGCCGAAATCAATATTACAGCCGTCAATGACGAACCGACGATCACCGGGCCTCTTAGCGTCAGTGTCGGCGAGAGCGAAGCGTTCATGTTCTCGAAGGCACAAGGGAATCAGATCGTCATTTTCGATCCTGATGTTGGAGCGGGAACCCTTAGCGTTACGCTAAGAGCGGTAGATGGGACGCTCACACTGGCAAGCACCTCCGGTCTAACTCTCTTCATCGGTGATGGGGCACAGGATTCGATGATTCGGATGACCGGATCGCTGGCCGCAATCAACAATGCCTTGAACGGGTTGACTTATTATCCATCGAACCTCCTCGGGGGGAGTGACCTTCTCACGATTTCAGTGAGCGATGGTGCGGGAGAAGGGCCGGCAATCAATTCGGCTCAGCTTTCTATTGAAGTTCAAATTCCGAATACGACTGATCCGCTTCTATTTGAAGAGCGTACTCCCGTCGAACTTGAAGACGAGAATATCGCGGAGGATGAAGAAGAACTCGACTTTGAAGCGGTGCCGCAGACTTCGGACGCAAATCAGGACAGCTTAAGTGCGCTGGAAGACCGAGTGCGGGCACGCAATGAGGTCGAGAAGCGGTTCGAAGACCAACGCCGGGACGAACCGAACAATACCCGAGTTCGTGGTCCGGTCTTCACCGAAGTTGAAGTCAATTTGACGTTGGAAGACGGGGTGGCTCCCGAGAAGTTCGATCGCTCTCAAGACGAAGTCCTCAACGAGATCGGTCAGGCTATTCAGCAGCGTCAGACCGCCGAGTTAGACCTCGAAAGCGATCTTCGCGAGTTAGGCCAACAATTGGATCACGTCCATGAGAACCTGCTCACCGAAATTACGTTTCAGTCTCTCATTGTCGGCTCCGTGACGACGGCCAGCATCAGTCTGACCGTCGGTTATGCGATCTGGGCGACCCGGGCCGGAGTTCTCTTCGCGTCGATGCTTTCATCCCTTCCGGCGTGGCAGTCATTTGATCCGTTGCCGGTCCTCGGCGGCGCCGCTGATCCTGGCCGCCGAGAAGGTTCTGAATCTTTGTTGAACATGGTGAATTCTGGTACTTCGGCTCCGCGAGAGATAAAGGCTGACCTGACACCTCCGAATGCTGATCGGGCCGGAAACAGTCCGACCGGACCAGTGACGGGAGGCAACGGATGAAACGCAGTTCAGCAACAATTCGAATTTGCCTCGGCTTAACCGCCATGACAGTGAGCATCGTGATGCTGGCTGTTATCATCGGGCTGGTTCCTGACGGCACGCAGGAGATTTTGCATCGGCGAGCTACTCTCTGCGAGACCATTGCCATTAAGAGCACAATTCTTGTCCGGCACGATGATACGGAAGGCATTAAGGCTGGATTAAAAGCGATTCTCGCCCGCAACCCCGATATGCTGTCGGCCGGTATTCGTCATGCGGACGGGACCCTGCTGGTCGAAGCGGGGCCGCACTCCGCTTACTGGATGGATGCCAAAGCAGATCCGACATCGGGCACCCACATGTCGGTGCCGATTCACTCGGGAGGAGCAGAGTGGGGTGATCTCGAAGCCCGATTCGCCCCCGTCACGAAATCAGGAGGAATCCTCGGCCACGGAGGACGACTCGGTCTGTTCGTTGGTGCGTTGTGCT
Organism: Stratiformator vulcanicus; assembly: GCF_007744515.1. Taxonomy (NCBI): domain Bacteria; kingdom Pseudomonadati; phylum Planctomycetota; class Planctomycetia; order Planctomycetales; family Planctomycetaceae; genus Stratiformator; species Stratiformator vulcanicus. The sequence goes on from NZ_CP036268.1 coordinate 363,065, forward strand.
TTGTGGCGAACTTCTTTTACTTGCGACGCGTGCTGAAACACCTCGACCCGTCAAGGGCAGTCCCTGACCGGGTTCGAGATGCGTTAAATACATTGGCTGAAGGCGTCGTTGTTATCGATTCTGAAGAACGTATCATGTTGGCGAATGAATCATTCAGTCGGGCGTTCGGACTCGGCATTGACAATCTCGTGGGCTGCACGTTGTCAATGCTTTCTTGGACGAAAAAAAACGACCGCCAACCTTTGACGAAATCACCCTGGAGTGATTCCCTTAAGAACGGTACGAAGACCACCGGAGATGTTCTGGAGATGACTTCTCAGGAGGGAGAGGTCCGTACCCTCTTGGTAAATTGCGCGCCGATCTTTAGTGGCAATGGAACAACTCAAGGGGTCTTGGCAAGTTTTGACGACATTACGCCCCTTGAAAAGAAGAAGGCGGAGCTTCGTCAAATGCTCCTGCTTCTGCAGAAATCCAGCGATGAGATTAAGGTGCAGAATGAAGAGTTGGAACGGCTGGCCAATGTCGATCCGTTGACATCATGCCTTAACAGGCGATCTTTCTTTGAGCGATTCGCGAAGCTGTGGAAAATAGCAGAAACGTCCGACGGCTGCATCGCCTGCATTATGCTCGATATCGATCACTTTAAATCGGTGAACGATAACCACGGTCATGCCGTGGGCGACGAGGTCATTAAATCACTCGCAGGGATCGTACATTCAACGATTGGAAAGCACGATCTCGCCTGTCGTTACGGCGGTGAGGAATTCTGTATTGTGATGCCGAATGCGGGAACGGCGGCGGCTGCTGATCTGGCGGAGCGAATCCGCTTTCAGGTGGAGAACACGTCAGTCGAAGGATTAACGATCACATCCAGTTTCGGCGTCGCCTCGCTGGAAATGTCGGTTCCCGATCCCGAGGCACTGGTCGACCTGGCTGATCAAGCTCTATATGCCGCAAAGAAGAGCGGGCGGAATCGAGTTGTCACCGCAGACAATATTGCGACGGTTTCCGTTCAAAGTGAAGATGCTGATCCGCGGTCGGAGGCTGGCGATCAAGCCTCCGCGTCCATTCCATTCGATGCCGTGACCGCGCTATTCTCCGCCCTTGCCTATCGTGATCACGGCACCGCCGAACACAGCCGACGAGTTGCCGATCTCGCTGTCGCTTTAAGTGACGGCCTGATGTCAAGCCGCGAGCGTTATATCCTTGAAGTGGCTGCACTTCTGCATGATATCGGAAAGATCGGGGTTCCCGACGCGATTCTGTTGAAGCCGGGGCCGCTCACGTCTGACGAATGGGAATTAATGCGTGCCCACGATCGGATTGGAACGCAAATTATCGCCACTTCGTTCAAATGTGAGCCGCTCAAAGAGATCGTTCGCACGCACCACGCGTTTTATGGAGATGTCGATCGACAGCCCGGGCTTCCGGTTGGAACAGACATCCCGCTTGGAGCGAGGATCCTTACAATCTGTGATTCCTATGATGCGATCGTTTCCGACCGTGTCTATCGCAAGGCACGCAGCCGCGAAGAGGCGTTTCAAGAGCTTCGGCGTTGTGCCGGGTCTCAATTTGACCCTGTGCTTGTGGAGCGCTTAATTGAAGTGCTGACAGCGGCGTCACCGTCCGGAGAATGTGACGCGCGCACGGCAGCTTCCAGCGAAGCGATTGGCATGGCCAGGCAGGTGGCTCCGTTAATGACCGCCGTGAAAGACAGCGATCTGGAAGGAGTAAGAACGTTTGCCGAGCAGGTCGGATCGTTCGCCAATAAAGAGGGCATGACTGCACTGGCAGATCGAGCGGTGAAGTTGGAGGCGAGCCTCGGGGCCGACTCAGACCTTCTTGAGATGCTCGGCACCGCTCACGAACTTCTGGACCTGTGTAAGACAACCCAACGCAATTGTCTCGACGCGACACGTGAAACGGCGGATGTCGTAGAGTAAGCCGAGAAATTGGTTCCTTAGGAGCAGTTGCCTTAGCCTCGGCGTCATGTTTGTTGGGCGTGTCGTCCGTCCTATCAACGGGAGAACCGTTGTAATTGATACTCTCGCGCCTCCGGCGCTCGCTGCGGCGGAAACGTCTCCGACAGGCCTGTCGATTTCTGTCAACATCCACGCCGTCAGCTATTAATTAACTACAGAACTTCAATTGTCGTCTTTAGGCGACAATTTCCAGCCGGTTTAGACCTCCGCGGAGCAACCTATGGATTTCCTCGTCCATCACATGCTGCGGGCAAGCGCTGCGCGTCACGCGGAGAAGGAAGCGCTGGTCCACGAGTCGCAGCGGCTCTCGTTTGCCGAGTTGAAGACGCGTGTGGACCGCCTTGCCTCATTGCTCGCGGCTGCGTCGCTTCAACCGGGCGATCGAGTCGCGATCGCCTTAGAGCCGTCGGTCGAACAGGTTGTCGCTATTTTTGCGGTTTCTCAGGCACAAGGGGTCTTCGTTCCGATTCACCACAGCCTGAAGGCGGAACAGGTTTCCCATATCATTAATGACTGCGGTGCAACGGCACTCATCACATGTGCAGAGCGCCTTGTCGACCTTGAAGACGTCATCCGCGATGCTTCGTCCTTAAAGTTTGTGGTGAGCGACGATCCGGTTGCGGCTACCGATCTGCCGTGCCCGGTCGTTGATGGTTCGGCGAGTCAGGCATGCTCTGCTCTTGACGTCCCAACGGACCGGGTTAATGAGCGAGACTTGGCAGCCATTCTTTATACTTCCGGATCGACCGGCAAACCCAAGGGGGTCATGCTGAGTCACGCCAACGTCATGGCCGGTGCGAGCATTGTCTCAGAATACCTTTCCATCGAGGCACAAGATCGAATCCTCGCAGTCCTGCCGTTCAGCTTTGATGCCGGACTCAATCAATTGACGACTGCCGTTCAGCAAGGCGCGACGCTCGTATTAAAGTCGTTCCGATTTGCACGCGAGATTGTCAAGACGCTCGAGAGCGAGCAGATCACCGGACTAGCGGGAGTGCCGCCCGTTTGGAATCTGTTAGTTCAACGAAGTTCGCGGCTCGCCGAGACGAGCCTGCCGCGGCTTCGCTATATCACGAATACCGGCGGAGCTCTTTCGCAAACCACTTTGGCTGAACTGCGTCAATCGCTTCCTGACTTGGACATCTTTTTAATGTACGGTCTGACGGAAGCCTTTCGATCCACCTATTTGCCTCCTTCAGAGCTCGACCGGCGTCCCTCTTCAATGGGGCGTGCGATCCCGAACACAACGATCTATGTCCTTCGAGACGACGGTCGCGAGTGCGGTCCCGGCGAGACCGGGGAACTGGTCCATCACGGTCCCACCGTTTCACTCGGCTATTGGGGCCATCCCGAATTGACGGCCCAAGTTCTTCGCCCGCACCCCTTTGCACACCCCGGAATGAGTGACGGAACGAAGGTCTGCTATTCGGGGGACCTTGTGAAGAAAGACGAAGAGGGATTTCTTTACTTTGTCAGCCGACGTGACAATCAAATTAAGACCTCTGGCTTCCGTGTCAGTCCCAGTGAGGTTGAGGAAGCGATCTTTCAATCGGGGTTCGTGACGGAAGCTGCCGTCGTGGGACTTCCGGACGAGATGCTCGGGCAACGGATTGCGGCCTTCGTCGTTCTTAACGGTCAAGACGGATCGGCTGCCGATCAGATTAGATCTTTCTGCGCAGACCGCCTACCCCGGCACATGGTGCCCGCCTCCGTTGAGGTGATGCCGTCGTTACCAAAAACAGCGTCCGGCAAAATTAATTATCCCGCCATCCGGCAAATCGGTCTTGGTTCTGAGGCGACTGATCTTGACCGTTCCAAAAACGCGAAGGCAGGTGTGTGATGAGTTCGATCGCCGAAACGGAATCAGCCGCGACGACATTGCAACCTTCCTTATCTCGAAGATTGATCGCTCGCCACTTCGGTAGTTCTGACGATGCGTTATGCTTGGGCGGTGTGTCCGTTGATAAACTTGCGTCGAAGTACGGCACGCCGCTATTCATCTATGACGAATCGGTGATGCTCGAAGCGCTGCAATCGTTAAGGGCGGCGACGGGCGATTCCGTTGATATCTATTACTCAATGAAAGCGAATCCCACGCAGCGGATTCTTAAGCTTTACTGTTCGCATGGGTGCGGCATTGAGATTGCTTCGATCGGAGAACTGGAACAGGCTTTGGCTGCCGGTGTTGATCCGAAGCGAATTCTGTTCGCAGGGCCCGGCAAGCAGTCGCATGAGCTTCGTCGAGCGGCCGAAGTCGGGATTGGGGAAATTCATCTCGAATCACTTCGGGAGGCGGAAGAACTTAATCGCCTTGCGGCTGAGCAAAATCGGACGATTCGAGTCTCATTAAGGATTAATCCCACCGAGTCGGTGCAAGGCGGAGCCATGCGGATGGGCGGGAAGCCGTCTCCGTTCGGGATTCCGGAGGAGGAGTTGGAGGCAGCGGTGCTGCGGATCGAAGCGCTTCCTCACCTGCTGCTGGACGGACTTCACCTCTTTACAGGAACGCAAATTCTGCAGGCTGAGATACTGCTCAAGCAGTACGCTCGGGCTATTGAACTCGCCGGTCGGATTGTTGAACTGACCGGCCGCGCCTTGGGATCGATCGATTTTGGTGGGGGCCTTGGCATTCCCTATTTCGAGCACGAAGGACATCTCGATCTCGAAGTCTTAAGGGAGGGCTTTAAAGACGTTGCTTCGCAGTTGGCCGATCATCCCCTGCTCTACCGGACGCGGATGATTATCGAGCCCGGTCGATTTCTGGTCGGCCCGGCCGGCATCTATTTAAGTCGCGTCATCGATGTAAAGATCTCACGGGGCAAAGAGTTCGTGATTACCGACGGCGGAATGCATCACCACTTAGCCGCGTCCGGCAATCTGGGTCAAACCATTAAGCGTAATTATCCCATCGTGCTCGCGAATCGACTCGGTGAAGCCGAGTCGCAGCGGTACGATGTCGTCGGGCCGCTATGTACTCCGCTCGATACGCTCGGGCGAAATGTCGCACTTCCTGGTGTCCAGCCCGGAGATTTGATTGCGGTTCTGCAATCGGGGGCTTACGGGCGGTCTTCAAGCCCGATGCAGTTTTTAAGTCACCCGTCGCCTGCTGAGGCCTTGGTGTCAGACGGGACAAGTTCGCTAATTCGACATGCTGGCGGTTGGCAGGATCTGATCGGAGAGCAGGTAGTCGATCGCTAGAAGCGATTTCAATACCAGCCGGAGGCGGAAGCCGATGGTTGATCAACCAGCGATTGTCCCGACGGCTTGCGCCTCGGGCTTGTATGCCGGGCGATTCGAAATCGCTTCCAGGGCAGATTCCTGTGATCCGTGGCGGCTTTCGGATGCGCAACGCCCGTTTTGAAAGCCCGCTCGTTATGCGGGCTGGCCCACCGGTCGGGCAGTCTGCGATGTTTTGGTCGGAAGGAAACGTCGCCCGATCTTCAATAACTCGTGCTTCATTGTCGGAAGCGTTGTCAGCTTCAAGAAGACAATGTCTGAATAAAGATTGTCGATCTGTCCGGGAGACAGGTTGTCGGATTTATAGAGCCCGGCCACAGGCGCCCAGAAGTCGAACCCGCTGCGGAAATTGTGCGCTTCCGCGAGCCTCGTATCGACGGCTACGAAGCGCACACCGTGTCGCCGGATGAGATGCCGGCGAACCTCGGTTTCCCTGGCTTTAAACACGTCCCAGTTGCTGCAATGGTGAATATGGCAGTACGTGACGCGATGGCGAACGACCTGCGTATAGAGGAGGTAGCAATCGATGCCGGAATCGCTGAATAGAAGGTGTTCGCAGTTGTAAGGTTGGTGATCCGTTAATATGCGTCGGTCCATCTCATTAACACGGCCCGCAATCGCATCGGGATCGTGGAGGAAATCTGTCGGACCGATTTTTGATTGATGCCAGAACGAATTGAGTGCGGGGAGTATTCGAAGCTGCGTGCTGATTTCTTCAAACCCGAGGCGTTTCGAGATCGCCCGCACTTTGTCGCAAGGCGTGAAATGCGTGATGGTATAGCCCTGCATCGAGAGCACCGGCCGCAACAGCGACAGGCTGCGACCGCGATAGTCTTCTCGCACCCACCAAGTGTGGAGATTGCAGAACTTGTGGGTGACGCCGTCGATTTCGCGGTCGATAAAGACCATTCCGATCATGCCAACGACGTCGTCCCCCTCCAGCATGGCGTAGCCGCAATGGCCTTCTTCGGTTGGCCAGGCATAGTCAAAGATGTTTCGCCAATCGCGTTCCGTGGAGAGCGGGTCGTCCGATGCGAGAAACGAGCGATAGAGGTTCGGAAAAATATCGGCTGTAATTTTTCTAATGACGGGCATTGCTATGAGTGCTGTAAGGAGGCCGCGAAAATGAAATTCGGGGGCAATCCGGCCTCAATTAGACTCGCTTGGAAATCACGAACTCGACGAGCTTGTCGATCGATTCGAAATTGTCGGAGACGAGGTCCTCATCGTCCAAAATGAGGTCGAATTCGGTCTCGATATAGGCGACGACATCAAGCGTGCCGAGGGAATCGATCAGCCCGTTTTGCAGTAACGATGCATCGTCGGACAACTGCTGCTGCCGCGCGAGCGGAAACTGCTCGTAGACAAAGGCGCGGATCGATTCGCGAACGGTCAGGTCGTCGATGGTTTGCATTGGCCCATTCCGGATATTTCGAGTGAATGACGGGCACGCCGACATGCAGCCGCAAGCCGCCCGTTCTTCGAAACCCTACCGCACGGTTTCCAATGGTGCGGGACGTCTTGCCGCACATCGACCGATTGGGCTTTCGCGGCTACCGAAATCAAGGAATGACACGAGATGTTGCGTTTTCGAAACTTGCGGCCTGAGCCGTGTTCCCTTGATCGCAACAGCGATCAGAGACGCATCGTCGCTATTCCTGCCAGTCTTTCGGCCAGCGCGGGGCGTACCAGTCTTCGATGCGCTCGCGGAGGGCTGCGGCCTTCTCCGGGTGATCGCCAATGAGGTTGGTCGTTTCGTCGGGGTCTTCGGCGAGGTTGTAGAGTTCGGTCTCGCCGGTGAGGGTGGTGCCGGAGGCGGTTTGCTTGTCCCCGGTCGACACGGAGTCTTCGGTCGCGGGGATGATCAGTTTCCAATCGCCCATCCGGCACCATCGGGTGAGCAGGCCCTGCGTCGGGTCTCGGAGCGATCTGAGATCGTGGGTGTAGACGGCTCCGAAGACGGCATCGCGATCGGTCTTGCCCTTATCGTCAATAATCTCGAGCAGGTTTTCGCCCGACATCTCTTCGGGGACGCCAAGGCCGGCGGCGTTCAGCGCGGTGACCGGCAGATCGAGTGAGCTGATCAGGCTGTCGTAGCGGGCCGGCGCGACGTGGCCGGGCCATTTGACCATGATCGGTGTGCGGAGCCCGGCATCGTAGGGGCTGCGTTTCGACTTGGGGGCGAAGTGGTGCCGCCAGTTGGCCGTTTTTTTGTCGGGGGTGGGTTGAATCCAGCCGTTGTCGCAAACGTAAAGAACGATGGTGTTATCGGTCAGGCCGCGTTCATCGAGGGCATCGAGGACTTGGCCGCAAGATTCATCGAACCACTCGCACATCGCGTAGTACTTCGCGACGCCGAGTTCACGGCCGGGCGTCCGATACTTCCTGAGAAGTCGCCCCGGCGGATTGTGAGGCGTGTGGGGAAGAAAGGGCGCATACCAAAGGAAGAACGGTTCACCGGCGGTTTCGTCGAGGAAGTTTTCAATCGGCTCAATGCCCTCGCGGCCAATCTTGAGGCCCTGATCGCCGTGCCGGCCGCCACGCTCGGGATCGCCTTGCGTCATGCCGTGGGTGAAGCCGCCTTCGGAGTGATGACCTTCCCACCACTTTCCCGACTGATGGCAGACATAGCCGGCGTCGGAGAGTAGCTCCGGCAGGCGGGGGCAGTGGCGGACGAAGTCAACCATTTCACCCCGCGAAGTGCCCTTGGGCGGGTCGTTGCCGGTGACGCCGTGCTGGTGCGGGTACTGACCGGTGATCAGCGTGGCGAGGCTCGGTCGGCAGAGACTCGTGGGGACGTACCCGTTCGGGAAGACGGCCGATTCCGAAGCGAGTCGATCGAGCCGAGGAGTTTGGATGACGGTGTGGCCCATGAAGCCGTAGTCGGTCCAGGCTTGGTCATCGGAGAGGATCAAAAGGATGTTGGGCTTTTCTGCCCGCGATTCAGCCCGTGCTTCGCCTGACCCAACGGCGAAGGTTACGCCGAGTGTGAGAATAACGGTCAGGCAGGCTGGGGTATTTCGGAACATGGCGATCGGCAGAGCTTTGAGGAATTTCATCGTGGTCTCAGCAGACCGTTGACACTGGTTGAGCGGCAACCTCTAATAAGGGCCCCGACAGGTGCAGCGATTTTGATGTGACGCTCGCACCGAACACAAGCGACCCCGGAGACTGGTCGGACAAACCTTCTGTCCGCCTCCCCTCCTTGCCGCGGGTCCCCAACTCGTTACAAGCACGGAAACTGGAGAATTTGGGATGAACACGCTGCGTAACATTCTGGCCGGGGGCGTCGCGCTCGCCGCTCTCGTCCTTCTGGCTGCCCCGCAGGCGGAAGCCCGCCCGCAGTACATGAAGCAATTTCCGAAGCAATACCCGGCTCTGCAAGCCGAAGCCAAGATGAACAAGTGCGGCGTTTGCCACTACGGCAAGTCGAAGAAAAATCTGGACGACTACGGCTCGGCCCTGAAGGGGAAGCTGGGCAAAAAGAACGAGAAAGATGTCGAGAAGATCACCGAAGCTCTCGAAGCGATCGAGTCGATGGACAGCTCGGTTGAAGGCAAGACCTTCGGTGACCTGATCGAAGAAGGCAAGCTGCCGGGAACCGATCCGGAAGAGTAAGGCGACTTTCCTGCCGACTCTCGCCGTCACTTTCAGAACTGACTCACAGAGCGGGCACCCAGGCGGTGTCCGCTCTGTTTATTGATAGGCCGTTCGTTGCGCCCCGGTCCCGAAATCGCGAGAGCCGAGAGCTGACAGCTCTCTCACGCTTCAATCAGCATCCGCGTGGGATGCTCGATCGTCTCTTTGATGCGTTTCAGGAAGGTTACCGCTTCCCGGCCGTCGACGACGCGGTGATCGTAAGTCAGCGCGATATACATCATCGGTCGGGCGACGACCTGCCCGTCGACGACCACCGGCCGCTCGACGATGTTGTGCATCCCCAAGACGCCCGATTGGGGCGGATTGACGATCGGCGTCGACAGCAAAGAGCCGTAGATGCCACCGTTCGTGATGGTGAAGGTGCCGCCGGACAGCTCTTCGAGATCGATTTTGTTCTCTTTGGCGCGTCGGCCGAAATCGGAAATTTTCATTTCGATTTCGGCGAAGCCCATCTGTTCGGCATTTCTCAGGACCGGCACGACCAATCCCTTTCCGCCGCCGACCGCGATTCCGATGTCGCAGTAATTCTGATAAACGAGTTCGTTGCCGTCGATCTGAGCACCAACCTGGGGGATCTCACGCAATGCGTCGACGGCTGCTTTCACGAAGAACGACATGAAGCCGAGCTTCACGCCATATCGATTGACGAAGTCGTCCTGAAACTGCTTCCGCAGCGACATCACGAGGGACATGTCGATTTCGTTGAATGTCGTCAGTAATGCCGCGTTCGTTTGGGCTTCGACCAATCGCTCCGCGATTCGGCGGCGGATCGGACTGATTGCTTTTCGACGCTCGGTGCGTTCGCCCGTCGGCTTCGACAACGCGGCGGACGACTGGGCTTGATCCGATTTCGTCGAAGACGGCAGGGTCGGAGTGGTCGACCGCGACGGTGCGTCGGATGTCCGCGCCGGACCCCGTCCGTGTCGCAGCACGTCTTCTTTCAAGAGGCGTCCGCCCGGCCCGGTTGCGGGGACTTCCTCCGCCGACAGGCCGCGCTCGGCGAGTTCGCGCTTCGCCCCCGGCATGACGATCCGTTCTGATTCGCGGGGCGGCGTCGATGCGCCGCTGCCTTTTGAATCGGACGAGGAAGCGGCTTGCGGTGCCGGATCGGACGAACCGCCGCTGTCTGATTCGGCCGGCGCTTCGGCTTCTTCGATCAGCGCGATCACCTCGTCGATCTCGGCCATCTCCCCGGCCTGCTTCAGAAGTTTGACCACATTCCCGCTGATTGGCGAAGGCACCTCGACCGTCGCTTTGTCGGTCTCAAGCTCGGCGACATCGTCATCAACTTCGACGTAGTCCCCCTCGCCGACGTGCCAAGCGCTGATTTGGACTTCCGTAATCGACTCCCCGACTTGCGGGATCTTCACTTCGACGGGCATCACTGACTTTCGGATTTTGCGGACAGAACGCGAAGACCCCCCGATTGTGCCCGAACCGCCCGCGCAACTCCACCGCAGCGGGTGAAGGGCAACCACGTTTTGCAGGTGGTGGGCTTACGGATGGTCGGCGGCGAGGGCGGCTCTGAGATCGGCCGCGGCGAGATAGTAGAGCAGCAACGCATCGACGGCTTTTTCGGCGATTTCGAAGGCGTACTGCTCGCGGAGCGTCACTTTCAACAGGTCGGACAGGCCGAGTTCAAAATTGCGGCGCTCGATTTGGGCGAGCCGTTCCGCGTATTCGACCGCGTCCTGCGCCTGCTCGACCTGTTCGTAGGCCGAGATCAGTCCCGCGTAAGCCGCCCGCACATCGGCGACGACTTTATCGGCGACAAGCTGCTGTTTCGCGGAGAGCTGCGCCATCTTACCTTCGATGGCCGCCATCTTTCCGCGAGCCTTACGGCGCTGCAGCGGCAGATCGAAAAACAGGCCGGCTTCAAGTTCAAAATCTCCCTTGTCATCGATCGACCGGGACGCCTGCAGTCCGACATCCTGCGAACCGACAACCATCGTATCGAGATTCGGCTGGAAATCGTTTTGAGCCTGAGCCATGTCGACATTTAACTGCCGACGGGTCAGCCGCAATATTTCCAGTTCCGGACGTTGCCGCAGCGCGACCTCCTGATCGAGGATCACGTTCTCAGCATCGATCGGCTTCGGCTCGGGAAAGATTGGCGCCGCTTCCGGGCCAAGGACGATCGGCATGCCGATTTCGTCTCTTAAAAAGATCGACAGCTTCACAGCGGCTTGTTGAAGTTTCCGTTCGGCATCGGCCCGCTTGACCTCGCGCTCGGAAACAAGTCTTAAATTGTCAATTAATACAGGGGGGTCGAGTAGGCCTTCTTCAACCTGTCGGCGAAGTTGATCGGTCCGGTCGTCCGCCAACTTAAGGACGTTGACCGCGATTTTATACTTCTCTCCGGTGGCGACCCAGTACCAATATGCGTACGAGGCTTCCTGTACGGACCCGACTAGCTCGGCGTGAATTTCGGGCTCCACGATGAGTTGATCGTATTGCGTTCGCCACAGTTCGGCTCTGCGATCGTCGATCTCTCTGTTTCTTAACAGCGGGGCGGCCAGGCCGGCTTTGAATTCACCGCCGTCGTCTGTCTGTCGCTCTTTATACCAAGGCTGGAAGAACCCTCGTCCGGTTCGATAGCCGGCGAACGCCTCGCCCCCCGTGAAGAGCGGTTGGACCAAACCGATATGCTGCCGGTAGTTTTTATAAAAGCCGAGCGGCATGTTCTCGCTCGCCGCTTTAAGTTTTAGATCGAACTCGCCGGCCGCGGCCAGGTTTGCTCCCGCCGCCACGTTCCGGCCAAACCGGGCCGCCCGTATCATCGGGTACGTGTGATAAACCGAAGCCACGACCTCTTCCAGGTTCAGTGTCGACTCCGATTGCTCTCCGTAAAATTGATCGAGCGCAGCGCCGTCGGTCTTGCCGTCCGATGTATCCGATTGATCCGCGTCGTCTTGCGTTGCAGGATCGCGATCCGAATCATTTTCGGGACTCGGACTCGGCAGCGGCGGAACAGGTTGCAGGGTGAATTGAGCCTGCCGAATTTCTTCACCCGATTCCGATTCGTCCGATTTTTTCATCGCACGGTCGACGATGGCGTCGACATTAAAATCTGATCGCGCCGCCGAATCGGCGGTCTCCGCCGAAGTGATGGTCCTTGAAGCGACTGTCTCAGAAACGCCCGTATTCGAAGCGCCGGTCTTCGAAGCGCCCGTCTTCGAAGCGTCCGGCTCCAAAGCAACTACCGTGGGAGCTTCGGTGACGCGCTGAGACGTTTCGACGCAATGCGATTGCGTCCAGGCACATCCTCCGGCCGAAAGGAGTACCGCGATCGCGCAAAGTCCTTTCATTCGGAACATCCACGATCTCACAGGTTTCAGGCGGGAAGTCGTACGGCGGCGTCTGTATCAATATTGTCGACGCTCCAGCTTGTACGACTCAAACCGCCTTTCACCGGTAGGGGCTTCCCCGCGGACGTGTATCTGTCGGAGCGTATTGCCGACGCGATGCGTAAAGTCTTCCCAAAGTCCGCTTGGCTATTTGGGGATTTTGGGAGGCTTGCTCGGTTTTTCGGTCTTCATGTCCGCGTCATACACGGGCGGGAATCCGTTGAGGCGGCGCCAGACTTCGAACCACAGCGGAACACGGTCGAGTAGCACCCAGGCATTCGCTCGTACGCCCTGCCGCAGGAACCGCTCGTCCGGCCACGGTACATCATCCGGATCGGGTAGGATCAACACGCGGAACTGCCCCCGACCGTTGTCGACGGCGTCGATCGAGATCACTTCGCCGCCGAAGGTTCCAACTGCAACGGAGGGCCAACCAGAGAACTGAACGGCGGGCCAACCTTCGAATTGCAGCCGCGCGTGTCGCCCCGGTTCAACGAGCGGAGCGTCGTTGCCGTCGAGCCAGATTTGGACGGCCCGGTCGGTCGTCTCCGGCACGATGGTGCAGATGGGATCGCCTTGTTTCAGTACGGCGGTCCCCATATTCGGGATGATCTTCACCACAAATCCGTCGAACGGGGCTAACACTTTTCCGTTATCTTGACGCGACACGTCGGTCTGCATCTTAAGAAGCTCTTGCTCCGCCTTATTGACTTCCTGCTCCGCTTTGGCGACGGCGCCCTCCGCTTTGGAGACATCACCCTTGGCTTTTCGCAGTGTCGCGGTTGCGTAGTCGATATCAACTTGGGCTTTTTCAATCTTCGCCGTCCGTTCCCGTTGCTTGCCGATCAATTCCGACTCGGCGGCCCCCACGTAGTTTTCGGCCCGGCTGACTTTGGCCTTGGCTTCACCGACTTTTCGTTTCACCTCTTCGTACTTCAGCACCGAAACGTTGCCCTCTTCCTTAAGGGTCTTGATCCGATCGAGCTGGGCTTCTAATTGCGGGATCGCCGCCTTGTATTCGGCGAGCTGCTGCTCTTCGGCAGACACTTTGCGCTGCGCCATAATGACGTAGGCGTCTTGGGCGGCGATCGTTTGCTCTTTGACGGAGCGATAGGCTCGAATCTGAGCGTCACTCGATTCCACCACCGTCTTCGCGGCTTCGAGCGCGGCCGTGTTGGCCCGCAATTGTGTCTTCGCCGATTCAAGCGAGAGCTTGCTCTGATCAAGCTGGCTCTGCAGCCGATCGGCATACGACTCGTCGAGATCGCGGATTTCGGCGATCAACTGCCCCTTCTTCACTCTCGCATTTTCAAAGATTCCCTCACCTAACCGGGCGATCCGGCCTTTGATTGGCGACTGAATGACCTGCTGACGTTGCCCCGGGGCATAGGCGAAGACGTTGCCGCTGCCATAGACCGATTGCTGCCACGGTGCGACGGCCATGCAAATGATGGCGGCGCTCAACAGAGCGAACAGAACCTTGGCGATCCGGCGAATTCTTGCCGAGGTTTTCGTCAGGCGGAGCGAAGGCATGAGCGCATCGCTATAGGCGACCGGAAGGAGCATCCCGGACCGCGGGGGCGCTTCCCCGTTCACTTCAGTTTCGGTCGAAGGAATTGTGGTCGTGGCCATCGTGTTGTTCCAACTGGAAACGTGATTCGGCTTCGCCGATGGTCAGGCGTCGGGTGCCCTGTGCGGCGATCTGTTCGCGACCGGTCACAACGATCGCCGTCCAAGGATGGTCAGAGTCGAGGATTGCTCCGATGGCCGATTCGATACCGGCGTCGGAGAGCGCGTCCAGAGTTCTGTCGATCAATAATAGGCGCGGATGCCCCGCAATGGCACGGGCCAGCGCGATTAGCGTGACCTGCCGGTTACTCAAAGGAGCGCCTTCTTCGTGCAAATCGGTCTTTAGTCCGTCCGGCAGGCTCAGTACCTCATCGAGCATTCCGACGGCGTGCAAGGCTGCTTTGACGTCGCCGACCGAGACATCAGGTCGACCGATCCGGACATTTTCTTCGATGGAGCCGTGGAAGATTTCTGGTTTGCGGACCAGTGCCACGCTGCGGCGCAGAACGTCGGGTCGAATGTCGCGCGGGTCCATGCCGTCGATCGAGACGTGCCCCTTCGAGGGCGTCCTCATGCCGTAGATCAGGTCGAGCAGGATGCTGTGGCCATGGGCATCCGCCCCTTCGATCATCAGTCGCTCCCCGGCTTCAATCGCCTGCGAGAACGAAGTCAGCCCCGTTTTCGTATGTGAATCGGTGCAAGTGACCCCGTGAAACTCGATTTCAGCCGCCAATTCCGAAGGCATGCTCTGAGCACCGTCGAGCCGTTCCATCGGCAGGTCGAACAGCACGCCGAGCTTATCGACCGAGGCGAGCAGGTCGTAATAGCTCTCCATATGTTTGCCGAGCTTGGCGAACGCGCCCACGATCACCGTCACGATCAATTCGGCGGCGACCAATTGCCCGAGCGTCAATTGGCCGGTCATGACCAACCACCCTCCCAGGCCGAGCAGCACGGTACTTGCGACGGCCTGCATCCCGAGTGCGAACAGAATCTGCCGCATCAGCACGCGAAAGTGCTTCTTCCGGGCCGTCAGGTATTTGTTGACGAGCTGGTCGGCTCGATCGAGCGCGAAGTCGGCGGCGCCGGCGTATCGAAATGAGACCCCGCAACCGGCCAACTCTTCCAGCCATGCGGCGGTCTTATATTTCGTCTTCGACTCGGCAATGCTGCTTTGAACCGCGCCGCGGCCCAAGACGAAAATAACAAAGGCGATCAACGCCAACAGCATGACGTCGAAGCCCAGCAGCCACGGGTGGTAAAATGCCAGGACCGACATCCCGATCAGCGCTCCAAAGACGAGCGAGATGCCGTCGAGCAGCAGACTCGCCGCGACCTTCTGCACGGTCACGATATCGAAGAACCGGTTGACCAGTTCTTTGGTGACGGCTCCGTTGTTTTCTTCGAAATCCGTGCGGGGCAGCCGAAATGCGAAATCGGCTGTAACCCGCGCGAACAACCGCCGCTGAATCACTTCCACCACAAAGGTCTGCAGGGCGCGCAGGGCCGCAGAAAACGCCAAAAAGGCGAACAGCATCAACGAGAGGATCACGATCGGCTGGACCAACCGACCGAACGCGACCGTGCTCACGAGCGTCTCGACCGCCAGCGGTGTCGCCAAAGCCAGCAGGCCCGTCATCGCGGCAAAGACCGCGATGATCGCGATGTCCGAGGCCTCCGGCGACAGGATTGCCCACAAACGTCCGAACGGCGTTCGGGCTCTTGAAGGGTCCGCAAAAGGGTTCGACATGTGTGGGTGGCTGACCAGACAGCAGCGAACCTCGGCCGTCGCAGCACTTCTCAACTGAGACTTCAAGACCGACGGGCTGGCCTTCGACTCTTCGTGCCCCTCACTGATGTCGACAAGCACGAACTTCGACTTCTTCATGCCTTTGATGAGAGTCCACTGCCCGTGCGGCCCGGTCGGTACGATCAGATTCCCGCCCTTCGCCGCAATGTCTTTCATCTCAGCGAACGTGCAATCGACGATCTGACATCGAAAGCCCAGGCTGCGGCCGGCTTCGACAATCGCCTGAAACGTGTCTGAATCACTCTGCGTTCCCCACCGCTCGATCGCTTCTTTGACCGCCAGCCGCGTCTTTGAACGGTCGAGTGCCTCGTGCTGTTCGAGCGCGAGATCGTCAAACAAGCCGGCAATTTCTTCCGAACCGAGCGACTTGCTGCCGTTGATCGGCCCCGAGGAGAATCGAGAATTGCTGCTCATGTCGACCGGGATCGGTTAGGGGTCTGTCTCCGACACGATAAGGAGGGAGGTTGCCGTGCCGGCAAGTGCGGATCGTGGCCGTGGAACTACCGATTTCTACACGGAGCGCGCGTCAAAGAAATCGGCAGAGGGTGATTGGGCTCCCAAGGAGTCAATTCGGAGGGCGATAATTTCAAGTTCGGCATCGCCGTTTCACGGCCCTCACCATAATGGGGAAATTTACCAATACCTCAATCGATCGACGACCTGCGAAGCATAATATGCGAACTGCGTGTCGTCAATCCTCTGTCGTATAAGCATCGTCACACCTGGCAGTTCACTTCAGGGCAATCGACCCAGCGATCGGTTTGCACACGCGGGAGTACTTCGTATTCGCAGTGCCTGTCGGCGGCAAAGATTATGGCGACGCGTGAGCGGACTTCCTTCAAGCAAGTCGCCTAGCAGTTCTTATGAACTTTTCCCTGCCGATCCTGATACGGCGAACGGTACCCCGGCTGGCTTTCAAAATGAGCGACGGCGGACTTCAAATCGGCTAGCAGCATGTCGGCGAGGTCGCGACTGAAACCTTCGCGAACGCAAATCCGCAGCACGGCCAGGTCGTCCACCTTCGGCGGCATCGTGTAGGCCGGGACCTGCCAGCCGTGCTCGCGCAATTTGTCCGACAGGTCGAACACCGTATAGGTCTGCGAGTTCTTCAGCATAAAGGCGAACACCGGAATTGTGTCGCCACGGCTAAGCAATTCGAACGGCCCCAGTTTTTCAATTTCGCCGGACAGATAGACCGCCGTCTCCCGCATCGACTCCATGATCTTCGTGTAACCGTCCCGGCCGAGTCGCAGGAAGTTGTAGTATTGGCCGATGACCTGATTGCCCGGGCGGGAAAAGTTCAGCGTGAATGTGGGCATGTCGCCGCCGAGATAATTCACGTGAAAGATCAGGTCTTCCGGCAACTCTTCCTTCGAGCGCCACACCACCCAGCCGACGCCCGGGTAAACGAGACCGTATTTGTGGCCGGAGACGTTGATGGACTTCACCAGCGGCAGTCGGAAGTCCCACATCAGGTCCGGCTGCAGAAACGGCGCGACGAAACCACCGCTGGCCGCATCGACGTGCATCGGGATTTCCAAACCGGTCTTCGCATGATGTTCGACGAGCGCCGCGTGAATGTCTTCGATCGGCTCGAACGCGCCGGTGTAGGTCACACCGAGGATCGCGACGACGCAAATCGTGTTTTCATCGATCGCGTCAAGGACCGCTTCCGGCGTGATCTCATATTGTCCCGGCTCCATCTCGATGTAGCGCGGCTCGACCTCCCAGTAGCGGGCGAACTTCTCCCACACGACCTGCACGTTGTTGCCCATCACGATATTGGGGCGGTCGGTCGGTTTCCCCGCCGCCGCTTGCCGCTCGCGCCACCTCCACTTGAAGGCCATCCCGGCGAGCATCACGGCTTCGGACGACCCGATCGCCGAAGCACCGACGCCGGTGGTCGGGGCATGAAACAGCCGTGACACGATATTGACGCAGCGTTCTTCGATCTTCGCCGTGAACGGATATTCGTCCTTGTCGATCATGTTCTTATCGAACGTTTCGGCCATCAGCTTTTCGGCCTGCGGCTCCATCCAGGTCGTCACGAACGTCGCCAGGTTGAGCCGCGCATTGCCGTCGAGCATCAGCTCATCGTGAATCAGATCGTAGGCGGTCTCGGGATCAAGCTCCCCTTGCGGCAGTTCATATTTGGGGATCGCCGAGTCCATCGCCCGCCGACCGTAAACGGGGGTCAGCTCCGTATCTCCGGCCGCGTCGTTTGCTTTGTTTTCGTGCAGCATTGTCGACAAACCCGATCGTGATCTCCGCGTGATTCCGTCGCGATTGTTGCGCGGAACACGGCGGGAATACCAGCGCCGCCGGGTCGAATGGGATTCGCCGGTCAACGTCGTCACGCGCGGTCGTCACACGCGACAATGACGCTTGCCGCCGGATGATCGCAGTTGTGTCGTTGTCGTTGCGTTGCCAGAGGTTGAGAGGACGGAATTAAGAAAGAAAAATCGGACGCGCCCGACAGTTTGCCGCGGCAACATCCGCCGCATGAGCGGAGCCCGAAGGCCCCACCCACCGGCGGGGTGAAAAGAGGCGGTGCACCAAATCCTCTACCACAACCAGGGTGGTTGCGCTCCTCATCAGGCCGGACCTGCCAAATACGAAGCCGCCGCGCTCGTGGAGCGGTGCGTTGCAACGCCCGGACGATCGCGAATGATAAATCGCGATGAACGACCGCAACGAGTCAGCAACGTGAGCGAGCCGGCATGAATTACGATGTCAGCCTTTGGTATTCCGATCGACTACTCACCGCGGCTGAGGCCGAAGACGTCTTCGGGCGACTCATCGAGGGCGACCCGACCGCTGCGCCAGGGTTTCCCGGCGTAGCGGCATTCTTTCGCGAACTCACCTCCCGCTACCCGCCGCTGGAAGACTGCCCCGCCGAGGCGATCGGCGACTACCCCTGGGCCGCCGGGCCGACGGCGAATGCCCGCCTCGTTTCGGTCTCGATCCGATTCGCCCACCTCGAAGAGATCTACCCGGCCTTGATTGAATTGGCCGCGAAGCACGACCTCGTCATGTTCGATCCGCAAATTCCCGATGTGATCGACCCGCCGCGATTGGCTGCGATGCCGCGATCACGACTCATCATTAATGATGAGCGGGCCATTAGTAATGCGACCGATGAGCAAATCGCCGAGGCACTCGGCTCGATGAAGAACGATCCCGACTCATTCGTGATCTACGAACTCCGCGACGGAACCTATTTTCAAGCCGCCATCGTCAAGTCGAATCAATACGTCGTCGAATACCAGGTCGACAACCTCGACAATCACTTCCAAGCCTTCACAACCGACCTCGCGACCCTCACGACCGCGTTCCAGGAATACGCACGCGATGACCCCGCATGGCGGGAACGTTACGATTGGCAGAAGCTGGAATTGTGAAAGGGCCGCTTGGTCACTTTAGGGTTGCCACCTTTTACCAAAGACCGACAGTTGCCGAAGTACGTCCGGATCGATGTCCTCACTAATAAAGCGGACCGAGCCGTCGGTCATTAGGAATTGACAACCGGGCGAGCTGTCAAAATCCTGCCAGGGGCTGCCGAAGCCCCATGTGTGACTATTAATGCCGAGCAGCGGGTCGCGAAAGTTTCGCTGGGAGTGCCACGGCTGAAAGTTCGACCGAACCTCGCCGACCAGCAACTTATTCGCACTGCGAGCATCTTCTGGCCGGAGCGAAACGGAGCGATCAGCTCCCATGAAGTGGGCATTCGCGGCAAAGTGCATCACAGACGGCTCGGCGGCACCCGTGGGTTCGTAATTGTCGATGCGATAAACCGGCAGCGATTGTTCCTGGAATTTGTCGCTCAACTTATGAAAGTTATCCCGGCGCGTCGCGTTTAATAAGTCTTCACTGATTTGCCGCGCGCGTCTAGAAACCGGGGGGGCGGCCAAATCGTGGAGAACGTGCACCGTCCACGGTCGCGGATCGCGGGCCTGTGAGTCGAAGACGCCCCCGGGCGGCAATTGGCGGTTGCTTCGAGTAATCGCTTTCCCGATGGCCGTTAATTTGTCTTGCGAGTACATCCGCTGTCGATATAGCTCAAAACGATTCTCCAGGGAGTCTTCGGAGGAAAATGCGAGCAGCGCAGTGCGTTCGGCAATTCCCGTTACCGCCCAGCCCGCAATCAAAAAACAGACCGCACCCCCGAGAACAGGAACGAATAACGTTCGCAACCGGCCATCTTTTGCAACCCGCAATCGCATTATTATCGCGACCACTAAGGAAAATAAGATTGGAGGAATTAATGCAAAGACAGTTGATCCAAGCTCGATACTTTTCGTTCCGCCTGAAAGCTCGCGACGTAAATGCGACACCCAGCCGAACGGCAGGTAATAACATAACTCGACGAGAAACTTCAGGCCCGCACAATTAAGAACGAAAAGTAATCCCGTAAACGCGACGAGACTAAGAACGATGCGGCGAAGAGACATGAAACCGGGCCTCATTTAATAATCGCCGACTTCTTCGCCGTCGTTCGGGAGAGCCAGCCGCCGGAGGACTTCCGGGTCGATGTCCTCGTTAATTTCCCGCGCCGAACCGTCGGCCATGGCGAATTGGCAGATGTCTCGCTCCCACGGCCCGTCAAAACCCCACGGATGCGTGCCGAGACCGAGTGTCGGATCGCGAAAATTATGGGGTGACGCCCATGGTTGCAGATTCTGCGTGACTTCCCCGATGAGCAACGTGTTACTTGTGCCATCGGTGATTTCTTGAAGTCTTAATTGCCGGTCGGCCCCCATCACGCGCGCGTTGGCCGCGTAATGGCTGAAGTAGTCTGCGACGTCAGCCGGGCCGAATGTCAGTGGAGTTCGATATGTCCCTATCGATTCTTGCAGAAGTCTTCGATTTTCGCCGGAGTCCCAGTCTTTCGAGAGGTCCAGTTGGTCATAGAGAATCGGCTCATCAATATACGGAAGAATCAGTGTCGCCCAACCGTGTCGCCCACGTCCGTCGGAGTGATAAAGTCCGCCCGGCGGAAGCTGTTGATCGTGCGTGTCGGCGTAATTATAGATTCCTAGCACGATGTTCTTTAGGTTGTTTTTTGATTGGGATATGTATGAGCTTTCACGGATTGAGTTGTAACCGAGCAGCGGCTCCGGTGCTGATATCAGCCAGCCGGTTTGATGCACCACGCCCGTCGCCGCGGTCCCGGAGGCGAACATGATTACGACCAGACCGACAACGGCGAGAGATCGGCCGAGCGGCCAAGCCGTACGCCGCCGCCCGTTCTGATCAGGCGTTGCTTTGGAAAGCCAACGTGCTGTGAGATGCACACCGACCACGATCCCGGCCAAGGCGATGACAGCGATGATTCCGCCAACGAGGTCGAAGTCGACTTCAGGAAGCGTCCTGCGAAGAAAGAGAATCCAGCCGAACGACAAAATTAAGGCCATCTGAAGCGGGAATGCAAATCCGGCGCAGGCGAGCAGGCCGAGCACAATTAGACCGACCGCGATCCACCACCTATGTCGCGGGCGAATTTGCGGGGCTTCTGCGTCGGTCACGGCGAAGTCCCCTTGAAGATCGGCTCGTCGCTGACCTCTCGAATGTTCCCGTCGACGGAAATTCCGAACCTTTCGTCATAGATTTCCGGTTCGACAACCAAGAGCCGCGTCGGCTCATCGGCGGCGAGTTCCGCGCCAATCACAATCAGCCGGCTCAACCCCGCCCCCGGCATCGTCCAGTCGACATCGTCCATGGCGTCGATGTCTTCATCGGTCGGCAGCCGGCCGTCGTTGGTCGCGGCGAATTCGCGGACGGCGGAGCGCACGCGATGCAGCGCATCGCGACGTTCCTGAGCGAACGGCGTTTTCATAGCCTCCGCTTCATCGGGCGTCGCCAGCTTGTGCGTCCAGCCGTCACGCTTCCAGGCACCGGGGGTCATTAATTCCCGCGCTCCGCTGATCATTGTCAGCACGAGTAGAAACAGCATGCCCCAAATTGTCGTGAGGCCGACGGCTTTGAAATAACTCAGCCGCGGCAGCGTCGGGATTTCTTTTCGGAAGCCGTTCCAGATCGCCATCACCACGCCCGCGCAGGCGAGAAAGACCACGAGAAAGAACGAAATCGCTTCAAGTCGCAGCCGCGCGATTTCGGTGAACGTGATCGACGGCATCCCCGCGAATATCGGGGCCAAAGACGGATACTCGACAATCATGATTCACAGCCGATGGAAGCAACTGTTCGCGGTGACGTGCCGCTCGATTGAAGTGAATAATTATACCGTCAACTCGGGCGCACAGGCACCTAATTCCTCGTTGAGCACATCGACCATTTGCCGGAGGCGTCCGATGTATTTGCGATTGAAGCGGAACTGCAGCCGGGGGAGATCGGCAAGGTGAGCATCATCGGCTTCGAGCGGGTGCGTCCCGACTTTTTCAATCCGGCCACGTTCGACGATGTCGGCGAATTCGACATTAAGACGTTCCACCAACTCGTCAGACGGCTCGAGATGCAGTCTTAAGACTAATTTTCCCTTCACGTACCTCATGCTGTTGTAGACGCAGTAGAAGCTCAGGATTTCGCCGCAGGCTTCGTCAATATCGTCGGTGACTTTAAACAGGTCCATGTCTTCCGGCGAAATCATGCCGGTGTTTAAGAGCTCCTCTTCGATGAACTTCTTCCAGTTCTTCCAGTACGAGCCGCCCGGCTCATCGATTAAGACCAGCGGCATCAGGTCGCGCTTGCCGGTTTGCACCAACGTTAAGACTTCGAACGCTTCGTCGAGGGTTCCGAACCCGCCGGGAAAGAGCGCGGCGGCGTGTACCTCTTTGACGAACAGCAATTTTCGCGTGAAGAAATATTTCAGGTGGACCAGCTTGTCATCGTTGCGCAGCACCTGATTGGCTTCCTGCTCGAAGGGCAACAGGATGTTGACGCCCATCGACATCCCGCGACCCGCCCCCACGTTGGCGGCCTCCATCACACCGGGCCCGGCCCCCGTCAGCACCATCCAGCCGAGGCCACCCATCTTTTGGCCGAACTCAACGACGTGCTCATACAGCGGAGTATCTTCGGGCGTCCGGGCGGAGCCGAAGACCGTCACTTTGCGGCGCCGGCGATAAGGCGTAAAGACCTTAAACGCGTATCGCAGCTCGCGCATCGCCCGGCTGAGGATCTTCAGGTCGCCACGTGTTGCTCCGTCGCGGTCGAGTTTATCGGCCGTCTCTTTGAGCTCTTCGACCAATCCGTCGCGCTCGTCGAGCACTTCGGCGTGCTCGGTCGGCATCACGTCCGTTTCAGAGACGTCGGGACGCGAAGTCGACTGAGAGGTCCGTTTTGGATCGCTGCCGGGCTGCTTGGATTTGTCGACGGCCATGTCGATGGAGAGGTTCGAGTTGAGCGTTGAGAGGTTTCCTAAGCGAGACTCTCGCCACTCATCTCTCAACTCTCAACCCTGCGCCCAAAACAGGGTGCTCAACCTCCGACGGCTTCGAGGGCTTCTTCGCGGGTGTCGTAGATCGCCCAAATCGTGTCCAGGGCGGTGACGTGCAGCAGTTCGCGGGCTTTGGGCGTCGCTCCACACAGCACCATTTCGCCGCCTTTGCTGCGGACGAATTTGTGGCAGCGGATCATCAGCGCGAGGAACACGCTGCCGAAGTAGTCGATCTCGCTCAAATCGAACACGACCATCGGCACCGCGTGATCGGCGAGCGGCTCCATCACGACGTCGGCGGCCTGTTCGATCAAATCCCACCGCATCGATTCGACGTCGCCGGTCGGAATGATGACCACGGCGTTACCGTGCCATTCGAGGCGAAAGTCTTCCTGACCGTCCGGCATAAGGCGATCCTGTCTGCTGAAGCCCGACTGACATTGCTGTTGGCGATGCTGTCGGCTTTTCACTGAGGCGACATCCGGCCCTGGCTCTCTTCCGCTGCCGACGCCGCCCGGTTTTATTCGATGACCAAACAGTGTAGCCGGTTGCCACGCAATTCGTAGTCTGCGGGGAATCGAAGCGTCGGCATTGAGCGGCCGAACGGCGATTCCTCTGAGACGCCCGAGCAACAACGTCGAGCGTCCTGCCCCGCGAGTCGCTCGATGGTGGCGGCCTTCTCTAGGCTCGCGACTGCAACCAGTCCGACCATGCGGCCTGGCGTTCGTGATCGCTGCGGGCGGCCCGCGCGGCGGTCGGGTGTTCCGCTTTCGGTACGAGCGATTCGACGGTATCGAGCAGATGGCTCAACACCTGGCGGTCGCGTTCGGTCCAGCAAATTCGGATCAGTTCCGGAACAACGCCAACTGATTCGGCTTCCGCAATCACCGAAATGGCTTCGATGCGTGCCGTACTCGTTCCGGTCCGCGCAGCCCGCAGCAGCCCGGCTGTGCCCCGCGGGTCGTCGAACCGCGCGAGCGCGGCAGCGGCTTGAAGTCGGACCTGGCTGTCGGGATCGGAGAGCAGATCGACGCAACCGGCCGCCCCGGCCGTGCCTTCGATCAAGATCGGATTTCCGCACATGCCGGACGCGCGGGCCGCCGAGCTTCGGACGGTTGCATCCGAATCCGCCAGCAACGGCATCAGCCATCGTGCGAAATGAGGGCGGCGATGGCGGACGGCATAGTCGCAGCTCATCCGTCGGACATCGTGCCAGCGATGCCCGGCTGCAATCAGCACAATCTGTTCGGCCTCGGGGGACGCCTCCTGTGAGATCGCCAGCATCGCTGCGCGCCAAACTTCGGCATCCGGTTCGGACTGCAGATGCTCAGAGAGTAGTCCCGCGGCGGTCGGCGTGAGTGATCTCCCGGCGGCCGATCGCGCGAGACGAATCATGGCCGCTCGGCGGATTAGAACGTCCGAAGAACCCAATGCTTGCAACGCAGCGTAGACCGGATCGACTTCGGCAAGAATCTCAATTGCGTCGGTCCGGTTGATGTCCGAGTCGCCGGTCGTGAGGAGGTGCTCGACCGCCACTGTCGCGGTCGGACCGATGGCGAGCAGATCCTGCCTCGCCGTTCGCTTCGCGACCAGATCGCCGTCAAGATCACAAGCAATGCGGGCGAGCTGCAACGCCGCCGGATCGACATCGGGTCTGTTCGCCGCTGATGCGTTCGGCCTCGAAAGGACTGCTAATTCGAAGGCCGAGGTGACCCACCCGTGTGACCTCGCGAGTCGTTCGACCGCCTCTTCCCGCTCTTCGAGCGTGCCTTCGAGCGGAAAGCCATCGCGGCAGCCCGTTTTTTCGCGGAGCGTCGCCAGGCACTGCCGACGTGTTTTGAGCAGCGGTGAGGAGAGTCCTCGAAGGAGCACCGGGACGGCGGCCTCGGCGGGCCACTCCGAGAGTGCATGGGCCGTCGCCGACTGCACGCGGTGATCCCGATCGAGGATCAATTCGGTCGCCAGCCGAGCCGCGACGGGATCATCAGAGAGCGTACTCAGAGCTTCAGCGACCGAACGTCGGATTCGCATTTTCGAAGAGCCGGCAAATGGGACCAATTCGGTGGCGCCGAAATGGGCCAGCGCTCTCACCGCTGCGTCTTGCTGCGGCTCGGTGTCATCGCCCGCGAGCGAATTCAACCGCCGACGCGCTTGTGGTGTGTTGAGCTTCGCCAGCAGTCCGATCGCTCGCGATCGAACTTCGTGGGTCCGGTCGCGCAACTGGCCGTTTAGAATGTCAGCCGTCTCGGGCGACCCGGCGGCTACGGCCCATTCCGCCAGCAACATGCGGACCTTCGGATCGGGGTCGAAGCGGGCGTGCTCCAACCCGACCGGCCAATCATGAGGTTCAAAGATGTCTGCACTCGGTTGATCGGTCTGCGAGCGACGGGCCCGCGTGCGGACCGCATCGATCCAACAGGCTTCCACCGCAGCGCGGCGAAGCTCGACGGCGACCTCTTCGGCCTCGAGCGTCAGGAATTGATCGATGGCGCGGATGCGTTCGGGTCGAATCTCGTGACTCAGCATTCGCAGTAACGCGGCCCGCACCTCTGCAGGCAATGAATCGTCGGTTAGCGCCCGAGCCGCCGGTTGCAGAGTTTGACGCGGTGAACCCGACGCGGCGAGCAGCACGCACCACGACTCAGCCGCCGCGGCCCGCAGCGGAATTTGATCCAGCGAGTCATCAGGATTATTGAAAGGCGGCCTCGGACTGAGGTCTTCGGGCGGGCCGGGGAGTATTCCTTTTGAGTCGATCGGCTGGGCCTCGAACACAATTCGTTTAAGTGCGGCCACCAGTTCTTCCGTACGATCTCCATCAAACGTCGGGTCCGATTTCGAATCTGATTCCAGAGCCGAAAATCGGCGGGCCAGTCGCACCGCCGCGGCTGCTTGAGCCGGTCCTGAGTGCGATGCCAGTGAGAACAGATCGTGATCCGACGGACGCGCGACACCCGCGCCGCGTGGCGATGGGTCGCTCACGATCCACACATAGTTGGGGCCGTCGTCGATCGGGGGGTGATCCAGGAGCGATCGGTTTCGCCACTCTGACTTCGAGATTGCGTCGACGAGTTCGGAATCAACGGCTTCGAGCGAGTCTGAATGATCGCCCGGCTTGGCCGTCGATTCGGCCTGTTCTGTCGTTGGGTCGTCCTGCTCTGGCAACGTTTCAGCCGGGCGGAATGCCTGATGGAACGACTTCGGCGGAAACGTTGTCACGTTCTGACAGCCGGCACAGACGGATAGCAGCGCAGGCAATATTGCCGCGAGCAGACGCGATACTAAATTCTTCGCAGGATCACGCACGGAGTAACCGTGTCGGCCAATGGCAGTGGGAAGGGAGACTTGCAGACAGGTCGAAACCGTCCGATGTAAGGACGCTGTCGTCACGCCGAAAGGCGATAGGAATGAGTGGAGAGGGGGTCGGTAACAGAATCGGCCGCCGACGCCAAGTCGAACTTCGGACGCGACTTACGGCTGCGAGGTGACCGGATTGCCTGATCCGCCGAGCACATCTTCGTTTACGGCATCCACAAGATTTTGCGGGAGCCGTTGGCCATTGTTTCCATCCGTCAGAACAAAGACAAAGACGGGTTCGAATACTTTGCCGAGCGTCGCGATCGCGGCATCACGCGAAGCGAGCAGCGAATCAACCGGCAGGTCGTCGGACTCGATTTCATCGACCGCGTGGAACACTTGGTCCATCTTGACGATCAGCGGCTTCCAGAGGGGATTGTTCGGATTCGCCTGATAAGCGTTCACGAGTTCTTTCATTAAATCATGAATCAGGCGAGCGATGGCCTGCGGGTCGGCCTCCGCGGGGAGCGGGATGCGCGTCAGGGCTTTGGCCGCCTCGGTGCGAACCGCGAAGTATCGTTTATTGTCGCCCACGACCTTGACCAATGCGTCATGCACGACCGGTTTGCGATCGCGGTTGTACTTCAGGTCGAGCGAAGCGAGGGCATCCGCCAATACCATCTGATACCAGAAGTAAGTGTTCGGCTTGGCCAGTTCTGCCGTAAGTGCATCAGCCGCCGCAAGTTTTTCGGCGGCCGGTAACGTGGCCGCGTGGGTGAAGAGCCGATCGATCATTCGCGTCGCCACGACTTTGACGGGTTCAAGCTGCTTTGGGTCCTCAATCACGTCGATCAGCGGTAGCGCCGCCTTCGAGTACGTGATCGGCGGGGTGACCGGTAGGCCGGTCCCGGGCCTCTTGAGGTCCATCTGGCCGAGCGTCAGCGCCGCTTGCAGCCTGACGGCCATAGAATTGTCCATGACAGCGGCGAGTTCGGGGATGAGCAGATCGAACAAACCCTGGCGAAATTTCTGTTGGCCTGGTCCTGCGGGTAAGGTCGACCCGGCCCGCTTGAGTTCGTTTCTGAGGTCGTCGGCCTGATCGCGAATCTCTTCGGGCTCTTTCTGGGCCGTGAGTGAGGCGGCCCGCCAGATCGCCCACAGCTTGAGTATCTCGCGATCTGCCGCGTTGTTGAGATTCGTATTGTTGATCTTGAGGCTGTAGCCCTTGCGTCGCAGCCACTTGTACATCTGGTCGACCTGTTCGACCGGAGTTTTGCCCCGCAATTGGTCGGCCAGGTCGTTGGGCAGTTCTTCTCTGCGGGAGAGATCGATCGGTTTGTACAAGCCGATCGCTTCGGGGGCCGGTTTTTCAGGGCGGAATTTGGGATTGTTCTGCAACGACTGCTGCGCAGCAGCGGACCCGACCAGACAGGCCGAAAAGAGGATTCCCGACAGAATCGTCCGAAGTTGTGGACGATACCTGCAGGTTTGCTGCAGTCGCTGAAAAATCACCGGGTGCACGTCCTGAGAAATTGATCCGAGACCGGCAACGCAGCCGAACGACCGCCCCCCGACGCCCGATTCGCCCCGCGACTAAAATGCAACAGCGACATCACCGCCCAAATCCGCCAGAGTCATTACGAATTTCAACGCAACGCCCCAACATTCGAACGGCGGCGCAGAACCACTTGGTGTTAGGACACAAGATGTATGATGGATGAGGCTATCGTCGAGTAAAACAGGCTGTCAACCGACGACTTTCGCTTGCCCGGCCAGATCACCGAACCCGATGGGGGGCGGTCCGATCAAAAGAGTCGTGCCAGTTCCTTCGGCAATGCCGCCAGTGACCCGCCGACTTACGGCGACGACCGGCGAGCAATCGCGACCAATATCGACTTGAACCAATCACATTGTCACTAATTTCAATCTGATCAGTGAGCACCCGATGCCGCAGTCGATGAGGCAGCCCCCGCCCGCCCGCCGCCGCATCGCCTACTTCGGCGGGGACGATTTCCGCCGACATCGCACCGAACCTCACGTCGAACAGCCTGACCGTATCGCCGCGATCGAACAGGCGATCGCAGCGGCCGGATTGATCCGGACGCCAAGCGACGAGACACGCTC
Organism: Stratiformator vulcanicus; assembly: GCF_007744515.1. Lineage (NCBI taxonomy): Bacteria > Pseudomonadati > Planctomycetota > Planctomycetia > Planctomycetales > Planctomycetaceae > Stratiformator > Stratiformator vulcanicus. Next base: position 391,484 of record NZ_CP036268.1, read on the forward strand.
CGTCAGCGATCCGGCGACTGACATCACGCTCGTCCCAGAGCCCCTTCGCCACGCGACGGTCGACGAACTCAGCGCCGTGCACGATCGAGATTACGTTGAAGCCATCCGGACGGTCGCAGCCGAAGGCGGGGGCCGGCTCGATCCCGACACCGTCATGAGCGGCGATTCGTTCGACGTGGCCTGTCTCGCCGCCGGTTCCGCCATCGCCGCGGTCGATTGTGTCCTTGATGGCCCGATGCGCCGCGCCGCTTGCGCCGTCCGGCCCCCCGGGCATCACGCCAGGCCTGCGGCTGCAATGGGTTTCTGCCTGTTCAACACGGCCGCCGTCGCCGCGCGGCATGCGGTTCGAACCCGAGGCTGCCAACGAGTGCTGATCGTCGATTGGGATGTCCATCACGGCAACGGGACGCAAGAGATTTTCTATGCAGACCCCGGCGTCGTGTTCACCTCGCTGCACCGCTCGCCGTTCTATCCCGGTACCGGAGACTTCGACGAAACAGGCACCGGCCGCGGATTGGGGACCACACTAAACGTTCCGCTCCCCTTCGGCATCTCGCGGGAGAGATATCGGTCCGAGTTTGAGCAGGTCATCGAAAGAGCGATCGACGCGGGCCAACCCGATCTCATTTTGATCAGCGCGGGCTTCGATGCGCACCGGGACGATCCGATCGGTTCGCTCGGCCTGACGACAGAGGACTTCGCGGAACTGACTAGAATCGTTGCCGATGCAGCCGGCGGGCATTGCAACGGACGCATCGTCAGTCTGCTCGAAGGCGGCTATCACTTGCAGCGGCTTGGCGAGAGTTACATCGCGCATCTCCGCGCTCTCGTGGGCTGAGCCGAAGGCATTCGCTTGGCTGAAACGAATCGCCTCAAAATGAGGCGATTTTCTGTTGACCTTTGCCGTAGTTGAGGGTAAACCAAACAAAGGTTTTGATCCATCAAAACGTATTAAAGGGGTCTCCCGTGCGTCGGGCATTCACACTGATCGAGCTTCTGGTTGTGATCGCAATCATTGCGATTCTGATCGCCCTTCTACTGCCCGCCGTGCAGCAGGCTCGCGAAGCCGCGCGGCGAAGCCAGTGCAAGAATAATCTGAAGCAATTGGGGCTCGCCCTACACAATTACCACGGGGCGCACTCCGTATTCCCCTCCGGCTACGTGACTTGGGACGATTACGCGTCAATCGGCGGCGGGTCGGCTCCGGGCTTCCTCGCCGGCGACACCTCGACCTTCAACACCGGCCCCGGATGGGGTTGGGGGGCGATGCTGCTTCCCTACCTCGAGCAATCGACGGTCACGGCCAATCTCGACTTCGATCGGAACATGTGGGATCCGGCGAACGCCGCTGCAATCCGAACGCGGCTCCCCGTGTTCCTTTGCCCCAGTTCCTCCGGCGGCGATGCGTCCTTCCGGATCGAAGAGCTTCGGGCTTCCGAAGGCGATCCGCGGGTCGACCTGTCGATCGGTGGATCGACCATCGAAGTCGGTCGCAGCCATTACGTCGCCAGTCACGGTCAGGAATCATGTTGGGGCGGCTGCGGAGCCGCGGCTTCCACGAATGTTTTCAGGCCGGGGGCGATCGCCTTTGACCCCGGTGCCTCACTCAATCCCGGCGATCCTGGGGCGCGGGTCGAGTCGATCAATTCGGCGGGCGACGTCTCACGCGTCGCCGACGGCCCGTTTTATCGGAACTCCAAAACGCGGATGCGAGATGTGACCGACGGCACGTCAAACACCATTTTCCTCGGCGAGCACTCATCAAAGCTCAGTGACAAGACGTGGGTCGGCGTGCCGCCGGGCGCCGGGACGACGCCCTTCGTCGATGCCACGGAAAACGATTCCGACGGAGCCGCAACATTGGTCCTCGTGCACGCCGGTCCTTCCGGGGCTGAGGTCGACTCCTTCGGCAATCCGATCATTCACCCGATTAATTTCCCGACGCTACATGTCGGTCAGATGTTTTCCGAACATACCGGTGGCGGCCAAGTCTGCATGGGTGACGGATCGGTGCAGTTCATCAGCGAGAATATTAGCCTGCGATTGTTTGCCGAATTATCGAGCATCGGCGAAGGCGAGGTCGGAGGCGTCTTTTAATGACAAACGGTCACCCTCGCTCGGCGGCTTTCCTCTGCGCCGCCGTGTTCGCAACGTCGGCGATTGCCGGCTGCGGCTATCCCGAATTCGGTCCCCGGGCTTATGAGATCGCGCGGGGACTGCACACGATTTGTGACCTCAAGGCGGAGAACCAACTCGAGACCGTACAGGGCACCATTGAGTCCGACTTGAACGAAGGCTCGATTACAAAGAGGGAAGCCGCTTGGCTGAATTCGATCGTTGAGACGGCAGAGGCGGGCGACTGGCAAGCCGCGATGGCGGAGTCTCGAAGAATGCTCGACGCGCAGAACGAGCTTTGATCGCAACCGATGATGCCCGCCCGGTACCGGGATCACACGCGACGGCTCGTTGCATCCGGCGTGCTTTGGAGCATCGACCATAAAAGAGAAACCCGGCTTCTCGCCGGGTTTCTCCGTTTAATTCCACACACTCAGCGGATCAGTTCGCCGAAGCGACCTTATCTTCTCCGCGATTGAGCTTGAGGTGGCCGTACAGCGTTTCGCGGCCACGGACGATGTAGAATTTCAAGGGATTGAAATTCGTAATCCGCGGGTGGGTTAGCACGTAGGACACGTTTTCGGCGTTGATCGTCTCCCACACGTGCAGTCCGACGAGGACGTCGCCCGGTCGAATGCCGTTCTTCGCGGCGGGGCTGCCCGCACGGACTTCGGCGACTTTCAACCCGCCGCGGTAACGGGTCCCGGTGACGACCTCGGGGTCGACCGAAGCCAGTTTCAGTCCGAGTACCGACCAGCTTCGGCCGTCTTTGTCGGCAGCAGTCTTTTCGACGACCGCGGTGGCGAGTTGACCCGCGTAGCTGCGACGCCTCAGGGCGAGTTTGAGGCGTTCGTCTTTGCCGTCGCGTTCGACCAGAATTTCGATCGGCTCGACATCGTCGCGTCCGATCAGTGCTCTTTCAAAGTCGACGCCGTCGACCACAGTGACTTCGCCGGCCCGCTTGACGATATCGCCCTTCTTAAAACCGGCTTTGGCCGCCGGTGAACCCGGCTCGGGGCGTGTCACGATCAGCTTGCGGTCGCCGCCACGTTTGTAGTCTTTGGCGAGCAGTCCGTGCATCGTGCCTTCGAGTCGTTCGGTGCTCATCAAATCTCGGATCACCATGCGGGCGTCGTCGATCGGAATCGCGAAGCCGATCCGCTGAGCCCCGGCCCTGATGGCGACGTTGATACCCACGACCTCACCGGCGAGGTTGAGCAGCGGGCCGCCGCTGTTACCGGGGTTGATGCTGGCGTCGGTCTGGATCAGGTTGCGGTACGACTGGGTCTCATTGACCTCGACGTCGCGATGCAACTGGCTGACAATGCCGGCCGTCACGGTGTGTTCGTAGCCGAAGGCATTTCCGACGGCAATCACCGTTTCGCCGAGCATGATGTCGCTGCTGGTGCCCATTGGCATCACCGGCAGCGGCGTCTTCGACTCGATTTTGATGATCGCCAGATCGTGCTCGGCATCGACCGAGACGGTGGTGGCGTCAAAGGTGCTGGCGTCTTCGAGCGTCGCCGTCAGCACGTCGACACCGCTGACGACGTGATGATTCGTCACGATATAGCCACGGGGATCGATGATGATCCCGGTGCCCATGCCGTTGACCTTCCGCCCTTTGCGGGGGGCGAACACCGAGCCGTCGTCGTAGGTCGTCTTTTCACTATGAATGTTGACGACCGCCGACTTGACGCGCTTCACAGCGCGAACGAGCGGGGTTTCGCGAGGGTCATCGGCCCGGACATCACCGCATTGCACTGCGGCTGCGACGAGGGCGACGAGGAATAGTTTGTAGATAGGTTGCGTCATGCGTTGGAAGCTTCCGGATAAGACTCGATCCGTCCTCACGGAATGGCACACTCCCTGCTGCCGAACGGAGAGCGATCCTTCACTTCTCCACAAAGGCTAGCATCGGCCCTTCGTCAATCGGCCCTTGAAAAGGTCGAGGCCTGCACGCATAAATTGCCCAGCCTGTGATCGGTCGCCCTGAAGGCGGGTTATTCCCGGTTTCTGACGGGCGGACCGATCAATTCTTCGAGACCCAAGGGACTACCATGTCACGCCGCGTTCAACTGGAACAGATGATTGCCGAAGACCCGACCGATCCGTTTGCGAAGTATGCGTATGCCAAGGAATGCGAGTCGGAAGGAGACCTGCCCGCGGCCCTGGCGGGCTTTGACCGTGTCATCAAGGAGCACCCCGATTACGTCCCGGCCTACTTCCAAAAAGGGCAGGCCTTGGCCGGCGACGGGGAAGTCGATGACGCCGCCGAAATACTTCGCGCCGGTATCGAAGTCGCCCGCCGCACCGGCGATGCCCACGCGCTCGGCGAAATGACCGAGTTCCTCGAATCGCTCTGAACTGGCTAGCCGCGACCGACAGGGAGCGCGCCCCCCCCGTCGCAATCACTCCCTACAATTTCGACGCCCGAAGAACTCGAATGCGAGGCCGTCATGCCTGTCGATCCAGAAGTCCCCGAACTCTTTCGTAACGCGGCCGGTTTTGACCGCCTCATCAGCGCGATGCGTCGCCAGAGCTCGCAGGGAGAATCGGGGGAGCCGAACGTCACAGCCCAGCTTGCGCTGATGCACGAATACGCCGTCACCGGCTGGGGCATCCCGAGCGAGTACGGCGGAAGCGGAATCGAAGGTGCCGAGATCATTGGCGGTTATCGCCAGCTCGCCTCGGCGTGCCTGACGTCAACGTTCGTCTTCACACAGCGGCAAGCGGCGATCAGCCGGATTGCTGCCAGCGAGAACGCCGACCTGAAAGCTGGCATCCTGCCAAGACTGGCGGCGAACGATGTTTTCGCGACGGTCGGAATATCTCACCTCACGACTTCGCGGCAGCATCTCAAGCAGCCGGCGGTTGAGGCGGTCGAGGACGGCGAGGGCTATCGCCTCGGCGGCACCCTGCCCTGGGTGACCGCGGCGGCCCATGCCGACGTGATCCTGTGCGGCGGCACGCTTGCGGACGGACGACAGCTACTAACACTGGTTGACACATCGGACGCCGGCGTGTCGCTCAAAGAACCGCCGCCGATGCTCGCGCTGAATGAGTCGAAGACCGGTGCGGTCGAACTCGACAACGTCGTCACTCCGCGAGATCACTTGGTCGCAGGCCCCATTGAAGCCGTCATGAAATCGGTCGGCTCCGGCGGGACCGGGTCGCTAACGACCTCTGCCCTCGCGCTCGGTGCGGCGGCCGGTTCCATCGACTTTTTGGAAGCAGAGGCGGCCAAGCGGAACGATCTGCACGAAGTCCTCAGGCCCCTGCGAAAGGAGTTGTCGCAGCGTGATGCCGAGCTAGAGGCGCTCGCGACCGGCATAACGGAATTCGAGGGACGCGAACTCTCGTCCGAATCGATTCGCAAACAGGCGAACTCGCTCGCACTGCGGTCCTCACAGGCATTGCTGGCGGCCTCGAAAGGGGCGGGCTTTGTGAAAGGCCATCCGGCTGAGCGCGCGGTCCGCGAGGCGATGTTCTTTCTCGTCTGGTCCTGCCCGCAGCCGGTCGTCACGGCCAACTTACGAGAATTCGCCTGCGCCATCGGGTGAATCCCCCCCCAAGCCCACGGGTCACACCCCGTGGGTCCGCGAAGATTGCGCTAATAACCTTCGCTGATGTACGAATAGCCCAACGAACCGCCGCGAAACGGCGTTCCTATCAAGGGAGATGTTCTCCCGCGGGCCATGTTCATTCTGCCGTCGCCGAGTCATTCGCCCGGCGCGGTCGTTTCATCAGGAGGGGTAATATGTTGTTGAAGCAGAGCATGGCGGCGCTTCCCGCGCTCGCCTTCGGAATCGCGGCGTCTTCATTGACGGCTACGATCGGATTGGCCGACACGATTCGACTGGAGAACGGCGACACGCTGTCAGGCCACGTCAAGTCGCTGGATGACCAGAACCTAGTCCTCGCGAGTGATGTGCTCGGCGACGTGACGCTCAAACGCACCAAGGTGGCGGAGATTTATCTCGGCGACAATAGACCGCAGGAACCCGTCGCGACGGTCGTTCCCGCTCCGCCGAAGCAAGATGCGACCGCCAACAAAGCTGGTGGAGTCGCTGGCGCTCTCGGATTGGGCCAAGGCACGTTGCCCGCGCAGCAGAATCTGAACGACATTCTGGGGCAGCTACAAAGCGGCGGTGTCTCGGCTGACACAATGGAGGGACTGCAACAGCAGTTCCCGCTGCTCGCCGATCCGAAAGTCAGTTCGATGTTTCGCGATCGCGTCGGCGGATTGATGTCGGGCCGGCTCGACGTGCAGGACATTCGCAAGGATGCCGTTCAAGCCCTCGACATGATCGAAGAACTCGAAGCGGACCTCGGTCCGCAGGCTGCCCAGGCCCTGCAAGGCTATAAGGGCATCCTGCAGAACTTCGTCCAACGCTCGGCTCCGGTAGAACCAATCAAGCCCGAAGACGAGTCTAAAAACGACGAGACCGAGTAACGTCATCGTTTATGAGTCTCTAGCAATAAAGAAGCAGCCATGACGCCCCAGCGTCATGGCTGCTTCTCGCTTCTCGCTTCTCGCTTCTCGCTTCTCGCTTCTCGCTTCTCGCTTCTCTCTTCTCGCTTCTCGCTTCTCGCTTCTCGCTTCTCGCTTCTCGCTTCTCGCTTCTCGCTTCTCGCTTCTCGCTTCTCGCTTCTCGCTTCTCGCTTCTCGCTAAATAAAAAACCGAGCCGCGACTATCCGTTGTCGCGACTCGGTTTCGTTCGTGCTGCTCTAAGCCGACTTCCGTGCCGAGAGCAGTGTTCGTCGTTCGATCAGCTGGCGTAGGCGGTCATGCCGTGCTCGCTGATGTCGAGGCCCTTCTCTTCTTCTTCCGCGGTGACGCGGAGGAATCCGATGGCTTTCAAGATACTGAACAGGATCAGCATCGTGACGAAGGCCCAGCCGCAATAGGCAACGATACCGGTGAGCTGAGCGCCAATCGTTCCGACCCCTTCATCGTAGGTGGTCGGGAAGATGCCGATCGCGAGGCAACCCCAGATGCCGCACAGCCCGTGGACCGGCCACGCACCGACGGGATCGTCGATCTTCAGCTTGTCGAGCATCAGCACACCGGCGACAACCAGAGCACCAGCAACGGCTCCGATGATGATCGCAACGAGATTGCTCACGCCGTCACAGTTCGCCGTGACGCCAACCAGACCACCGAGGATACCGTTAAGAGCCATCGAGAGGTCCGGCTTGCCGAACAGTCCCCAGGCGATGAACGTCGAAACGACACCACCGGCTGCGGCTCCGAGGAGCGTATTGACGGCGACTAGCATGACAAGTTCCGTCGATGACTTGCCATACATGGCAAGGACCGAGCCGGGGTTAAAGCCGAACCAACCGATCAGCAGAATGAACACACCGAGAGTCGCCAGCGGAAGACTGTGACCCGGAATGGCGATCGGCTTGCCGTCGGCGCTGTAACGCCCGAGACGGGGGCCGAGCACAATCGCACCGGCCAAGCCGGCGAAGCCGCCGACCGCGTGAACGATGCAGGAACCGGCGAAGTCATAAAAGCCCATGGCATCGAGCCAGCCCAGGCCCCACTTCCAGCTACCGCTGATCGGATAGATCAGGCCGGTCAGCAAAGCACTGTAGATCAAGTACGAACCGAATTTCATCCGGCCGGCGACGGCACCGGAAACGATCGTGGCGGCTGTCGCGGCGAAAGCAACCTGGAACAGCCAGTCGACTGATCCGGTTGGGAGGTAGTCCGCAGCACCTTCGGTCGTAATCGACGTCGCGATGGAAGGCACGGCAATGTAGCCGTTCCAGTCTTCGCCCATCGTTCCCGGATACATCAGATTGTATCCAACGAAGAAGTACAGCAGCACGCCGACGCAGATGTCGAGGGCGTTCTTAAACAGAATGTTCACCGTGTGCTTGGCCGGGCTGAACCCGGCTTCGACCATCGCAAAGCCCGCCTGCATGAACAGGACCAGGACCGCACAGATAAACATCGTCAAGTTGTCGATCGCGTAGGCCGCGATCTCTTCGCCTTCAGGTATGAAGCCCTCTTCCTCTTCGGGTGCGGCCAAGGCCGACTCCACAGCCGAGCCAGCTTCTTCCACGGCTTCGGCGACCGAACCGGCCTCTTCTTCCTGTGCATAAGCCGGGTGGGTCGCAAACCCGCCCACGATGACTAGTCCCACTAACAGCGGGACGAGCGCTGTCCAACGCAAACTCATTCCAGTTCCCCTCAAGTGTAAAGTTGTATTCCCAGTTGCCAGACTCATCAGTTCCCACTCTGCATTCGGAGAATGACGGACCGCCCCCGCATTGAGGCCCGCCGCAGCCGAGCGAATCCGCAAGGCGCAATACGCCTTGGGGGCCAGCCCGCACCGCAACCGGGGCGATCAAGCGAATCGGTGTTTCCAGTTCGCCCGAAAACGCAACTTGTGTGCCCGAATCGAAGGCAGCGTCGGCGAGGCAACGTTCGATTTTGCCTCGCATTTCGCAAAACGTTGTAAAATATGCACGAAATCGCCCTGCGAGTTTGCTGGTAATCTTTGAAATCGGCGAGTTGCGATCGACCGGGCGAAATGCGGCGACCAGCACTTTGTCGCTCTGCTGCCTACGTTGCGCGCGAAGGACTGCCAATCAATTAAGCAGGCGGCTCTTGATCGGTGCTTCGAGGCAGCGCATAAAAAAACCGCCGCCCGACAACGCCGGGCGGCGGGAATCATTTCTCGGTTGTCAGTCAGCTTGACCTAGAAGGTCAGGATGACGTCGGTACCGAAGATGAAGCTGTCGAAATCGCCGCCGAGGAAGGCTTCTGCTTCGTTGATGTCAGAAGCGTTCTGGTAGCGAATTTCCGGACGAACAACCACGTTAGCCTGCGGGCGAATGTTCGCACCGAAGGTGTAGTTGTAGGCATCGAAGGCGCCACCATTGTCGGTGTGCCACCACTCTGCACGACCACCGACTGCCAGGCAGTCATTGATCGTGTAGAAGAGATACTGGTTGACGCCGTATTCTTCGCCGTCGTCGCCGTCAAGAGAGACGAAGTCCGACTGGAAGACGTAGTTCAGGTTATCAGTCAGAGCAACGTCGGCCACGATGCTGTGGTTGTAACCCGCACCCCGGAAGCCGCTGTCGCCAGCGAACAGGATGTAGGTGACCGTAGCGTCGTCGGTGACCGAAACGCTGGCTCCACCGAGGAAGCCGTTACCGTCGTCGAACTGGTCGAAACCGGTGTCCCAACCCAGGACCCAACCACCGTACAGTTCCACGTCATCCATGCCGCTGTACGTACCGAGGACACCCGTGTGGGTGAAAGGCTCGCTGTTGTACTGCGTGAAGGCGTGGCTGTAGAAGAAGTTGTCCGGGGCGGTCACGACTTCGTAACCGACGAGGGTGTAGAAGTGACCGCCGATGACCGAGAAGTCACCGTAAGCCGCTTCGGCGTAGAGCTGCGGGAAGGCCCAGCCGTAGGCTTCGCCGAACTGCAGGCTCGCCGTGTTGTCGAAGACGCCCGGGTTGTTACCGAAGGCCTGGGTGTCCGGGGCATCGGTACCGTAAACGATGTCGGCACGACCACCGATATCGAGTCCGCAAGAACCATCAGCCACTCGTTCGACGACGAGGTAAGACTGGTTGTTCTGGAAGCGATCCGTGTAATCGTTGAAGTTACCCGTGCTGTTGCTCGTGTAACCCCACTGAGTCCAGCCGTAGACCTGGAACGGAGCCTGGTCCGGGCAGTCGCAGAGCGCGTCCATCAGGGTGTAGGGCTCGCCGAGGTCGCACCAATCGCAATCCCCGCACTCAGCGCCACATCCGATGTCTTCGCAACAGAGGTCTTCGCTGCAGAGCGAGTCTTCGCAGACCGACTCACAGCAAATGTCTTCGCCGCAGCCTTTATCGCAGGCGCCGAAGATGTCCATCAAGCCGGCATTGGCCGAACCAGCGAAAGCCAGTCCAAGACCGCCGACGCAGAGCATCCGAATGCCGGTGCCCCAAATCGTGCTTTTCCGTAGCATCGTCCGCATTGTTAACTCCTGAACAACGCACCAATTGGTTGGGTGTCCTTACCGCCATTCGTGCGAGCACACGTCCGGCGGTCCCCCCGCGTCCTCTGCGGTTACAGCTCCGACTAGCGGCGACTGCTGGGGTAACTGCAGACCGCAACGCAGGGTGAAAGGCTGCACAAAGCGGTCTACCTCGAAGGATCGGACGACAGCGCTACCCGTTATCACCGAACCGACCGTTGCAAACATCTTCTGCCTAACAGACAGACCTCACCTGACCAGATAGGTCGCCGCAAATTGCCCAGAGTCTCAACCACGGCGTCTGATTAGCCAAAAACGTAGGGTTTTGACCTGTAGATTGGTCAAATCAATTGTCGGAAATACCCATCCCAGCCGTCCGCGGCGCGCGAATTCCGTTTGCGATTGCGACTTTCAGCTCGGATTTCAGCCTGCGATCCCGCGAAAAAACTGAAAAATTTCCCGACATTCGTCCTCGATCAGGGCTCCGCTTCGCGAGGGAAGGTCGTCTCAGCGGGAATCAAGTATCGATCTGCCGGTGCTCAAGGCTTCAGGAACGCTTTACAGCCGTCGATCTCGGCGGGCAAACTGGATGACCCGGCGTGGACGAGCTGTCGACGCCTGTTCTTGCACTGAAGCGATGAGGGTTCCGATGCGCCGCGCGATGCCACTATTCGCTGTCGTTCTCATGACAGCCGCCGTTCCTTCGTTGGCCGACGAAGGTTTCCGAGAACTATTCAACGGCGAAGACCTCGAAGGCTGGTCTAACCCTTACGAGCATGGCGAGGCATGGGTGGAAGACGGTGTGATCGCGCTGCGAGCCGCGAAGAAGTTCTTCCTGATCACTGACGAACGCTTTAGCGATTTCGAACTCCACGCCGAAATCCTGCTGCCGGAGAATGGCAAGAGCAATTCGGGCATCATGTTCCGCGCCCAGAAGAAGCCGGGGAAGGTTTACGGCTATCAGGCGGAATGCGATCCGAAGCCCCGAGCGTGGACCGGCGGCTTCTACGATGAGGGACGTCGGGGCTGGATTTATCCCGACAAGAAGAAAAATCCGGGCAAGAAACTGGTTCAGGCTCCGCTCGGCGAGTGGATCAAATACAAGATTGTTGCCGAGGGAGATCACCTGCAGATCTTCATCAATGGAGAACAAACGTCAGACGTGCGGGACGCGATGGACTCCGAAGGGCACATCGGACTGCAGCACCACGGCGAAACCGGCCAGGTCTACCGATTCCGCAACATTCGCATTAAAGAGCTGTCAAAGGAGCAGTAGCGGGCTGCTCTGATTCGACCGATGACGGCTGGCGGCTCATCTCCGCGATCTGCTTCTGCGCGAAGTGCTTTCGCCATGAGCTGTCGGCCCAATGGGCGATGTGAAGTTCTCTGAGTAAGTCGACGTCACAGATAATGTCGCGCCGGTCGACAGGATCGAGACTCTCCGGCCCGACCTCCATCGCGCGTGCCCTTAATTCCTCGCGACGATCGGAGGAGACTGTCATCCCTCCGCGAGTCGCTTCGAGGACGCTGCAGTGCAGCCGGTGGAAGTTCGGGTCGGTCAACAGCAGTCGGAAAATCTCCGCCCGGTCGACGCCCCTTTGATTTTTGAGCGAATGCTCGATGCGAGCCTGCTGGTCTCGCAGGATCGCTTGCGGCTGCTGCTCTTCGGGAATCGTCAGTAAGCCTCGATTCCGAAGCCACACGCCGAATCCGACATGACTGACAATCATGGAAAGCGGAATCGATAGGGCGAGCGGACTGAGAACCGGCAGGGTCCAAAATAATGAGTTCGGGACAAACAGGGTGACGAACCAAAGCCCGGCGATCCCCAGCACGGTGTGCCAACGGTGCAGAAAGAACGCATCGCGAATCGACAAGCTGTGATCGCCGCGCTGTTGGGCGTTCCATTGGACGCGTTTGCCGAGCAGGGTGAGCGCCACGAACGAACTGTGAAACGCCATCATGATCGGAGCCACGAAGATCGAGTGGAGCGTCTCGATCATCACGCCCGCCCATAATCGGGTCGCCCCGCCGAACTGCTGCGCCCGACCCGAACGGATGACGTCCAGCCCACCCAGAAACTTCGGAACGATCAGCATCGCGAAGATCGACAGGAACAACAGCAAAGCTTGCACTGCCCCGGGGATGCCCAGCACCGGCGTCGACAATTCCTGACCGGCGTCCGTCGAAAGCCACACCGAAGCGGCCATCCCCGCAACTAAAAAGCAAAGCCACATCGGTGACGTCAGAAACGCGACCGCGCCCGAGAACAGATGCCATCGGCTGATCGGCGTCAACGGGCACCGCAGGAGGAAATTCAGGTGCTGCAGATTCCCCTGACACCACCGCTGGTCACGCTGAGCGTAGCTGAGCGTTGTGTTGGGAAGTTCTTCAAAGCTGTTGACGAGGTCGTCGGCGAGAACGACCTTCCACCCGGCCCGTCGTAACAGGGCCGCTTCGACAAAGTCGTGGCTGAGAATCTGACCGCCCAGCGGGGCTTCGCCCGGGAGTTCGGGCAGTCCGGCATGTTGAATGAAGGGCGCGATACGAATGATCGCGTTATGCCCCCAGTAGTTGCCGTCGTCGCCGCAGAAGAGTCGATATCCCCGCGTGAAGATCGGTCCGTAGACGGCCGCCGAAAACTGCTGAGCCCGCGCAAACAGCGAAGTCCCACCGATCGGTCGCGGCGGAGTTTGCAGCAGCCCGATCGTCGGATCATCCTCCATCCGGCCGACCATTTCGATCAAAGTCGACGCCGGCACGATGCTGTCGGCGTCGAGCACGATCATGTACCGATAACCGAGCCCCCAACGCTCGCAGAAGTCGTGCAGATTCCCGGCCTTGCGGGCAAAATTACGCGGGCGGTGGCGGTAAAAGACTTGGGATTGCTCCAGATCGTTTCCTCCGCTCAGGCGAGACCACGCGAGTTCTTCTTCGAGCCAGACATCGGGGTCGGTTGAATCGCTGAGGATAAAGAAGTCAAAGTTTGGTCCGGCACCCGCGTTGGCCAAGTCATCTTTCATTGCCTGCAGACCGGCAAGCACACGCGCCGAGTCTTCGTTATAAACGGGCATGATGATCGCCGTTCGCGCCAGCTTCGATGCGTCGCGCGAATGGTCGATAGGGGCCGCGTTATACTCGCCGTGGTGAACTTCACGATCGATGAATCCGACGATAGCCGTCGCAAAGCCGTACAGAACCCAACCCGTTAGTGCGGCGAACAACGCGGTGAGCAGAATGTCCGTTCCGCCGAGCCCGTCCGTCGCGACGACGTCAATGAACACGAAGGCGAACAGAATGGTTCCGATCACCGCCGTGCCGATGATCCAGTCGCGCGGCTGACTAACGATCGATCGGGTGAGTTTATTGAGAATTTGGTGCATGAAAGCCTTTGAGTCTTTATGCAGTCAGGGAGACGTTTCCAAATGCCGTCAATCAACCGACATCACCCGCTTGTTGGAGCGATTCGCTACGATTGTGTGATTTGGCGACGTTCTTAGGTGGCGAAGTTTTCAGATCCCAAACGCACGCTTGATCGATCGGAGTCGGGGCGTCCAAGCCGAGCGCGCCAGCCGCCAATAGGCTTTGCGAAGCAGGACCGGCGGGCGGTCGATCGGTTGCGGATGCATCTTTGTCGGCACTTCGACGGGAACGATATCTCGGGCGATCGTCTGCAGAATGCGATCGGCAGCATGGGTCGCCTGGGGCGAGCCTTCCCAGGCGCCGGGAAATTCGTCGAAGACTTTTCGCAGGATCATCGCGACGTCGGTCGGCACGGTCATCGGCTCTGATTGAAGGCCGGTCCGTCGGCGATAAAACCGCCGCGTCACCTCATCAAATTCGTCGATCGCCTGTTCGACGCATTGATGCACCAGGGCGTAACCCTCGAGCATTTCGCCATCGGCGGTCTTCTCACAGCATTGATCGACGATCCGCTTTGTGACCGTCGCGATCTCATCAGGTTCACGCATTCCACACGAAGTCAGATACGCAGCAACGACGCGACGCGCACATCGCGAGTCCCACTCGTTGAGGCGATTTGCTTCGTCACAAACCGACGGCTGCTGCGATTGTGCAGCAGTGTTGGTTTCGTTGACGATTACGGCTGACATCGGTAGCTCCATGTTTCTGAAAGAAAGTCTTTGCCGGAGACGAGGCACGCCCGTGCTTCGCCTGACAGTTCCGTTCCGGCTTGCAGGTCAAAGACTGCAACGATCGTTCCATCTTCAGCGCGCCGGACCAGCGGTCCGGCGATTAAGCGGTCTTTCGGCGTGACGAGAACGTCAAAGTCGCGATCTCTCGCCGAGTCATCTAATCCTCCGCCACCGAAGGTCAGCATGACCTTCGCCACATCCTGCTTCGCGTTGTAAGTCACGGAAGAGCTCAGTACGCGTCCTCCGGAAAAGGCCGGAGGATTCCCAGAGCAAAACAGCAGGTCGTATTTCAGGTCGATGACGTCGTCTGCGAGGATCGGCCGCTCCGGTACCCAGAACGCCGCGATGTTATCGATCCACTCACCGGGTGATTCGATTTCGAGCAGTTCGACGCGTCCGCGACCAAGCGATTGCTTCGGTTCGACCCATATCGAATATCTCCGATGATAAAGGGCCTCATCATCTCGGTAGTTGTCATAAGACTGATCGCGTTGCAGCAGTCCGAAACCCCGCAGTCCGTCAAATTCGAAGACTGAGCGTGTGGTCGTCGACGGGCACCGCAGCGGACGCCACAACCACTCTCCGCTCTCGGACCAACAAAGCAAGCCGTCGGCATCATGGACTTCAGGGCGGCTATCGCCCGAAGGCGGCGGCGTTCCATCCCCCCACATGAACATGCTGGTGATGGGGGCGATGCACAACTTGCCGATCTGATGCCGGGCTTTCAGCCGAGCGGTGACATCGAGCCGGGTGGTGTCTCCCGGGTAGATGTCGAACCGATACGCACCGGTGATCCCGGCACTGTCGAGCAATGCCCACGCTCGGACGCGCTCGGCGTCGGGCTTCGGACGTTCGACCCAATACTCTCGAAAACTCGGAAACTGCTCCGGCATATTCGAGGCGGTGTCGATGGCCAATCCGCGGGCGGAGGAACCATAGATATGATCCGATCCGAGGGCGCGAAAATAGGTCGCACCTAAGAAGCTGGCCACCTCTCGATAGCTCTCTTCTCCTTGAAAAATGGAGTTCAAGCGGATGCCCGCGTAGCCGAACTGTTCGGGGATTTGATCGCGTTTGACGACGTCATCAAGATACCAGAACAGGTCGGGATCAAACGCGATTGGCTTGATCTCCGGCTGTCGCTCGGCATTAGCTTCAACGGTCGGATCGCCGGAGCCGATCGCAGGGGCCGCGGCTGAGTCCGCAACAGAGTCGGACAGCACCTGCCACACCCGCACCGGCTCTTTGAAGATATACCCGGCGTGGAATAGGTCGAGAATCCAGCCGAGGTCATCCCCCTTCCAGAACTGCTTGTCCGGATCGAAGATGATCTTTCGGTAGCCGTCGTAATCGATGTCGGCCAGCGGGCCGGAGACGATCGGGATGGCCCCTTCACGCGGGCCACGGGCGATCGCGGTTTGCCAGACTTTCTCAAAGACCGGGTCGACGTCAGGCGGCGGAGAATTCCCGCCATAAATGTGCGGCCCGGTCGGGACGGCTACCGTCTGCTCTACGTCCGAGGAGCGCGAAGCGACGAACACAATGATGATGACCGCAGCGCAGAATAAACCGATCGCCGCCGACTTCCATGGCGGGGCTGAACGTCGTTCTGTCTTCGAAACCGTAGCCACTTCTTCCTACTGCAACTTTCCGCCGACCCGTGAGGCCGGCCATCGGCTTAAAAAGCGAGAGTCGATTTCGACGGGACGCCATTGAAGCCATTGTTCCTGAGTTTTGTCGCAGCGCTCGCATCATCAGATCCTCATCCGATCGTGAGCGCGACCTGACCGATCGAATATGCGCAGCATCGTCGAACGGCGCGCACTCTCAAGAGTGAAAACATTAAATTTTGATCGAGTCGACGCATCCATAACTGTTGAGGTGGACGCCTTGCATTTTCAACGTGGCAAAATCGCGCGAAGACGTTGGAAAACGCTGGGAAATTGCGCGTTTCTGCGTCAGTGACGCAAAATAGATCGCAAGATCGGTTCGACTCCGGGCAAGAGTCTCCCGACCGGGTACGTCCGGGTTTCCCCGATGTCTTGGAGGGCAAATACCCTGTTACGTCCAAGCGGAGTTGCGAACGGCCGACCTGCGCCGCCTTTTCAACTGGTCGTTTTCGAAGGTTTTCAGGCATCAGCAACGCGCTTTTACGCTGCATTCGACACATTCAACGAGACCAAACTCGAATGCTTGCTAAGCGGCTTACTGATGATGGATTTAAAAACGCACAGGCGACATAAAGTTGAATCATAAGGTTGAATCAAATCGTCCTTCTGGCGATCGATCTGTCATCGATTGATGCCCTCTGCCCGCCTCCGCCGCAGAGGCGAATGTCGCAATGACATCGACGCTTCACCCACAGGTCATTTTTTCAATGAGATCGTCGGTCGGTGTGTCGGAACCGTCTAGCCACAACGGAAATGCCCGTAATCTTGTGGGGGAAGCAATCACGTCAGCACGGGTGACGAGTCGTGATGCCGTCGCGACGCTCAACCGTTCCAGGCCAGTCGAGCCGTACTGCGGATCGTCAGCAATTCGGCAAATTTCAACGAAATTGTGCGTCGATGCGATTCGCTCGCGAACCTCCGGAAGTACCCTTGCGGTCTCTCGGTAAGATTCAGAAGATATTGCTCTCCGGAGAGGTGACAGAGTGGCCGATTGTGCCGGTCTCGAAAACCGGTGTACCGCAAGGTACCGGGGGTTCGAATCCCCCCCTCTCCGCTTTTGTTTTCACCGCTACGCGTAACACGTTTCGCTGAGGCATGTTACGTAAGACAATAGCCATCGTCGATGCTTCCCGGTGCACGATTGGTGCACAACTTGTGCACGGGAGTGTATCCGATGGCGCCGAAGAAGATCGCCCGCCGACAGAAAGTCGGCCGCGTGAGTGTCTATCTCCACCACGCTAGTTGGTGGCTCTATTATCGGGAGCTTGGTACCCCGGTCAGGCGGCGGTGTTCGAGCGACCGTGATGTCGCGCTTGAAACAGCCGCACGTGTCAATGCGCAGCTCGCAAGGGGTTGTCCCCAAGAAGCGACGTTCGTTCCCATTTCTATCGGAGAACTGAGGCGACGCTTTCTCGAATACCACGAAGACGTCGCCCGCTCATCAGTGGCGACGGTACGTCGCTACGAGGCAGCGACCGATCACCTCAGCAAATTCGCGGGATCATCACCAGCTCACTTGCTCGACGTGGAGGCGTTCGCGAAGCACCTACGGTCGATCGAGGTGCCGCCCAATGGCCATCCGCATACAGCCTGTCGCCCACTGCGAGAGAAGGGGGTTCGGTACATTCTCGAAGTTTGTCGAGGAATGTATTCCTATGCGAAGCGGTCGCGAAACTTGCCCGCATACGAGGAGAATCCTTTCAGCAGGATTCGGATCGATCGCCTCCCGGCTACGGACTCAAAACCGATTTTCGTATTTGACGAAGTTGAAGAGGAGAAGTTCCTCCGGGTAGCCGACGCATTCGACTTCGCCATCCACTTCGTTCTGGCGAAAACAGGCCTGCGACCCGGCGAATTGGTTCATTTGATGGTCGATGACGTCCACCCCGATGACGCGCTGCTGACAGTACGGAATCGACCGCAACTGGGGTGGAGAACCAAGACCGGACAAGAGCGGATCGTCCCACTGGTCAAACCGGTCTGCGTGCTGCTTCGCTGCGTTGTCGGCCATCGACACGGTGGCCCTTTATTTCTGCGACGACGATTCCATCTCGGCGAAACCGCTGAATTGCAATCGGAATCGGAAATGTCGGCCGCACTCCTTGAGCAAGGTCGCGGCAAAAACCGGCTGACGCGACGGGAACTCGCTACCGAAGCCCGCCGCGTCTGGCGGGACGCAGGGGCGTTGAAAACCGACGATATCCGAAAGTCGATGATCCGGACCGCTCGTCGTGCGGGACTCATCGGCGTGACCTGCCCAAAGTCTTGGCGTCACACGTTTGCCACACTGCTGCAGGAAGCTGAAGTCGATCCCGTCGTGCGGCAATTGCTACTCGGGCACAAGGTGACCGACTCGACCGAATTGGGCATGACAGCGCGCTACACACACACCCGCCTTCGGACGCTGCGGCTTCAGCTCGAACGAGCGATTTCGCTTCGCCCGCAAACCTTGAACCTCGCACGCAATCACACAGAGGACCACAAATAATGCACACTTTTATTAACGCCTCGCGGCCCGACGGCATTCTACGAGTGCTTAAACCCGGCAGAATCTCTACGCCAAACCAACGCGATGAAGCTATTCAAGCCAAGAACGACACTGTCGAACAATGGCTTAGACAGCGATTTGACGGCGAGATCGAGTTCAAATACGTGTCACAGCAGGTCAGCGGCTATTCCTGTCAAAACGAGGTCTATAGTCAATCGCTTGCCTTTGTGTGTGACCAGTGGCCCGATTTGGTGGTCGTAACCGAAATCCGGGAAATCGTGAGGGAGCCATCTCGCCAGCACACTTTTATCAACACATGTGTTGATAACGATGTTCGACTTATCTCTATCCGAGGAGCACTCGATACGGCAGATCCCAATTGGCGGCAGAGCGCCTGCGTCGGTGCACTACTTGAAAGCATGGCGCCGGCCGAAGCCTCTGAACGGGTCAAGGAAATGGCGGCATATAGTTTTAAGCGGGGAGGAATGACTCTCAAGGTCAGATTCGGCTACGAGAAAATCCCCGTAAACGAACGAGTCGTCGAGAAGAACGGCGATTGCGTCGCCATTCGGAAACTGACCTAATGTACCCCTGTCATCCAAAAAATGTACCAAATGGCGATCGTCGGAAAAAGTGCTGTGCAAATAGCGGAATGGCTCAACGAATCGGGTGTGAAACCGGGACGATACACTCAATTGCAGCAATGGTCATCGAAGACTGTTGGTAACCTTCTTCGAGATCGACTTCTTTATGGACTCCGGCGGTTTGGCAAGCAGAAGTCACGTTGGCTGCTCAATGCCGGAAAATACAGGATCGAAAAGAATCCGAACCCTGATGAAGATTACCGGCCCGAACTCGCCCACATAACAGAGGAGCAGTTCGATAAGCTCCAAGACGCCCTTGATCGCCGCAAGCGGGGTGGTCAAAAAACCGGAAAAGAAAATCCACTTTATGGAAAGCCGCGGAGCCGAACGAAGTGGCCGGGACAAACCGCTAGCTGCAGTGTCTGCGGCGAACGAATGCACTCGGACGGTCGTCACCTCCGATGCAAAGACTCAGCAGTTCAATACGGGTCGAAGTGCTGGAATCATGTGAAGGCCAAGAACGAAGTGGTAGTCAATGAGGTAATACCGTGGTTGACCTCCTTAATAAGAGAAAACCCTGAATTTCTACAGGAGGCTATCTCGGCCTGTTGGGTCGAATATCAACGCGAAATCGACGGTCTCGGCGCGGAGGCAAAAAAGATCAGCAAGCAAATGGCGAGTCTTGAACGAGAGCTAAAGAATTTGACACAGGCGATCCGTCTTGCCGATACTTCGGGCAAGTCGTTGCCGACTTTGCTTGATGCAGTTGAAGTGACTCAGAATCAGCTTTCTGACCTTAAAACCTGGAAAGAGGAGAACACACTTGTCGTGTCGCAGCGACGGTATGCTTCCATCGGGGCGGTTTCGGCACACTTTGACAACGCCTTTCTCGAACTCGCGCGAACGTCGCTAGATTTTGCGGAGGTTCTCCGTGATCTCATGCCGACGTTCGAAATTTTTCCCGTAAAAGCTCTGGACTCCAATCAGGTTCGACCTATGGGGGAAGTGGTTGCTTCAATACCCTGCGGCCCAGACTTGTCGGACCGTCAAGAGTTTCGGAAGCGCTTTTATCTATTTCAGCCCTCCAAACCGATTCAGCTGCTGGACTCGATAAAAGAAATGCGAATGGAACATCCCGACTGGTCACGGTGCCAAATTATGAAAGCGGTTGGCGAACGCAAATCGACAGTCGAGCGGAGTATTTTTATTCTCAAAGTCATGGAAAAAGAGGGACTTTCGGTGCCTTTTCGCCGGCTGCATTGCAAACCTGAGAAAGCGTCTCGATTGTATCGAGAAGAGACAAGAGCAGCCGAGAAAAGAAAGAGAACTTCTTGATAAGTGTCAGCTCAATGGATGGAGTCGACTTAATGGTGTTGTACGCCTCAGAGTTTTCTGGGGCACCTTCATTAACAACCGAGCAGAAAGGTTCCAATACGAAGTATGCTGATCAACAGACATGAGGCGGGCCTTTTAGATGGGGTTCAATTCGACTCCGAAACAATCCGTGAAGCTGTTTGATCTCGCGGTACCGGTGTAGAGCGGAAACGGGCTATCTAGTCCACATGAATCGGCTGCTGACGACCGCGTATCAGGCACTGGCCGGAGGCGAATCTATATAGATTACACAAACGAGGATCGACGGGGCGACGCTGCCGCATGGGGTCCTAGTCTTAAGCTCACGTCATTTCTCATCGAAGGCCGGTTCGACGTATGTCGGCCCGGCCTTTCTTAATTGAGGAGCTCGACAGCGACTTCTCGAATCTCGCCCTTGCGGCCCTCAACTGATGCCCCCGGTCGTGCGCGACCGGGGGCATCTTTATTTAAGGACACCTATATGAGTAAGAAATCCCGACTGCCGATGAAGCGGCGGTTTTGGAAGACGGCGATAGTCGGCACATCGGTGCATGCCAGCCGTCGTCGAACGATCAATGCCCCGCAACGCAGCAACCGACAATCGATCCACCTTCACCGCCGCGTTGGCGGTTCGTGATACATCACTATGAATCAAATTCAAACCGGGAGAATGAAAGGTGACATGTAAAGAGATCAGCGACCGCACCGGTCTTGATCCAAAGCTCGTGGCGCAGGCTGCGGCTTTTGTAAATGGACGTCCGAGCAACAAACCAAAGACTTCCGTCCGGATCGCTCTTGCCGGCAAATTATTCGTGGCAGGGCTGAATGAATTCCAGGTCGGCTGCATCCTGTCTCACGCCCACGATCAAATAACTTGGGGATTTCCACCAAAACCCCGCGTCCAGCTCGAAGGCCGTCGCGAAGTCGAGCTTCCAGACCCGCTCTATCCGTGGGAACTGTGGCTGGTCGATCGCCGCTTCTTTCAGATACTCAATCGCGGACTGTGCAGCCATCGCAACAGCCGCCTGCTGACAAGTTGCTTCTACGACCTCACCACCGGTATGGCTGTCGGGGCCGAGGAAGTGACGTGGAACCACGACGGGGCCGCCGAGAGAATTCCCGATCGAATGTTCCCGTTCGATCTCGCGGTCGCGTACTCCGAGGCGTACTCGCTGAATCTGACGGAACTGGAGGAGAAGCTGGCTCCTCGAACTCATCGGTAGTGAGGTGTTTGTAAGAGTCGGGCCGCGGCAACGCGGCCCGGCTTTTCTGTTTTTTAGCTATTGGAGTCATTCGGAGGTGATCGGGCATCCTTTTCCGCCAGCCTTCACAGTTCCTATTCCATCCTATCTCTCGACCAACAACCGTTGATTTAATGGGCAATTGGAAACGTTAATATCAAATTGTGAATACACGGCTCTATCACGGCTGCTCGGCGACCGCCGAAAGGCAGCCGGATTGACGCAAATCGATTTGGCCAATGCGCTCAAGATCACGCAGTCCGAAGTCAGTACGTTCGAGCGCGGTGAGCGACGGCTCGATGTCGTACAACTCAGGGCATATTGCCATGTCATCGAAGAGCCGTTGAGCGAAATTGTCATCGAGTGGGAGAGGCGGATTGTTCGTCCACGGCAGTCGAAGTAAACCGAGCATTCGCTATCCGAATTCTCGCGCTTCGATTGTTTCCGAATTCGAGATCGGCTGTTTCGTAAGTGCTCACTTTATTGTGGGCACGTCAGGTGAACGGAGCCCTCGCCCGGCGTAAGACTCACCTCGGCCAGCGACGCTTCGTACGGGCAGATGCCCTGCGCGCTAAGATCAACTAACAGCCACGCGACCACACGAGTGGGCCTACGCCGCCTTCCGCTCGAACGACTTCACGAGCCCGCCCACGTATAACCTTACCTCGATCTGTTCCAGCGAAATAGTCCTCACGTCGTCCGGCGGCTCTACGAGCGGGGGCAGGTGAACTCGCGAGTCAGGTAATCCAGGTGCTGTTTCCCGAACACAACGAAACGATTCAGGCATTCCAGCTTGATCGTTTCGATGAACCGCGTGCAGAACCCATTCAGTATGGCGAGGCTCTCGGCAAAGGATTCGAGCATCTGAGGATGCGATTCTCCTGCTGAGGATACTCGACGTACCTTGCCACTTCGCGGTCTGTAGCGGACGCTACGAGTGCCAGCAATGGGTGGAAAGGGGCCATCTAGGTAACATTCGAGCAGCGAATCTGGAAGGTATGTCACATTCGTTGAAACGGAGGGCCAACCTCAATCCGAGCGAGATGTCCCACCCTTCCAAGTTTCGTAAGGAGGGTCGAAGTTATCTACACAACGCTGGCCCGTATCCTTCTCCAACGCCGCCAGCACACCAGGTGTGAGAGAGCCTTTAGTGCCACTGCCATCAAGAGAAAGAATGCGAAACATTTACCGGGTTTTCTCCATTCATTCTTCCCGTCGCTTTCGGAGAGTATTACTTGCTCTTCCAAGAATAGCGGTCCCGTTTTCCGTCGAATGTGTATTCACCGGTGAGTGCCGTTGGGGCATTACGATAGACTGTGAAGAATACATCTCCTTTGGAATTGCGCGCAGTCCATCGGCCGGCTAAGTGACACCCCTTGTCATCTTCAAACACCGCGAGATCGGTAAATCGCCCGGCAAAGTCGGACGTTTCGAAAGTCAACTTTCCGAACTCAACCCTTGCACCGTAATTTTTGCCGTTGCCCGCCTTGTAAACGGTTTCCCACTGTCGCTTAAGAACTCCGTTTGCAAAGCTTGAGTCGGTTTCTCCAGAGAACACTTCAACGCTTCGCTTTTCACTGTCCAGTGTTGCGCCGCTTGCTTGAAATATTACACGACCCTGAACATCTTTTGCCGCAATTGCGAGGCTCACGTCGAATTGGCCGATGTCTCGTGCGAGTGCCCTGAGTGGAATAGGACGCCCCACCTTGGCGTGAAATACTTGGATTGTTCCGTTCGAATCTGACTTTGGCTTGAGATAAAAGGACACGTCATAAGGGTCCTGCCCAAGGATGGACACTCGTGTAACGCTCCCGTTTTCCGAAGGAGGAATGCTGATCTCGTCCATTTTTCTGGGCCGTCGGTTGCTCGGAAGAAATCTCATCACAATTGTATTGTCGCTCGAATTCGCGAGCCGAAGCTCTTCGGCATGGCTCATGCTGGAGATGAAGCTGATAACAGTAAGCAGTGTTGCAAATCGCATTGTGTCTCTCTTTGGGTTTAGGGTTTCGAGAACTCTGGAGGCATTATTTTGTAGAACTTAAGCGAAAGTCCATGTTCTGTAAGTTCAGTGATGGTTGCCACCACGAAGGGTTCCTTGTAAAGCGCTGTGCTGTAAAGTTTGCGTGCTTCGGTGCCGTTGGCGGAAGCAAAAAAAACAAAATAGCCCGGGTCTAATCGGAATAGCTTGAAGCGTGCATGTTTGCCGGGTTCTATAGAACTCTTAGTTTCAGATTGTTTGATTTGTGTCCATCTGGCTGCAAACGGATTCTGTAATTGCGGGTTGTTCGATGGCGGCAGCCAGAACAAAAGTACGTCCAGATGTTGCTGAGTCATATTTTGAACGATCAGCTCGACATCCTTTGCTGGCACGTCATTATCGGAGATATCATCTGCAATCTGTTCGTCAGTAGGCCAACCAAGGACGCTTCCGACATTGGGCTTAATCGCCTCGAAGTAGTCAATGTCGTCCAGACAATCATCAGAGTTAGTTGCGCGATCTAGCGCGATCTTGATCAGAAAACCGTCATCTGATTCGGCAACGTTAGTCTTGCTAGAGTCGACCGTGGACTTGAATCCGCGGCATTCAACAGAAGTAATTGAAATATCCTGCGGCTTCGTGTCGACAAGTAGGTGCTGCACAGCCGGGGGGCTCTCGGCTCTGTCGTCTACTCGTAAAGCGAATGGTCGAAGTACGCGCTCGCCCGTCGATGAATCAAACGCTTGGACGATAGTGTCTGGTATCTGTGGTCCTAGCCCGAGAAAAAATGCAGCAACCATTAATGCGAGAAACACGCTCGCCGCAGCAACAAATTTAGGCCACAACTTTTTCGGTGGAACGTGCTCGGCGATGAGTTGGCAAAGGCTCTCCATGTCGTCCGTGAAATCGGGGTCAGGACGAATTTTGACCGCGTTCCGATCAACCAATTCAGCGAGGGCCTCCGGCAATTCCTCTTTCTTCGGTATCTGCTGATGATTGACGAGCACAGGAATGACAATGCAACCTGGTTGCGAAAGGGCCGCTTCAATTTCGAAATGAACATAGTCTTCAGGATTGTCAAGACGCCGAAGCCCTTGGTCGTCGACCGCATCAACCCAGTGACTGCCAATGACCGCGAGAAAAACTTTCGTAGCGTTCAACTGATCGCCTATTACTTCTCGAAAACGCTGTCCACCTCTGATATCAAATACGTCATTAAAAACGGCCTTTTTTCCGAACCGTTGGACTAGATCATTAACGATCCGCCCTGTCTCGCTCGCCGCGTCTTTCCGTCGGTATGAAACAAATATTTTAGACATCAGTCACTCGATATGCGAGAATATGCGTCGCCTAAAACTCCGCTGGCTCACCGAGGTAGCCGTGGTCGACTTGCGAGCGAATCCAGTGGACAAATAACCCTGCCAGCACGTGAGGAAAGTTGCACTTGTGCCCGGGACCGGAAAGGCAAACATCAAGGCCGTTGTAATTGCGGAATTGATTTGGAATCTTAGGACCGGATTTTCCCCAGTAATAGAACTCTTCACCGATCAACACAGCGTCCGACTGCGTGTCACGCTCAACGTTGGCGGGATTCGAGCTTCCATCCGCGTAGCTGTGGTGCGAGTCTTCTTGAAGCCAGTCACCAGTTTGGGGATGTCGATGATAAATGTTGTCGCCATACGCCTGCTTCAGACTGCCGCGTAGGTTGGGTCGCTTGCGTTTGAAGCGAGTGTCAGACCAGTATTGATCGAAGGTAAGAACCTCGGTGACCCGCATTGCGAACACGATGTGACCATCGAGGCGGAAGCCCTTCGAGCCCGTGCCGACAATCCAGTCACCGGGTCGTGCCGTCGCTCGGATCTTTGGCTTACAAGTTGCTAAAGTGCAAATCCCGTAGAAGGGATTTGGAGCGAATCCAAAGTCGCGGGCAACGATGTAGGAGTACAGTCTCACGTCCCGATCCTTCACTGGCACTTGATGCGCTTGATATCGCGTTTCGGCCATGCCGTACCGTCCGACTTTTGCGAGTTGTCGAGTTTGCCGTCGATCGCGTCCATGATTCGGTCCGACTGCCAACCGACCAAGGCGTCACGGTACTTATGCAGATTTTTTGGCAGATCTGCCTCAGTGCCACCTTGTTCGTAGACGCCGATGATCCTCTTTCCCTGCTTGTGTGCCTGCTCGATCTCCCAGTCAACCCACGGACGAGAATGTGTCTCCTTGCCGACTAAGACTACAACGGCCCCCGCCCAAGAGATCTTTGCGCGAAGCCAGCGTCGAATGGTCTCGTCCTTGACCATACCCTTCTTCATGCGTTCTTGATTCTCAGGCCGCAATGCACGTATTGAGCTGTTGCGAGCATCGCAGCCGCCACGCTTGAGGAGATCGGTCATCTTATCGACGCCAGCGTCATCCTTGTGGTGATGGCTGACAAAGATGTGCCGTCGTTTGCTTTCGTTCTTTGCGTTGCTCACGTTACAACCTTTGTTCATGTTCTGATGTCGGCTTCACCACCCGGTGGACCGAGGAATGCAATTCTCCGCTCGGGCAAGTCGACCTCCACCGTGCCGCCGCGATGTTCGCGGACCTGACGCCACACTTTGTATCCGGCAAGAATTGCCTGTTCCCACTCGGCCAGCGAACGGGATTTGACTTCACGGTCGGCGACTAGCGACTGGATCGTCTTGAGCAGGTGATAGTCGAGGCTACCCACGCCTTCCAAGTATTTGTGTTCGCGGGCGTAGGTGTAGGCGAGTTGCGAAATCAACTCCTCGATGATCCTGGCACGGGCTCCATCTTCAACTTCGTCGATCTGTTCGTCAGCTTTACGTTTGACCTTCAGTAGTTTCCGGGCAATGGGAGACCAGCCTAACATCGCCGCATAGGAAAAGTGAAAGACATCGTGGAAGCGATAGCCGTCGTCCTCGTAGGCGTTATCCGTTAATTCGTCACCGATCTGCCGATCGTCTCGGCTAATGATGACCCGCACCGAGTCGCCTTCGCATTGTTCTTTGAACTGGATTGTGAACTGGCGGGGGATTTGCTGGTCCGGCGGAAAGTCATCGTCGAAAAGACGACTTCGATCCGAGTCGAAGAGCGTTCCATGATCGTCGAGCGCGTACTCGGGCCATCGTCCACGGGTTTTTTCCAGATTGCCTTTCGCAACCTGTTCTAAATCGAGATCGAACTTGCTGGCCACGTTAGCGATGTACCACAACAGATCGCCGAGTTCCTCGGCCACTTGTTCGTCAAAGCGTTCGTGAGCGCTGCCATCGCGCAGGAGTTTCTTGTACTCGGACAACAAAGTCCCGACTTCACCGGCCAGACCGAGCAATGGAACGAGCTTTCCCTTTTCGTCGTCGGGAGTTTGGTCCGTTCTTAAAGATTCGTTTTGGTACGTCCGGAAGTCCATCTTTAGGCTCAATCAGTCGTTGAAGATGAATTGACACTGTTCTGCCGATTTGGAGCAACATCGACATTATCGACTGCATCGCCCTCATTGTTGGGCTGGTCCGGGCGCCTATCCAGGACGTTGTCCTGTTCCTCGGTCTGCGATTCAGATGTTGCTCTACTATTCTCTTCAAGCTCTAAGAGTTCTTTTCTCATTTCTTTGATGACGTCGATTCGAAGTTGTTCAATGTCGGACGACGATGGAGCAGCAAAGTAACTCATGAAAAAGAGCCGCAATAGTATCGCCACAACAAGTGATAGAAAGACGGTCAACACCAACTTGATATTCATTCCTAGATGCTTCAGATTCTCGGTCTTGGAATCCACTTCGCGCCTCAAAACTTCGATTTGTGATCTCAGTTCAGCGGGCGATGCTATTTCACCGTGCATGACATTTTGGTCGTCGGATGAAATCTTGTCTTGGTCTGGACCAGCAGAAGGGTAACCGTCTGTCGTATTATCATCGAGATTTGCGTACCAAATCAGAAATACTCGGTCTCCCTGCGTGATTGTGATGTCACTACTGCCCGCATTGTAGACGGAGAATTTAAGGCGACCTTCAAAACCTGGATCCACGTGAAAACCAGAAACATTGATCAATCCACGGCGTTTGACGCCAAACCGCATCGAAATGAATGCGATCGCATTCATCGGAACGTTGATGCGTTCTTCTGTGAGCAACAGAGCAAACTGTCCCGGTGGAATCACTAATGACTTCCCAGCAGCCAGTTCGATCTTTACTTTGTTCTCAGTCGACGTGATGAACGCTTCGGAGCCCTGGCATAGCTCGTAGGCGGATCGCGTGACATGCTCCTCGCGATAAGGGGCAATCAGTTGCTCCGCGGGGATGCGTTCTCGCATCGTTTCGGTACGCCAGAAAGTCATTTCAGCTAACCTTTCTGTTCATGGAACTCGATTGCGATGCAGTCGTTGATACCCCACTTAGGCGGATACCACAGAGAGAGCGAATCAAGATTAGGTTTGTACTTCTGCTTTATTCGCGTCCGATTGGCGACACCTCTCACGTTTGGATGCCGAACGCGGGCATATTTGCTGATCTCGCAAAACAAATTTTGGCAGTCAATTAGTTGCAGCGGCCGTCCCCAGAGGCTTTGAAATTCTAGGCCAAGCCGGTCAAATTCCTCGGTTTGTCGCTGGGTGACCAGTTTGATGATCTCCGTTTCGGTGAGACCGCCGAGCGAAGTGAAACACTTGCTGATGCCATCGATCGCACCTGGACCAGGAACGACAAATTCCATTTCCGTGAAGTCGCAAATCCCGCTGTAGTTCAAATCCGTTATGTACTGGTACGCCAGAAAATCGCCGATCATCGGGTACGATACGAGGATCCGGAAGGCATCTTGCATAGATGCGGCCGTGGCGATGCGGCCAGGAACGCCATCCTCCATCATCCGCTCCAGTAGCCGCAGATGGCTGCGATGTTTTTTTGTGCTACCGTTTTTCCGACTTCCGGAAGGCATGATGTAGGCCGCGGAGTAAATCGTTTTTTTAATCTTCATAGCGTGGGTCAAAACCCGGTCATACTCTTTAAAACAGTAAAACTTATAACTCAAGTGACCGAGTTCATGCGTCAGCAATTTCCACGTTTCGATTTTGTTGAACAACTTGAAGAGGATCGTGCGAAAGAAGATTTCTTCCGTTGTTTGAGGACCATGATAGATCACGTTGCGAATCAAGTACTGGCTCACGCGATCGGAAGCGCGGTACGCGTTGGTGAACTTGTAGGTTTGCAGAATCTCATCATCCGACCACGGGTACGAGTTGCCCAAGTATCGCCGAAAGAAGATGGCCTGACGCTCGGCAGCGAATTGCCAATAGGTATCGAAGACTTCCGTCGGCTTTGCGGGCGCAATCGCGGTAGAAGCAATTGCGGCAGGGGGCTTCGCCCGTTCGATTGGCCAGAATGTCTGCTGAAGTTGGTTTAATCCCATGCCGCTTAGTCCTTCATGGTTCGCTGGGGATCTGCTCCCTATAGGTAGCGTGGGCACCGATCATGGCAATTTGGGGACGATTCATTCAAGCTGGTGGCCGGGGGGCATCCTTCAAGGTGGATGCCAGATGCATCGGCGGCACGAGTTGATTATGGCCGCTGTGGGAGGTGTCCTGCCCCAGATTCCTGATACATGCGGAGTGCGAGCGACCTGCTCCGTTCGATTAGTTTTCTCAGTGACAGCGTGCCCAATTGGCCGGAGCCGGACTGATTTCGAATGTCTCGTTCTTCTCGGCAAGATGTTTCGTAGATCCGATTACTGCCGCAAACGGAAGCGGCCGTCGCCGTAGAGGAGGTAATTGGCCCAGTCGGGCTGTTCGGGCTGGTGATCCCTCAGCGCGCAGCGGGCGGCGGTGACAGCATCGAGCAGGCTCTCCCCGGCAGCGAGGCTGCCGTAGAGGCGTTCAGCGAACATTGCTGCCGCGAGATCGCCGACCCGCCAGAAGGTTCCGAGATAAGATTCGACCCCGCCACGGAGGAAGAACTCTGCGAAGCTGGCCGCCTTTTCAGGATCGGGTTCGCCTCGGTATCCTCGGACGCGTCCGGCTTCGCAGGCATTGAAGATTGCAACGCGCGGCACCTTCAGCCCGGCAAGCTCCGCAAGTCGAAACTCCTCCTTCCCCGACAGAACCAGTCCGCTCTCTGTCTCACCCGGACCGTCAAAGAATGCGTGGCCGCAGTAATGAAGCAGGTCGGCACGTTCCAGCTCGGCGGCAAACGTTTCGCGATTCGCGTCTTCTCGATGAAGAATGACCGCTTCGACGGCACCTGTGGCATCGAGAATTTTCTCGACGACATTACCTTCTCTTCGAGCACCTTCCAAGTCGCCCGTCGGATCGACCACGAGTAAGACCCGCAGCTTGGTCGTCCGCGGCGCCTTGCCGAACATGCGGTTCGATGGCAGGCCCGGCACGATCAAGCATCGGGTAAGCCCTTTAAATGTCGCCGGTGTCCCGCCTGTAATTGACCGCAGACACTCGAACGGGAGTTTTGAAGCGGAAATGTCATGCGCAACGACGAACCGAGACCCAGCGACGAGGCTGAGCAACTCGGTAGCGTCTGCTCCGAACAACATATCAGCCAATTCGTCGCCGCGTCTGGCGATCTCGTCAGCCGTCGGAGTATTCCGCCCGTCACCCGAACCAGAGGCCAACCGGCCGATTTGCTCTTCTGACAGTTTGGTCCGCCTGAGGCCTCCCACTGGACTGGAGGACGGAGGAAGAGTCGCCACTGTTAACCCGTCGTCACTGTGAGTGACATGCACGACAAACGGTTCCGCTGACGGCTCAAGCACTCGTATTGAAGACTCGACCCTTCGAGTGGTTAGATGAACCTTCGGATCTTTTCTCAGGATTGCTTCAACCTTTTCAAACTCATGCTCTTTCGATTCAAACCAGCAAATTTGCGTTCGGTCCCCGAGGAGCGCGAGACCGCTCAGCATCGCTTCGACGACCTTGGCGCTATCACCGATGGCGCGGCCACCGAACGTGACGACGCCGAGCCTTTCAAGACCAAACCGCTGACAGAATTCGGCGCATTGCTCAGCGGCCCCACAGATTTTGTCAAAGATTTCTACAGGTTCTGCGGGTTCTCCAAGCGAACTGGACAACACCCAATCGGCGTCGATGCGGTGGCTGCTCTCGTCGCCGACTAAAGGGCGAGCCGACATCCGGCCCTCTTTGAAAAGTCCGACCGCAAAATCATCGAGAGCGGCCCCCGCACCCCCTAACGGGACGTCCGCGAAGGTCGCTATAGCAATGGCGTCGAGATTCACGGCATCCTTGACTGTGGCGTAAACAAGTTCGATCGAAAGCTTTCCTTCAGTTTGCTTTCGCGCGACCGCGAGCAGGCCCTTCATAATCAGCGTATTGATCAGCACAGGGTCGCGCGAGTCGAAGAGCATGCGGTTCTCTGCAACGCTCAGGCCATTCCACGCTCTTGAAGACTTAGACGAGGCGAGCAACGTAGTTCCGCGTTCGCGGATCGCCTGAGCCAACTCCTCCATCGAGTGGGGTAGGTTTAATTCCGCAAAACGATGGTCCGCAAGAATCGCCTCCGCGTTATTACGATAGCGTTCCTGTTGTCTCCAGTGCGTATCGTCAAGTGCTTCCGGAAATGAACCACCCCCTAATAGTATCGCCACCAACTCCGCCGCTCCGCCATATCCTCCTACGGCATAGAGGGGAAGATTCTGCTCCAAAGCTCGCCACGCCTCTTCGACGATTCCGGGGTATAAGCCTGAGTAGCCATCATGATCTTCGTCGTGGAGCTTCGGATATGTCTTACCGCCGACGAGAATTTGGGCATCGATCTCCTGAGCGATAATTCGACGCATGTCAGAATAGTACATTGCGGCAGGATGTTGCTCGCTCTCCTCAGGAGGTAGAATCCGACGCCTGGTTAGGTTGTCCGACTCCGCCAGATGGGAAAGTGTGACCGGAACGCCCGGCGAAAGTTTGGTCGGTTCAATAGCAGCAAGAAAATTTATCAGCAATTCGGCCGGATTTGCCGCCGTCTGGTTATAAGCCGCGATCAATTCTGCCAGCAGAAGTGTGTAGCCGCCTCGCCGCTGATCGCCGCCATAAACGATCGCTGCCCCCGTCGACACCATCGCTCGTGCGATTTGCACAATCACGTCTTGCACGTGATACTCCGAAAAGCCGTCCGCCTGATCGACGTCAGGGCTATTGGAAAGTGACAGCGCGACTTTAAATCCCGACAGCGGGGACGAAGTGTGCGGTTCCGACTCCGCATGATCCTCGATCTGCAAGAAATGCCGGAACGCCGTCAGCGGAGTGACAAGCCTCAGACGCGGATTGGCCGAGCGCAGCAGTTCGTGCTCAAGCACCGGAAGCTCTGGATCGGGATACATGACCAATTGCGGCGCACCCGCTTTGAGCGGACCCTGCATGAGATCAAGCAACTCGGGAGGTCGCGTCAGAATGCTGGATTTCGGCAGATTATTTAGTGACGCGACCCGTTCTGCTTCTCGCTCGAAGTGCGCCGCCCGCAGTGCCTCGATCATCGCTTTCGATAGAATCTGCTCCTCATTGTTGACGTCACCCCAAACGACCGTTGGACCGTTCCCGCCGTAGGCACTACTCCGCCGCTCGCCCCGGCATAAGACTTCAACCGTCAAAGTCGGCAGATGATTCTTCTTGGCGTGCAGCACTTCCCGCTGACACCACACGCGCGAACTGTAATTGTCTCCCCGAACGGCGACAAAAACGCCTTGTTCCAAAAAACCTTCAATTTGTTCGTCCAGCGGCTTGCCGACCATCAGCTCAGTGCGATCAAAGAACGAATCGATGCCACTCCGTTGCGTCTTACCGAATGCAGCGATTCGCTTGGCCGCATTCTGTGTCGCTTTAAGATCGGCCTTGGCGTGGGAAACAAACAATGACGGACGATCATTGCGCAGTTGCCTGTAGAGAGCCAGTACGATCTCGTCGATCGTGGCTCGCCCAGGAAGCACGTCGTCAGCTTCATATAACTGCGTCAGCAACGGTGTGCCTGGAATCGTCCCTTCGGCATTACGCCAGACGTCATCAATTGGCAGCGGCAGCACTCTTCCTTCATCGCATAATTGATGCCACTCCTGAATCCTTAATACGGTGCTTTCTTTGGCGTAATGAAACGCCGAGCCACCGAGCACGGGTATCGTCACGACGATCTCCGCCGCACTGAAATCGACTCGATCGGGATGCACATTGCACAGCACCGGGATGCCGCCTCCGAAAGCGAGCGGATCATCCAGCGGCCGAGTCAGCTCATTGTAGAGCGCGAGCCCGACCTTCCGGGCGTCTTCCGCATCATTGTCGTGAAACGCAACCGTTTGAACGAGTAGCGTGGGGCGTGAAGACTCGACCGAAGCCATAGCGTTACCAATTACGATTTGAAGCCGTTCGCGTGTACTAATTGCCCGTCGTTCGGTTCGCCGGTTCTTCCAATTCGGTCAGGTCTTCCACGCCAGCGAGATCAGCGAGGGCCCTACTGAACTGAACGAGAGTTGGACGGATTCGTCTGAGATCGGCACGGAACTCTGTTCGGCGCGCTTCATCCTTAAAACCATCACTCAGGCTGATTGGGTGCCACTTCGCCGTCACCGGGCGGAGGACCTGATTGAGCACGGGGATCGCGATCTTGGCGAACTCGCCCGTGTACTTTCCGTTCCGCCTTAATATCTCGCGGGTGACGGGAAATAACTTATATAAACTCTTCAGCGCAGCCGCCTCGTCGCCATGATCTGTCGGCAACGGCTGCGTTGCCACCCGCGTGAGCAGTTCGATGTAAAGCTCCCACGCCGCGTCGCGATCATAATCCTGTGGTTCAAATTCCGCTTCAAGAAACGGGGCCGAAAGCTTAAGATTCGACAGACCCCAGTTGGCGAGCCATTGTTGGCGTTTCATCGACTACACCCTCGTAAATGTTCGAGAAAAGATATCACGTCACTAATATGGTCCTCTCGTCAGTAAAATAAATGCGGACCGCGTTAGACGGTTTTATCAACAAACAAATCCAGCTCTGGGCTGAGATTAGAAAGAAAATGTCGCCACCTCCTGTGGCGACAAATGGGCCTCTTACTCGGATTCACATTCAGCACACGGGACGGATATCCGAAGAATCCCGTCATCCTCGGTGACTGTCAGGTCTTGCGGATCGTCCGTAACTGAAATCACTTGGCACGCACAGATCGTGCGATCGGCATTCCAGACACCGACCACCCTCATTCCATTTGCAAAACTCGACCGTGAATGCGATTGGCCGGGCGCGATTTCCCGACGATACTCAGCGTTTGGTGAGACATTGCCACCGGATATACACCGAACAAGAATTTTCCCAGAGGTAGAGTTACGAAAACTGACGGTCCCTGCATCGGCTCTACTACCAATGCAGCAGGCGGTCGCCAAGAGCACACACTTCAGCAGCATCTTCATTTTCTCGCCTTTTCAAAAGAGGTCTCGACGATTCGGGCTCCGTGCCGGTCAATTCGCCTTCATTATCCTCCGAAGGCAATCCAATTAAGTCGACGTTCTTTGTCGCCGCACTATTTATCAATGCTTCGACCGCGTTTGGTGTTGACCTGGGCCAGTCGATACCTGATAGGTTCAGCGACTGAAGAGCTTCTGTTGAATCAAATGCAGCCACGACTTCGAGATCGATGACAAGCTGTTCACATGCCGGAAGATTTAGTGTCGTCAGCGACCTCATTGTACGCAGTGTGTACACGGCATCTTCGCTCTTTATCGCTCGGTTTCCTCCTAGGTGCAGTATTTCAATGGTATCGTTACGCTCTATATCACGTAGGCGAGCCGGGTAGAGCTCCGTGCTTGTGAGGCTCAACTCCTTCAGGCGTGATAGTCGATTAATGAATTGAAGTGACGGCAGGTTTTTGCATCCTCTCAAGATCAGCCGTTCCAACGACTCCAGCTTGGCAATCGGCTCAAGATGAAGACCTTCTCCACCTTGGATGACGAGATGGGTCGTCGTGCCGGCCTGGGTGGCCAGCGAAACAACACTCTCGACGTTCCCGTAGAGATCAATTGCTGCTGCAGAAGGAAATGTTATTCTTAAAATGTTTGTGTCGCCATCAATTTCGGCACCGTGAATATGCTTGAGTCGATATCGTGCCACCGACGGACGAGTCGCGACGTAAAGGACAAGACCAAATACGGAGAGCCCCGCAATTGCAATCATTGCGACCGACTTCAAAAGAAATCGTCGCCTTTCGGCTAAATTGTGCTTCCTTACAAATAGCCCATACTCGACTTTGAGTAGGCCCGCTAGCAGCCGGAGTCTTTCAACTCTCAGCCGTTTCGCATAGTTCCGCGTTTGCTCTTGGATATCAGCGCGGCCCTTGCCTTCTGCAATGAGACGACGACGCAGGGCAGCAGACGATGTAAAACCCTGATTTGGCAATCCTGAGGGTCGAAAATCCGCGGCCAATGGGGGATCTTCGGTGTTTTCAAACAGAGCCGGCGGGAAACACGTCACACCGGGCTCACGCGTCGATGGATCTCCATCAATTATGACGCAAAAAATTCTGTCCGCGGATTTCAACTCACGAAACTCGGTAATCTCGCGATTGACATGCGGTGAGACGGCGGATCGTGGAGAGCACAACACGACCAACGCATCTGATTTGCTCAGTTTGTCCTTTAGAGAATCCGTCAATCGGTGAGCCACGGCCAATTCGTCGTGATCGACGAAAACTGGGAAAAATGATCTTCGACCGTCCGACTTAATTAGCGACGAAGGTATTTGGTAGTGTTCAAGGTAGTCCTGCAGCCAATCTGCCCAATTTCGGTTGCGGGAGCTATTGTCGCGACGAGAATAGCTGATGAACGCACCGAATCGTCGTGCGGTCCGCCGAGAATCAGACGTGTGGGACGGTTGATTAAACATCAGGCTGTTTCCCGACACAGAAGAAGATGTCAATCTGTCAGCAAATAATTCAGGCCAACCGTCCCAGGATCTTGGTCAGATATCGCTCCATATTGTGGTCGCGGATGCTGGGGAGCCAGCCTTCGAGGAACAGGTCGCCGCGGGCGCTTTCAATAAGGGGCGTGGCGGCCTTTGCGGCGCGGCAGCGGGCCTGGAGTTCTTCGAACTGGGCGGGGGACATCGTGGGGGTGTCGTCGCCGATCGCCTGCGGGGCAAGGCTTTCGTGCCGCAGCGTGTCGTCACCGGTGAAGTGATAGAGCTTCCCCACGTGCCGATAGAATGGCGGGACGCGGGGGACGATGTCGTCCTCGTTGACGAAGCGGTGGAAGGAGTCCGGGTAGCGAACCGCCATTGCCGAGCGAAAGTTGCTCAACCCGACCGCCGGCTGCCCGAAGGTGTAGACGCCGGCGATCTCGAAGTCGCCGTGCCACTCGGCGGCCGCCAACGTCGCCAACGCGCCGCCGAGGCTGTGACCGGTGAAGTAGACCTTCTTATTCGCACCGCCGGCGTCGCGGATCGCCTCTTCCACCTGCGACCTCACCGCCTGCAATGCGAAGAAGAACCCGCGGTGCACGGTGCCCAGCGGAAATTGAGTGTAGCCGACATTCAAATTCGCCAGCCAGTCGCGAACCTGTTGCGTCCCACGGAAGGCGACAACGACTGCATCGGAATTCGAAGCGACGAATCCCTCCGTATCGGCCTCGGCGAAGGGGACGGCGGTCTCGAGTCCCCACTGATTCTTCGCGGTCTGCTGCACCGCGCCGCCATCCCGGTAGGCCAAAGCACTGCACAGGGCAGTATTTAACGCCGTCTGCCAACCGAACGCGGACTCAGAGAACGAAGCCGCGTTGAATCGGCGGGATGCCTCCTCAAAGGGGATCTCATCGGAATCGGAACCGCCAAACAGCCCTTCGGCAGTGACGCCTCGCCCCGAACGCTCGCGCAATTCGGGCGAAGCAGATCCGAGGGAAAGGGTCACCTGCAATGGAACCGTCCAGGTTGAAGTCACAGGCATGTTGCTGCTCCGCTGTCGAAAGTCTGACTTTCCAAGCACGAGTCTAGGCATCTACGTCTACAGCAATACACTGAAAAAATCATCTGTAGACACTTGCGTTCACATTCCCGATATGTGGAACTAGTTATTTTGACAGAATGGATCGTTCGTATGTTCACAGACGGATCGCCGGCGCCTCACTACAGAAACGGACCGACATGTCACCGATTGAACGGCTTCTTGAGCGAGTTGACGAAACGAAGAATCGCTATAACGAGCGAGAGCAGCCGCGGGAGCAGGCGACGGAGCGGCTCGAAAAGCGGGACTTCATCGGAGCGAACGAGGACGATGTCGTCCGTCGGCGAATGGAGCGGCTCGGGGCTCCGCCGGAGGCAACGGCGGGGGTCGGGACTCGATCGTTTTCCGCGCCGGAAGTAGCGCCGGCCGCCGGGGCCCGTGCCATTATCGAGAATGTCACGCTGGAACGGATTCTCGGTTCGAACGACCTGATGCCGATCGCCTTTCTGGCCCTGGGACTACATCGTGCCCGGAGCGTGGGGCGGATTCATATTAAAGACAGTCGCGGCAATCGCCTCGGCCACGGCACCGGATTTCTCGTCTCGCCGCAGTTAATTCTCACCAATAATCACGTGCTCGAAACAGAGCAGGACGCCGCCGGGAGTGAAATTGAATTCGACTATGAACTCGACCTTGCCGGAAAGACGAAGCGGAGCGTTTTCTTTCGGCTGAATCCGTCAGCCTTCTTCCTCACCGATCGGAGGCTCGATTTCACACTGGTGGCGGTGCAGCCCGATGGCGGATCAGCCCGCAAGCCGGAGGATTGGGGCTGGAACCGGCTTTCAGAGACCGAGGGCCTGCTCGTCAAGGGCGAATATGTCACGATTATCCAGCACCCTAGCGGCGAGCCGAAGCAGATCGCATTACGTGAAAATCAGGTGATCGACCTGCTCGACGACTTCGCCCACTATAAAACCGACACCTCCCCGGGCTCCTCAGGCTCCCCCGTCTTTAATGATCAGTGGGAGATCGTGGCCCTGCACCACTCCGGCGTGCCGGAACCTCACCCGGACGGCGGCTACATGTCGACCGACGGTCGCAAGTGGGAGCAGTGGATGGGCGAGCACAAACTAAAGTGGATCGCCAATGAGGGAGTTCACGTTACGCGGATTGCCGGTTTCATTAAGGATCAGTCGTCGCTCACTGCTGCGCAGAAGCGGCTGCGGGACGACCTGTTTAACCTTGAATCGCCGCTGCCGACTACGATTCATCTTCCCGATGACGGGAGCTCCGACCAATCGGCGATATCGCTCACGGCTCGCCCCCGACAATCGGAGCAGAATCCCTCAGCCGGGCATATGACGCCGGGCTCTTCCGTAGCGTCGGCAGCCGAAATCAGTTTTACGGTGCCGCTGCAGGTGAGCATCTCCCTCGGCTCCCCCCTGACGCCGCCCGCATCCGGAGCCTTCGGCGGCCCGTCCACGCCTATAGACAGGCCGCAGTCGGTCACTCCTCCCACAGACAATGAGGGTATGCAGCAGGCGCTCGCGGAGTTGGAGCAGGGGCGTCGCCGCACTTATTATGATGGAGGACAAGATCATCGCGACCGTGACGAGTATTACCGCGACATCGACGCCGAGAATCTCTCCCGCCGTGACTTCTTCGAAAAATTAAGCCGCCTCCTGAAATCGACGCATGCGAATCAGCCGAAGTACGCCCCAAGCCAACATGTCTACCCTTGGGTCGATCTCCACAAGGACGGCATGCTCCGCAGCATTTATTCCGGTAAGGCCTACGATCCCGCCGAGTTCATCCGCGAAGACTTCCGCATTGAGGAGGAGAGAACGCAGGTTCTTAATGGAATGTTGCGTGCGGAAACCTTTACCGCCGAACGAATGGAACAGGAACTCAACTTGCTCGAAGCTCGGCTGCCTTACAATTGCGAGCACGTCGTGCCACAGAGTTGGTACAATAAAAAAGAGCCGATGCGGGGCGACCTGCACCACCTCTTCGCTTGCGAGTCAGGCTGCAACAGCTTTCGCAGCAACATCGCCTACTTCGACTTCTCCGACTTCGAAGAAGCCGAGCGCACAGCGTGCGGTAAGCGGCTGAGTAACAAGTTTGAGCCCGTCGCGGGCAAGGGGACCGTCGCCCGCGCGACGCTCTACTTCCTGCTCCGCTACCCCGGCAAGGTCGACAGTCCGGAGGAGTTTCCTGCCGAACGCATCAGCACCCTCCTCCAATGGCACCACGACCACCCGCCCAATGAATACGAACGCCACCGCAACCAGGCGATCTTCGAGATGCAAGGGAATCGTAATCCGCTGATCGATTGGCCGGATTGGGCGGGGAGAGTGGAGTTTACGCTAGCAATTGCGACCTAGAAGAGCCAAATTTGAACAATCGTTTACAGTTCACCCACAATTGTCCGTCAGTTAACACTTCGAAGGAGTCAAGAAATGGTTTACCGCCTTGTGTCGATAGTGACCGCGATCTTGCTGATGAGTGTGTTTACGCCGCATTTCTCTAATGCCCAAGAGAAGACGATCACCAATAGGACCGCGTCGCCGCTACGACTGACACTTTCCACACGGCAGGGCAGACGGTTTACAAGCCCCCTTTTGGAAAAGAACAAATCATGGAAAGCGGACATCCCTCGTGGCAACTATGATGCTGTTGTGGAATATCCAAACGGCGTTTCGGCGCAGTTATCGGACGGCACAATGATAACTCTCCAGCCAGGGCATCGCGAGCAGTTCGGGCAGCTTTCATTTACCGATCCAAGAAAATCAGTCGCAAATCTTTCGCGCAAGCTTGTCGAGTCAACCGTTCTTCGGGAAGACCCCACCTCTGGCGAAATCAGGCAAGAAGTAAGGGGTCGTTTCGTTTACTTGGCCGTTTTGGGAGCCCAGGACATCAACCAAGATGGGCTGAGGTTTGGCATCACATTAACAAACCATTCCCGAGGAGTCCGGATTATCAAGGCTCATGCGAACATGCCGTCGCGAAACTGTGCGGACGCCAATGGACAGCGGGGCTTAAGCCTAGAGACCAATGATATTATCACCCATGTCAACGGGCGACAGATTACGGGTTCAGCATCGATGCTGAAAGCCGTTGCCGAGTCACCCCAAGACATGACTTTTCGGGTACTCGATCGAAACACTGGGCGTACAATGCAGCTTTCGACGCTTCTCGCTTGGTAGTCGAGCTCCAATCCACCACATTCGAGCGATTTTCGATGCAAGATACGTTTGCATTAAAATAGCGGCCTAAGACGGGAATGCACGGAACCATTCCTCGAATTCATGTCTTGCAAATCGTAATAACTCTGCCACGGCTGCCTGTCGGCGGATCCTGCCGATTATCTCAAAGGTCTCGGCGTCGACGTCAGTCTCTAATATGTTGTCGACTAATCGCCTGGCGGTGATTATTTCGTTGCAAGCCAGAGACAACTTCTGTCGAAAAAGGAGGCCCAGGGCTTTCTCCTGACGTAAATGCGCTAGATGTAGTCCGGCAAGTCGAGCCCGCTGTGCGGCGTGCGGATTATGGAGTGTCTCGATACGACTGATTGCCTCGTCGAGGGCGTTTAGGCCAGCCGCAGGCTCACGAATTAGGGCGAGGTCACGTGTTGCTAGGATCGCTTCTACAAATATTTGATTGTTATCTGGATATCGTATTGTCGCGTCGATGGCCAACTCGGAAAGCCTAGTGATTACACGTTCTGTTTCGTACCCAAGTTGTTGCAAGGAGAAATACGCGTTCCTGAGAAGTTCCAGCAGCCTTTCGCGATGGTTTTGCGAAGTTCCCGCCGTATGGCTTGTGCCGAGAAAACTCTCAGCAGAGTCGCAGAATGTCCACAGTCGATCGGGCGATGCGTTTGGACCGTCAGCAAACAATTCGAGGGTAATTATTCCAAAGAGTTCAAGAATGCGTGGGTCGCGAGGCATGTCGATTGCCAACCGCTTTGCCACCCCCCACGCCGTGTTTCGATTCGACGGGGCTCGATCTCGAATCTGGCTGACCAAGTCGAATGTCTTTTGTCGAAGCCTTCTGCAGGATTCATCGTCTAGATGTGGTCCGAACTCTTCTATGGCCACATCAATCCATCTGATCCATGATTCTAACTGCTCCATCGTAGGATGTTTTGCGGCCGATTGCTCAATTGAGAGCATCAATTCGTGTGCATGGACCAAATGCGAGAGAATTTGCACATTGGTAAAAGGCGAGTGCTCTTCAGCGTAGAGTTGCATCCCGGTGTTGAGATTCTTGATGCCTGTTACTGCCAAGACGCGAGCCGATCGGTACTCACTGTCCGACAATTGAATGCGAGCGATTGCTAAGCGAATACTGCCAGCCTTGCGATAGAAATTCCAGAGAGCCGGATTTGAGTCGGGATCGTGTATTTCGATCGCGGTTTCGACGTGAGATAAAGCCCGAAAGAGTCGAGCGACTGGTTCTTCCTGAACTTCGTTGTCAGCGTTTGCTATTTCGGAAAGCGCCATTTCGGTTGAAGCGAGGTTTAATAGAAACCAAGAGCGCATTGGGTGATCATGCAACGAAGCAAGCTCGTTCTCAAGTGTGTAAGCTTCGGTAAGCAATTCATCCCAATTACTTCGTGGTAAAAATGATCGCTTCAGCCTAGCGAGATTACCCAAAGCGACTGACCGTTGACGTTTTTGCATGGTAGCTACTTCGTTATTTTTTGCTGCGAACTTGCACGCTTTCACTGACGCCTCATACGCCTTAATTGCGTCTTCATGCCTCGCGTTTTGAGAGAGAACGCGACCGTAATTATTTAGCACAAAAGCCATTTGTATTCGGTCTTCGCCTCGGCTATCTGAAGTGGAAGTTAGCTCTTCGCAGATCACAATAATAATTTCAAAGAGTTGCGCTGAATTGTCGATGGCTCCAATATCTCGCAGGTTTTCGGCAATCACAATGTAAGCGTCGACGAGCCGGCGTAGTGATTCCGGCGACTTCTGTAAGTCATTGGTGATGCTTTTCATCCGTGATATCGCATCTGAGATCACTTGGGTGCGAAGCGAATTCGTCTCGGCATTCGGCTGGAGGCCCGCAGTGTTGATCGCATTCAACGTGTCGATCAAACTCTCGCCTTGGTCTCCAATACTCTTAATCGCTGCTTCTGTGCGTGAGGCAGCGACCTGGTTTTGTACATACGAAAATGCACCCGTGGCGAGCATTCCAATGAAAAGGATGCCAATCATGCACAGTGAAAGTGTGGCGGCAACTTTGAAGCGACGATGCTCTCGAACATCGGTACCGATCAACTCATCTTTCGGCACTTTGTGAATCGCTGCAGCAAGTGTCGCGACAGCATCAGCGAACTTCGGATGTTTTAGCGATCGGTCTTCTTCTGACTCGACCCAGCGTAAATCGATGAAGAGGGGTTCATGCTCAAAAACGTTTTGAAAAGTGTTCGGAAGGCTGTTTGTTTTATTCCAGTCAAAGTCCTGTTTGGCACCGTCCCATCCGATCTCTCCGTCGGATAATACAATCAGCACATTTTGCGACTTCCT
Source organism: Stratiformator vulcanicus (assembly GCF_007744515.1). Lineage (NCBI taxonomy): Bacteria > Pseudomonadati > Planctomycetota > Planctomycetia > Planctomycetales > Planctomycetaceae > Stratiformator > Stratiformator vulcanicus. The sequence continues at coordinate 433,519 of NZ_CP036268.1, forward strand.
GTGTTCGCACCAGAATTCGGCTTCGCGTGCAACCCACGGTGACTCAGAAGCTGCTTTGCTGGCAATCAATATGAAGTACTCGGAGGAAGCTAGGTTTCGCCGCAAGAGAGGCCATAGTTCCGGCGTTGCTGAAAGACTAGTGAAGTCGCGAAACAACCTAAGCGCGCGGCGACGATACCACTTCTTTCCAAAACGTGTAAGAGAATACTGAAGGGCGGTGGCAAGCGCACTATCTGCTCTCTGACTGTACGAGATAAATCCATCAAATCGGTCAGCTTCCAGGACAGCGGCTTCGTGCTGGGCATCCTGTACCTGCGAATCATCGAATTTTTTCATTGCCATGACTCTAAACAGCCGGTTAATGCCATTCGAACAGCCTTAGTCAGCTTGCGCGATACCGGCAAAAACATCACTATCGTTGAGGTAAAAATATGTTCGATCGATGAAAAACTGGAGAATTTGGGCATGAAGTGTGGAATCAAAACTCTACAAGTAGACAACGTGAGCTTATTGGAGCTTGATTGAAGTGACACCTTAAGGGCGACATACCCTACCGGTGGTTATGTGACACGTTTCAATCCGAACCTGGAGATCAAAATTGTCTGGCACCCGGCTTTCGCCTCCGGCGAAGCCATCGCACGTCACCTCTTCGCCCGGCTCTCGCGTGATCTGAGCGTGCGACGTCGCGGGGGATCGGAATTCCGGTCCGGTTTCGCTGCGTTGTTGAAGACGGCCGGGATCGGCCGAAGGCGATCTCATTCGACGACTGTCAGCGGTCGGCGGTGGTCGTACTCGTCTCGGATGAGATCGTCGTTGACGATCCGTGGGGCGAGTATGTCGCCGAGTTGTGGGAACAGACGCGTGACCCGGTCGGGCCGCACCGGTTATTGCCGGTGGCTCTTTCGGAGCATGCGTTTAACCTACATGCGGAAGTCGGGGCGGCAAACTTCATTCGTGCGGCGTCACTACCGACCGAAGAGCGTAACGGGTTTATCGCGGACTCGGTCGTGCATGAACTGTGTCAATTGCTACTGAATCGGCCCCGTGTCGATGGCGAAGCGGATCCGTCGAAGGCGGAGCGGACTCCTGCCGTGAATGTATTTTTAAGTCATGCCAGTGTTGGCGGGCGTGGACTGGTTGAAGGGTTCCATCAGCATCTGGTCGCGAGCTGCCCGCTCAACGCATTTATCGACGTGCGGACATTGCGCCCGGCGAAGATTTCACCGTACGGCTCGGCAACGGAATCGGCGAATCGTCGTTACTCCTGATATTCCTCACCGATCGCTATAGTTCTCGCGAGTGGTGCCGATTCGAGGTTCTCGAAGCCAAGAGGCGGGGGCTGCCGATGCTTGGCGTCGACGCCCTGAACGAGGGCGAGAAGCGTTCCTTGCCTTATGTGGGGAACGTACCGACCTCGCGCGTCGAGCCTAACGCAAATGGGCTGACCGAAGCCGACTGCGAACACATCACGGCTGCGCTTCTGACCGAGGTGTTGCAGCGGACCTACTTTGAAAAGCATACCGAAAATCTGCTGGACTTGTTCGGCTTGCCTTCGGACCTGACAATTATGAGCTGATCGCCAGAGTTGTTGGCCGTTCTGCAGGAAGCCCGAAGGAACGATAGGCTCTCGGGAATACTTTATACCGACCCGCCGTTGGGGACGCAGGAAATGAGCGTGCTGCGCCAGTTCGACGATGCACTCCGCGTCGCCACGCCGCAAACAATGTTTCACGTCTTCGGGGAGGCAAATCTATGACGACTCCCGCCCGCCCCTGGTCGACCGACCGCAGCGAACTCCCGCTCGCGGAGCTTGCCGTCGGTATTTCGATCTCGGAAGCCGACGAAGAGGAACTGAAGCTACTCGGGCTCGGCGAGGCATTTCAGCGTCAAAATTTTCCGATCCCGGCGAAGACGGGAGAGAGCGACTTCATCGATGCGTTTAACCAAGAGCATCCCGACGAGGCGATCGACTGCCCCGCCCTTGTTTTCGCTTTCCAACGATCCGGCGTTGCCGGACAGAACAACCGTCTGACCGCCGCGGAGAATCATGTCCTGTTCGAGTCGGACCGCATGGAGGTGATTGTCGCCTTGGTGCTCAAAGGGCTGACGCAGGTGGCTGCCGGATAGGCCCCACGCTTCGCCCACCACCCCGACCACGCTCGCCTGCCGGCTCCGGCCAATCGGGGTCGCCGTCGCTGAGGTCGCCGAACGGGCAGAGTGGGTCGTACTCCTCACCGGGGAAGAGGTCATTCCATTCGGCTTTGGTGAAGTTGCGGCCGACGGCGCGGTAAGCGTCATCGATTAGGATTCTCCAATCCAACGCGTGCAGCCGTGCGGTCGCGTCGTCGCTGCCGGTGACGAGCCAGCGACCGTTCGGCCCGATCGCGACGCTCCCGATCGAGCCATCGTGCCCGGCGAGGACGCGCGCGGTCGTCTCGGGCTGTTCAGCGGTCAGGTCCCACAGCCGTGCGGTCCCGTCGCGGCTGCCGGTGACGAGCCAGCGACCGTTCGGCCCGATCGCGATGTTCCAGATCGGTCCATTTTGACCAGTCAGCGCGACACCGCCCAAGCCCTGCAGTCGATCGCGGAACGCCTGCTCGGCAGCCGCCGGAAACTCTATTCCGAACTTTCTCGCATCTCCAATTGCGCGTACCGCCATCAACATCGCCGAAACAGGTCTCTCTTCCGCCATTAGCTGTGCCTGCAGCCCCATCGTGGATACAAGCTGGCGATGAGCGTCGCGGCTTTCGCGTCTCGCCCTTTCCGCCTCCATGTCCGCCCGACTTTTCTCGGCAATTGCTTCCTCTTTCACCGTGTCGGCGATCCGAGTTTTATACTCCGCGATTCCTCGCTGAGTGTCGGCTTCGACAGCTTTCGCCGAGGCCTCGCTCCATTTCCAGCCCGCGACGCCGGCCGCGATCACTCCGATTAACGCTAAAGAGACCGCGACGGCGCTTAATTTGCGCAGCCGCGAATTGATCTTTTGTTGCCGTTCCAGCTCCGCAGCACGCTCCGAAATGCTTGCCTGAATAAATTCGATTTGCTCGTCACTCAGGTCGCTACTGTGCTTCGCGAGCCAGTCCTCGGCCTCCACCAATGGGCCACCTCTCAGCAGCGCTCCTTGATCGCGTCCCTGCGTTAACCATTGCTCGACTTGCATCTCCAGCCGTTGGCGCCAACGAAGAAAATCGTTCGACTCCTCCGCCCAATCCTTCAGCCGATCCCATCGGTCGATCAAAGCTTCGTGGGCGACTTCGACGGCTTGGTCGTCGGCGCGCTCGACGTAACTGGTCGTCAGCAGTCGGGCTTGGATGAAGTGTTCGGCCGTTGCTTTTTGGTTATCGTCGAAGTGGCTGAGATCCTCCCGTCTCCGAGTCAGTTCGCTCTGATCGCCGATGCTGACAAGCCGCATGAAGATGCGTTGCAGTTCTTTTTGCCTATTGCCGTCGAGTTCGGCGTAAAGGTCCTCGGCCTTCTTCGACATCGCCCCCTGCACGCCGCCGACGGCGTCATAGGCCTCGTGTGTGAGTCCGTTGCCCCGGCGGTGCTTCCAGAGTTCTTCGAGTAGGAAAGACAGGAGCGGGAGTCCGCCCGGTTCGCTGCCAACATCGTCAAGGATGCGGCGAACTAAGCCCTCCTCGTATTGAAGACCCGTCTCCTCCGCCGGGCGTTTAATGACGGAGCCGAGTTCATCCTCGCCCATCGGCCCGAGCGCGACATGAGCATCTCTCTGAATCCGGTCGGTGAGCGGCCTGTAGCTGATGACGCGGCCGTAAAAATCGCCGCGGCAGGTGAAGACGACCCGGAGCGGAGAGTCGATTGTCGCTTCTAAGAGTTGGTCGATAAATGTTTTTGCGGCTGCCGGATCTTTGGCCTGCGTGTAGAGTTCCTCCCATTGATCGACGACGAGCAGGAGGCGATCGGTGCCGGGTTGCGCATCGAGAACGTGCTCGGTGCACCGTCGCAACGTTCCCTTCTTTTCGCGGAAGTCGCGGACGTATTTTTCTGTTTCGACATCCCTATCACGCTTGGACCAGTTGATCCACTTCTCCGGTTCGATCAGCGGCAGCAGCGTCCGCGCGAGCGAAGTGAGTGGATCGCTAGTCGGGACAAGTGTGGCGATTTCGTAAACACTCTCGGAACTTTCGCGCAATTCTGGGACCAGCCCCGCCCGGACGACCGAGGACTTGCCGCTGCCGGAGGCTCCAACGACGGCGATAATGGAGTGAGCGGCGACGGCATCAACAAGCTGTTGCGTATAAACCTCGCGGCCGAAGAAGAGCGGAGCGTCCTGCTCGCGGTAGGGAAGCAGTCCGCGAAAAGGGCAGATTTGGTGCTGCGGCTCAAACTCGGTCTCCAACTCTGCCGGAGAGAGGCCGCGTATTGCTGCGGCGAGGATTTGCAACTGCCGCGACTCGTTGACCGGATCGCTGAGATCGACCCACGTGTGGAGTGACAGAAATCCAAGAGCTGCGTCGGCACCGGGCAACAGGACCGGGATGACGGGCAGTTTTGTTTTCGTATGACGATCGAGGGCTAGGTATAGCTCGCGATCCTGCCATCGCCCGGTCCCGGCACTACCGAGAAAGACCGCAACGGCACCGCTGGCGTCGATCGCCTTCTCCAACGCCTTCGGCCACGGCTGACCCGGGACGAGATACGTGCGATCCGTGAAGCATGTAAGTCCCTGATCTTTCAGCCATCTCCTGACTCGCTCCACGACTTCGTGGTCATGAGTGTTATAGCTGAGGAAGACGTCGAATTGTTGGTCGGCCATACGGCACGCTGAGACAACCGGCAGGGGTGGACGAACGAACGGACAAATGCTTGCACGCAGTCGTCAGCGTTTCAAGTCTTGTAGGATTAATGCTTCGGGCTGGTTATTGCGGAGGCTAAAAAGGCAAAAGATTTTTCGGCGGATATTGAGTCGATTGATAACGGAACTAACGAATACCTCGCGCCGTCGGAGCACGAACGGTGCTACGGCCGGCTTCGCTTCGGCCACGAGCCGGGCTTCTCGCTCGACCTCGGGGCCGACGTGACCTTCGAGCATCCGTTCGAAGCCACGGATCACAAGTCGTGGCAGGCCGAACTCGCGGCCAATCTCACAGTGCTTCAACCGCAGACGGTCTGCGGCCCGGACCTCGTCGACCGGGATGAATTCTTCGACGAATAGAACTTCGACTGGGACTGGAGGTGGGAGGATGAGAAGCCGTTTAATGCGGCAGAGCGGGCTGGTGCCCGAGGAGAGACTTATTGAATCGCCGGTGACGGTGATCGGCGTCGGAGCGATCGGCCGGCAGGTNGCCNTNCANGCGNCNTCGCTCGGNGTGCCGNCNCTGCAANTAATCGACTTCGACACGGTCGATGAGACGAACGTCTCAACGCAGGGGTACCGACAGCAGGATGTCGGCCGATTAAAGGTCGATGCCGTGCAGGACGCGATCCGTGAGATCGACCCCTCGATCGAAGTGCAGAGAATCGCCGACCGCTTTCGCACTCGCCATGAAGTTCATCGAGCGGTGTTCTGCTGCGTCGACTCGATCTCGGCCCGGTCGGCGATCTGGAAGGCCATTAAGGACCGCTGCCGCTTCTGGTGCGACGCTCGGATGCTGGCGGAGGTGATCCGCGTGCTCGCTGTGTCGTCGCATGACGATCACCCGCGGTACGAAGCGACGCTATTCACCCAAGACGAGGCTCAAGCCGGCAGCTGCACGTCCCGCGGGGTGATCTACACCGCCCACATCGCCGCGGGCTTAATGCTGCACCAGTACGTCCGCTGGCTGCGCGGCATCCCGACGGAGCCGGAGCAGACGCTGAACTTAACGGCCGCGGAACTCACCGTCGGCCACCCCTCAAATTAACAAAAGGAGATAACCAGATCTTCGAGCGGATGCTGATGTTCGCCCTCGCGGTGAACGTGCTGGTTCAAGTCGGCATTCTGGGCTTTCGCGACATGGGAGAGGTGATCGAGTTCGTGCTCGCGATGCTTGCCCTTGTGCTGGCCTACTGGGTGCTTAAGAACATGTTCGGCTGAGCCGCGTGGCTTAGCCGATTAATCCTGACCGATACCGAAGGCCGCTCCCGAATGGGGCGGCCTTCTTTAATTCCTGAAAGGCTTTCAGCTATGACCACGAATGACCTGAACCGGGCCGTCGCCCGAGCCACCGGTGAGACCGTCCGCACAATCAAGCATCGCGGCTTCGGACCGGAGGAAGAGGACGAGAGCGGCTCCTACATCGACTGGGACGCCGTCGACCTCCGGCGGAACACGTCGCTGTTCTCGCAGCCGAGCGTCAATCGAAACCCTTAATTCCGTGATCGCGCGGAAGGTCCACACGAAACCAAACGGAGAATCTATGGAAGAACTGTTCTACATCGCCTTAATCGGCGGTATCGGCTACTGGCTGTACCGCGCAGGGAAACGGACCGGCAGCCGGAAAGGCTATAACGTCGGCCGTAGGCATGGGCGGAGACGGCAGAAATAACTTTCCGGCTTGATTAAGACGACCGGGTTCATTCTTGATGTGCAGTGGCCGGGAGTCCGGCCACTGCACATCAAGGTCAACTGCCACCGCAGATCCGGGGTGCGTGAGATTTTTTTAGCTATTAGAAGTTCCGGCTTCAATGGGGCCGCGTATCCGAACCGAGGAAAGACGCCTCGAATCCCAAACCGATGCTCCACGGCTCAGGCTTCAGAGGGGCCGCCCGTCCGGTCCGAAAATCTGCCGTGCTGTCTGTCACGACATTCTGACACTTCCTGTCCGAATTTCCGACAACTGGCCACGGCTGATTCGACACGTTCGCTTCGCGAGTGCAATGCCGCGACAATCGGGAGATGTCCAACGCCACTCGCACGCATCGCCAGTACGATCACCGACTGAAAGAACTCGTCCGAGCCACGGGCGATATCGAACCGGCGATTTCGCGAGGCGTCCCTCGCTCCACCGCGCACGGCTGGCTGACAAGACCACAGAACGAGGTCGTGACGCTGGATGTGCTGGGCTGCGACATCACGTTCCTACAAGCGGAGGTCGTTCGGCTCCGGCAGCGAAACGCGAAGCTGATCGCGCTGCTGCGACTCGTGATCACCGTCATGAAAGTCACGGGAATCTCGCTCTCTCAGGCCCGGCTTCCCGATGAACGCCAGAAGCAGCGAGTGCTGAAGGCGATCAAACAGGCCGGCGCAGATTTGGCTCTACGGTCGGTGCTGCGGGGAAATCGCCTGGGCCACGAAACTTCGGACAGAATTTGCCAGAATGTCGTGACAAACAGCAAGGCGATTTCTCAGCAGCGTGTAGTTTTCGATCACTCCATTGTGAACGAGCACCACCTCGCCGTTGCCGCCGCGATGCGGGTGGGCGTTGACGTCGGTCGCCGGGCCGTGCGTGGCCCAGCGGGTGTGACCAATTCCCAGCGACCCGAGAGGCGACTGTTGCGCCAGCGCCTTTTCCAACTCCTTCACGCGGCCGGCTTTTTTATGAACCTTTAGCGTTCCGTTGTGCGAAAGTCCGACTCCGGCGCTGTCATACCCGCGGTACTCGAGCCGGCGCAATCCGNCGATCAAAATTTGCGAAGCGGCCTGAGAACCGACGTATCCGACAATTCCGCACATGGGACCCGTTCCTTAATCAAAATCGTCCGTCGCAGGCGATTTTCGTAAATAGCCGATTGATAACGTGTTGTGATCCATGGCCGGCGCACCGCGAGTCTTGGGCGGCTGACCTTGGAACAGTAGGTCAAACGCGAAGGATCAGTCAATTCGAGACCGGCGATGAGGCCATTTCGAAGCATCCGGCGGGAATTCTACGAATCAAGGAGGGCCAATGTATTTATTCCGCATGTGCGAAACCGGGTCACGCAATAGACACCTTCGCAATGCCATCGAACACAGGTATTGGTATCTACCGACGACCCTCGGCTTTCTACTTCGGCACTTTCAGTGACTTCCAGTCGCCATAGCCATTCGACGAGTTTGTTATACCCGTCCTATCCTCAACGCCAAAAGCCCTGTTGAGTTGGCGAAAGTTGTAGCGGCCGTACTGGGTCGCAAACTCCGCCATGTCTCGAACGAGGCACGGTCCTGCAAGTAGTGGACGAATTATTGATCCCGTCGGCATGGCCACTTAAAAAGTCAGATCCGCAACTTGAGTCTGCAGCACGCTTTTGGCAAGCATTGAATGTTGTTGACAACTGCACTCGCTATCACATAGCCTCCCGTCGCCTCGGGCCACACATGGTTGGCAGAGAATTCACACTGGAACGCCCAAGGCAGGCACATTAACGCGACTTTTGGGGTTTCGCCGGAAATGGGAATGACAACAGCATCAGGATCGTGTCGCCTCCCCGATGCTGACTCTCCTGAGGGCAGCCCGGCGCCCGTCGTTCCGCCAGCTTCACCTGACTTGTGGGCGCGCCAGCCGAGCCTAATAACGATTGTTGCACCGGTGTACCGCGAGTCAGACGGGATTGCCCATTTTTTTTTAATCTGTCATGACGGTACTCGAACCGCTTGGTCTGCCGTTTGAGGTGCTTTTTGTTGAAGATGATTCACCGGACGAATCATTTGAACGGATCTGCGAGCTGCACCGTCGCCACCCGGAGATCGTGCGCTGCATTTCGCTCTCGAAGCGTTTCGGTCACCAAGCGTCTTTGGCGGCCGGCTTTCAGGCAGCCGCGGGCGAGGTTGTGATCTGCATGGACAGTGACATGCAGCACCCCCCCCGAACTGCTTCCGACGCTCCTTTGGAAATGGTCGCAGGGCTACCAAATCGTTTACACGCGGCGGCTGCGGCAGGAAGGACGTACTCGATTTAAGGAGGCACTTTCGTCCCTCTTTTGCAGGGCAATCAATCGCATTTCGGAGGTATCGTTTGAACCCGGAACGGCTGACTTCCGTCTGATGGATCGCGTCGCTGTTGATGCCCTGAATCGTTTCAGCGAGCGCTGGCTGTTCTATCGGGGGCTGGTCCACTGGGCCGGATTTCGAAAAGCGGCTGTGGATTACGACGCGCCGCCTCGCTTTGCGGGTTCGTCAAGCTATTCGCTAACGCGCATGTTCAACATCGGCCTCGATGCGGTCTTCTCTTTCTCGCTTCTGCCGTTACGGGTGAGTCATGTCTTCGGCGTCATCTGCATGTTTAGAGCCTGTTATGCACTTCAATTAAGCAGTCGATTGGTCAGCAGGCCGAGGAAGGCGAGCCAGTGCCAGCCGGTTAATGTCGTTGCAAGCCGTTCATAGTCGCGGGCGAGGCGGCGAAAGCGGCCGAGCCAGCCGAGCGTCCTCTCAACGACCCAGCGACGCGGAAGCAGTATAAAACCCTGACGGGCTTCGTGATGTTTAACGACCTCCAATTCGATCGATTCCGTAGCCGCCTGCTCAGCGGCACTGGCCCCGGTATATCCTTGATCGACGTAAGCCAGCTCAACAGTCCCGCCGGTGACCTGCTGAACCTTTTCGGCAAGTTCTTTGACATAGCCACGCTCCTGCTCGTTCGCGGCGGAGATCGTGACCGCCAACAAATTTCCCAGCGTATCGACGGCAATATGGGCCTTCGACCCCTTCTTTTTCTTAGCGCCGTCGAATCCCGCGCGAGCGCCGCTTTCGGGTGTCGACTGCAACGTCCGGGCATCAAGGATGACGGCCGTGGGCTGCTCGTCGCGTTCTTTAAGAATGCGTTCAATGATCCTCAGATCGTGCGCGATCGTCTCGAACACGCCGGCCTGCATCCATCTTCGGGCCTGCTGATACGCGGCCGACCATGGCGGGAAGTCATGCGGCAAATAGCGCCACTGGCAGCCCGTTTTCGCCACGTAGCGGATGGCATTAAACAACTCACGCAGCGAGTGCTCCCGCTGCGGGGCGTCTTCTCGCATCAAGGTCAAATACGGGAGCAAAAACTCCCATTCCGAATCGGTGACATCGCTCGGATACGACTTCCTTGTCGTGCTCATGCCCCAAATTCAACGCCTCACGGCACATAAGTCAATAACAGGCTCTAGAGTCGCTATGGCGACCTCCGAGTGGCCCGGGGGGGGGCTGGAAAGAGCACTTCGACCAGAAGCCATTGTGAATCATTGAGTTGTCGTGGGGGTTCCGTCCTGAATCCCGCTTCACGGAGTCGGCCTGACTCCGTGCGGGATCGCGTGGACATGGCGGTGCCTCCTTTCTAAAGAGAAACACCCCTGCAATTCGCAAGCCAAAAGCGTTCAGTGCAAACACATTTCAGGACTGGTTCGTGTCGATTCTGGGGCGGCGGACACGTGTAGCCGAGAACGTGCCACACTCCCGGCGGCTGAGTAAGATTCGGTTCTGCAATCGAACAACAAACGCAAATATTACGAATTCATACAGAGTGGAACAAGCGATTGCGCCTATGGTGCGAAAGCAAGGATTACGATGTCCCGGACGGATTTCAGACCGAGCATATGCTGCGAAAACTGCAACAAGCGGTCGGCAAGTGTAATCTTCGGGGGCGAAATGCTTTGAAATTCGGGGCGAAGATGGGTCCGCCGCCTCTCCTCAAGACCACTTCGCGCTACCTGCATCCCGCGTCACACATCCCCTCGATAACGAATTTGTACAGTCACCTGTCTTGACGCATCTTTGAGCGAGTGATAGCAACTCGCCAGACCGTCTTGGCATGCACCAGAAATCGCATTCTCGTCGTTGCAGCAGCCGTCTCTGCTGTCGCAAGACGTCACAACCGGCGTTGATGGTAGGGGTGAATTATGGACCACAACCACAGGGGCGGCTTAGCGTTTGATGTCGCGTTGAAGGCTGCCTGCCCTGCACCAGGCCCCCACTCGGGCCATGGCGTGCCGCTAGATGCCGGTCAACCAGATGGGCCGACGCTTGAGTCGCCGATGCCCCCCCCTGCCGGAATAACGCCTCGGTTGAAACGATTCAGTCAAGCAATCCGAAGTCGAACAAAAAACTTGTTGCGTCGTCCCTACAGAGTGACGAAACGTCTGAGCCGTCCTTTTGTTTTGCCGGTCGTCACCCGACTTCGCGAGCACCTCTTAGGGGAATTGCGGGCCGAACTGCAACGCGATCATGCTGAGTTGAGGGAGACGTTCAAAGGAATTCAGGGCGAACTCGCCCGGGTGTCGGCGGAAATTTCGGCTTCGCGTGCTGAGTCACGCACCGTCGGGGCAAGAACGCAAGATGTTAACAGGTGTGTCTGGGGCTTGGGTGATAGACTCGGGAGCCGAATCGATCAAATTCAAAGTCAGCAGGAAAGTAGTCTTCAGTGCCTCAGCCGGGTCGAAGAATACTCGCTGGGGACGGCGCGGCGGCTCGTTATAAATTGCGGTGACGACGGGATGCTTGTGCGGACTGCAGTCGGTTACTTGTTCTGCGACTCAGGAGATTTTCAGCTTATAACACATCTCTTAGAGGCTGGAGAACTTGAGCGTGGAACTCGCCTCGTCATTGAAAGGTATCTGCGTCCTGCCGATACCTTCGTTGATGTCGGGGCGAATATCGGCATCCATACACTTGCTGCCGGCGCGGTTCTCAAGGGGTCTGGACGAATATTCTCTTTCGAACCATCCCCCCGGACTTTCTCTCTACTTAAAAAATCGATTCACCTGAACAGCATCTCTCGGGTTGTTGAACTTCACGAGGCAGCAGTTTCTGACAATGCCGGAGAGCACTCGCTTCACTTCGGCGACACGTGTGGGCATCACTCCCTGTTTCCGGTCGAGGCTTCCTCCAATGAGACTGTAAATGTCAAAACTGTAAGGCTCGATGACGTTCTCGGCAGCACCGAGCGGGTGGACCTAATTAAGGTCGATGTCGAGGGGGCGGAACTGTCAGCTCTACGCGGAGCGTCAGGCGTAATCACAAAAAATCGTGATGTCGCGATGATTGTCGAATACGGTCCGTCGCACCTGCGTCGTCTGGGCCAAAAATCAACTGACTGGTTCGACGCCTTCACAGACGCGGGACTGATCTTCAAGGCGATTAACGAGCAGGACGGCACCCTATTTGACACTTCGATCGAAGAACTCGAATCAGTGCCCTCCGTTAATCTGTTCTTTGCTCGGCCCGAATCTTCGGCATGGGAAAGGGCTGCGGCATGAATGACAGCATTGTGATGGTCGGCGCCGGTGGACACGCAAAAGTGTGTATCGAGCTTTTTCGTGCTGCCGGTCAGGAGGTCGCATACTGTATCGGCGGGCCGAATGAGACTGGCGAATGTCTCGGCGTTCCAATCATACAAGGCGACGAGCAGATTCAACAACTACGCCAAAAAGGCTTCGCAAAACTTTTTGTCGCCATCGGATCAAATTCGGTGAGAGAAAAACTAGCCGCTCGAGCGATTGACGCCGGATACGAAATTGTGAACGCGATCAGTCCGGTTGCCCAAGTTTCTCCGAGTGCGGTCATGGGCAGGGGAATCGCCGTGATGGCGGGCGCCGTCATTAATGCCGCTACCGAGGTCGAAGATTTCGCAATCATTAACACCGGTGCGACAATCGATCACGACTGTCGAATCTCAAGCGGCGTTCACATTGCCCCGCAGTGTGGACTTGCAGGAAATGTAATGATCGGCGCGAAGACGTTCCTCGGGATAGGTTGTAGGGTCATACCCGAGAAAGCAATCGGAGAATCGAGCGTCGTTGGTGCGGGCAGCGTCGTCATCAACGATCTTCCATCGCATATCACTGCAGTGGGTGTTCCCGCGAAGGTGATCCGTTCGCACAATCAAGCCGCCGCTTAATTCGTATTCGCGGACACGCCGACACTGCCCGGCGGTTCCTTACTTTGTAAATCGGGAAGCGGTCGCAAGCACCGCTCCGCACCTCCTAATCTGATATTCAGGAACAGCTTGATGAAACGCATTGCAGTTGCCAAACCGAAACTTGCCGGGAACGAGCGACAATACGTATTGGACTGCCTCGATACGAATTGGATTTCGTCGAACGGTAAATACATTCCGGCGTTCGAAGAATCGTTCGCAGACTTCTGCGGAGTGAAGCACGCCGTCGCCACGAACAATGGAACGACGGCACTTCACCTCGCACTCGTGGGTCTTGGCTTGCAACCCGGCGATGAGGTGATCATCCCTACCGTCACCTATATTGCAACGGCAAACGCTATTCGATATTGCGGCGCCGTTCCCGTGCTTGTCGATGTTTGCCCGGATAATATGAATATCGATTCCTCTGTGATCGAGGCTAAAATCACGTCCCGCACGAAGGGCATTATCGCCGTACATCTTTATGGGCATCCAGCCGAGATGGAAGCGCTTAACCAAATTGCTGAAAAACACGGGCTGTGGGTCGTCGAAGATGCCGCTGAGGCCCACGGTGCAGAAGTGAGCGGCCAGCGGGTTGGTGGCCTGTCGAACTGCGGAATCTTCAGCTTCTTTGGCAACAAGATCGTTACGACCGGCGAGGGAGGAATCATCACCACAAATGATTCCGAGCTTGCAAGCCGGCTGGTTCTTCATCGCGGCCAAGGCATGGACGTGAACCGTCGATATTGGTTCCCGGTCGTCGGATATAACTATCGGATGACGAATATCCAAGCGGCCATCGGCTTAGCGCAGATGGAAAGAATCACAAGTTATCTCGAAGAACGAGAACAATTGGCCCAATGGTATAGCGAGGCCCTCTCCGATATGGGCGATGAAATCGTCCTGCCAAGCACTCGTTCGTGGGCCAAACAAGTATTCTGGATGTACAATATTTTCCTCAAGGACGGAGACGCCGAGACTCGAGATGCGGTTATGTCGGAACTGGGAAACGCGGGCATCGAGACTCGACCGGTGTTCTACCCGATGCACGTCATGCCACCGTATTATGAGCAGGCGTCCTACCCCGTAGCCGACACTTGGTCAGCACGTGGAATTAATTTGCCCACGCACTTGGAAGTGTCGCGTTCTGATGTGGAATATATTGCGTCGAAACTTCGCCTTGCGATAGCAACGGTCAGTGACAATCGCGGACTTACATCCCCGGTTGCCGAACGACGCCTTCGTGATGCGGCTTAGTCTACCCAACGAACTCGACATATGGTTGAGGCGGATCGCATAAAGTGGGCGCATTCTACGGTGACAGCACTAGTTCAACTGTCGCGGAACGTTGAGCGAAATTAGTTACCGCGACAACCACTGTGTCATCACGAGCATGCAATTTGCACCGCATTTGAGCCGAATTGACTTTCTACGAAAGCCTCGCATGAAAATCGCGCTCTGTTCGACGGTCGTCCCTTTCATTAAAGGGGGAGGACGAAACATCGTTGAGTGGCTTGAACAGACACTCCTTACGTATGGACATGAGGTTGATCGAGTCTATATCCCGGAAATTGACAGGCCGGACCTGATTTTTCAGCAAATGATGGCATTTCGTTGGCTTGATTTAAGCGCAGCAGATCGAATCGTTTGCTTCCGGCCTCAATCGCACCTGATCCCGCACGATCACAAAATTCTTTGGTTTATTCACCACATTAGAGAATTTTATGATCTCTGGGGTGGGGGGTACAGCTTTCCTGTTGATGCTCACCACGAAGCAATTCGTCACGAACTCCATCGAGTCGACACAAAGGCCATCAGCGAAGCAAAAGCGGTCTTCACAAATTCGCAAGTCGTCTCCGACCGCCTTGAACGATTTAACGATGTCCCTTCCGAAGTTCTCTATCCGCCTGTATTTCAACCCGAACGTTTCCGCTGCGATGACCACAATGACTCCGTCGCTTATATTTGCCGAGTCGAACACCACAAGAGACAACATTTGCTGATTGACGCAATGCGGTACACAACCTCGCCAGTCAGGCTACATATCCTCGGTGCAAGTATAAATCAGGGACATCCCGAATGGCTTAAAAATCGAATTAAGAATGCTGGGATTCAAGAGAAAGTTACTTACGACAGCAGGTGGATTTCAGAGAAGGAAAAGGCAGACGTTCTTGCAAATTGTCTGGCTGCTGCTTATCTGCCGCTTGACGAGGACTCCTACGGCTACCCCAGTGTGGAAGCAAGCCATGCCGAGAAGGCATTGCTCACGACGACCGATGCTGGCGGCGTGACCGAACTTGTCGAAGACAACTACAATGGGATCGTTTCCGAATCAACTCCAGAGGCCTTGGCTGAGGCACTTGACCGCCTTTATTACGATCGTCAGCAGACAGTTGTGATGGGACGTAACGCAAAGGAACGTCTCTCTCAGCTCAATATCTCATGGGACCATGTTGTCGAAAGGCTTGTCGCATGAAAGTACTTGTCGTAAATAATATGGCACCTTTCATCCGCGGCGGCGCCGAAGAGCTTGCAATTCATCTTGAGCGAAATTTAATAGAGTTTGGTCATGAGGCCGAGATTCTTCGAGTTCCTTTCCAATGGGAACCCTTTGATGGTATTCCTTCGCAGATGCTTCTTGCACGGACGCTCGAACTCGTTAATACAGACAGAATCATCGCACTGAAGTTTCCGGCGTACCTCATTCGGCATCCCGAGAAAACGATCTGGCTTCTTCACCAGTATCGGCAGGCATATGACCTCTACGACCTGAATGCCTCAAACATTCCGACTGGGCAAGAGGGCGATCATGTTCGAGATTTAATTAAGAATGCAGATAATGAGACTTTCCGAGAGGCTCGGGAAATTTATACCAATTCCGCAGTCACACGCGACCGGTTACGACACTACAATGGCTTCGATGCCGAGATTCTTCTTCCACCGGTCAACGATCCCGAAGCGTTCTCCGAGCCAACACACGGTGATTACATCTTCGCTGGCGGTCGTGTGAATAGCATGAAGCGTCAGCACCTGTTATTAGAGGCACTCACGCGGACCGAGTCGCACGTCCGATTAATTATTGGCGGACCGCCTGAAGATCCGGCTTATGCTGAGAGATTAAAGGCCACCGTGGCCGATCATGGATTAGTCGATCGCGTTAAACTTGATTTGAGATTTCTGCCACGCGAAGTTTACGCGGACTACGTCAAACATGCAGCGGCCGTGGCCTATCTGCCGGTTGACGAGGACTCCTTGGGATACGTCGCAATGGAGGCGGCTGTTGCCGCGAAGGCGCTGATAACGGTCTCTGACAGTGGCGGAATTCTCGAGCTCGTAAAACCCGGTCAGACAGGATGGGTTGCAGAACCCGATGCCGAAGCAGTGGCTCACGCACTCTCATCGGTCTATAAAAAGCCAAAAACCACGCGTAGCTTTGGTGATGCAGCGAAGCAGCTGTGGGAAGGTTTTGGCATCAATTGGCCTCATACCGTTGAAGCTTTACTCAAATGAAATTAATTACATTTACGCCTACGCTGGAGTCTTCGGCGATCGCCAGAATGGCTGCGCTGGTAACGAAATCGTTGTTGGCAGCCGGTCACGAGATCACCATCGTTTCTAGTGAGGACCTCCAATTTGCCGGACACCCTCGCCGCGATTTTGGTTGCGACATCCTTCCGTGGCATGACGGGGATCGCGTGAGGGCGAGTGCTCTCGAGACCGACGGATTGATTTATCATATCGGGGATAATTACGGGTTTCACCGAGGCTGCCTCGAGTGGATTGAGGAATTAGGCGGCGCGGTTTGTCTTCACGATTATTTTGTAGGGTACTTGTTTTGTGGGTGGGCGCAGACGCGCCGCGAGCAAGCCCGCCAAGTGCTCCAAAATCTCTACGGAGCAGACGTTGCCAACTCCTATTTCAATCATGCTTGCCAGTCTGATTTCATCGAACGCACGCGAACGATTGCGCCCCTGACCGAGTGGATCGGCTCTCTCGCCGATGGTGTGATCACGCATAGTTCGTGGGATATTCAGCGACTGTTGTCCTCGTGCCCCGGTCCCGTTCGTACGGTCGCGCTCCCCTATGATGCGGGCATTCAGCCAAAACAGCTTGGTCGCCAAGCGAAGCGCGATGAGCCGTTTCGGCTTCTGACAGTAGGGCATGCCAACCGCAATAAGAGAATTTCGAGTGTCATTCGAGCGATCGGCGGCTGCGAGTTGTTGCAGTCAAGAATACAGTACACGCATATTGGTCATGCTGAAGCCAGTATGATAAGTGAGCTGTCTGCGGTAGCGGGAGATACCGGCGTCGACTTCAGGATGCTAGGCGAAGCCTCACAAGATGTTTTGAACGGCTTTATCGAACGTTCAAATGCAATTTCCTGTTTAAGGTGGCCTGCGTTAGAGGCAGCTTCGGCAAGCGCAATCGAAGGCATGCTTTGCGGCAAGCCGATTCTCGTGACAGATACCGGTTTTTACTCTGAAATTCCTGATGAATTTGTGATTAAGATAAACCCTCATTGCGAAGTCGAATCGATTCAGCAGTCGCTCCAAAAGCTTCTTTTGCAAACTCGCTATGGCGAAACCCTTGGACTTAAAGCGAAAACGTGGGCGAGTCGGATGTTCTATGCAGATAAGTACGCCGAACGACTGGTCGAACATATTGAGGAAGCGAAGCGATCATCCGTCACGGTACAGGGATTGCTCTCTTTTAAGAAGATTTTAGAGGGGTGGGGCGGGCGTACTCATACGCTTGCAAATCCAAGGACCGCGAAAACCCTCAATATTTTTGACCCGACGAAAATCAAGACGCCGACTTTGCGACGGCAAAGTGATGGGCAACATGGCTTTCACGCCGAGCAAGTCGTTCTATGAAAATGTCCAACCATGGACGGTAAAAAGGTTAGCGACAACTAAGTTATGGGAAATTGCGACGTTCGCGAGCACGCGGCGAATCATCTTTCTCTCAAAGCCTACTTTTCTGAATTACGAACGCTGCAATGCGGAAGATCGCCAAATTCGAGTTGGCGAGCATCGACAGCGTGATATGCCCGGTGTGGTCATTTGTTACACGGACTTCATATTCGTCGAGTTTAGACTACTGCCTGGACTGCTCGAGGCAATTTTTCAATTGTCTATCACGAGCCGGTGACCTCTGAATTTTTCTAAAGGCTTATCGCCTCAGCGCTACGGGTCAAATAGCAGGCACGCTCTTTCGTTTCATCAAAACTCTAAAGGACTCATGAGGTTTGCATCCCGACCACGCCTCGCTAATTCTCGTACGGTAGAGGGACCGGGCGATAAGCGAGGTTTTCCTCGATACCGTTTCCACGGATTAATTTCTGCCCCCCCTTTTTTTCGGAGATTGCATCGTGGTAATCTTCGAAGCGTCGCTGTGTGGCCCCCCTCACCTTTTGAAGTAGCAAGAGCATCTGCCAAGGGGACGTTACACTGTTAAACGGGGCCTTAGAGACAGGGCTAAGCAACGCTCAGAACGAAACATACTATCTATACGATCAAGTTCCGTTGCTTTGACTACGCTGCCGAATGGGAAACAACAGCATGTTCGAACCACTCGCACGTCTCGCGCAGGCCGGTTTCGAAGTCGATCGCGGCTTTGAAGCCGAAGCGTTCTTCGGCGCGGGTTATGTCGAGGCAGCGGCGGGGTTGGCCGTTGGGCTTGGTTTCGTCCCAGACGATGTCGCCCCGAAAGCCGGTCACACGCTGCAGCGTCTCGGCGAGGTCGCGGATGGAAATCTCCATCCCGCTGCCCAGGTTAACGGGATCAGATTCGTCATAGCGTTCGCTGGCGAGCCGGATGCCGCGGGCGGCGTCGCGAACATGCAGGAACTCACGCGTCGGCGAACCGTCGCCCCAGAAGACGACCTCTTTGGCGCCGCTGTCCCGCGCGGTGATGAATTTGCGGATCATCGCCGGGATGACGTGTGAGGTTTCGAGATCGAAATTATCCCGCGGGCCGTACAGATTCACCGGCATCAGGTAGATGCCGTTAAAGCCGTACTGGTCGCGATACGCCTGGCACTGCACCAGCAGCATTTTCTTGGCGAGGCCGTAGGGGGCGTTGGTTTCTTCCGGCATGCCCGACCAGAGTTCGTCTTCTTTAAAGGGAACCGGTGTCATCTTCGGATAGGCGCAAATCGTCCCGGCCACGACCGTCTTTTCGACGCCCGCAAGGCGGCAGTGTTCAATCAGATGCACGCCCATCACGGCGTTTTCATAGAAGAACAGTCCGGGTTGGTCGCGATTCGCCCCGATGCCCCCCACGACGGCGGCCAAATGCACGACCACGTCGGGTCGGTACATCACCAGCATCCGGCTGATGTCGTGTTCGCTGCGGAGATCGAAGTCGACCGACCGCGGCGCGAACAACTGTTCGCAGCCCTGAGCACGGAACTCTTCGCAGACAAATGATCCGAGGAATCCGCCGCCCCCGGTGACCAACACGCGTGCCGATTTTAAGTCCATCCCTGACCGCCTTTGATCGCGTCGCCAGAGGCGTATCGTACGCCCCGATTTGATTTCACTCGCGGCTTTTATATCGGTCGGCCTTTTCCGTCAATTTCGATCCGGCCTCTGACCCGCACTTAGTCGCACTCGTATATTCTCATTGACTCAGACGGTAGCGAAGGGTCAATCTACCAGCAATTGTGAAAGCCGATTACTGTTATAAATACGAAAATTTTAGAAGTGTTACCTGCCCACGCAAACCGAAGCCACCTGTTGGGCTAGAAACCCGACGATTTGACCTTGCCCCTAACTTTGATCCAGTTGGGGTGTTAATAACTTAGTAAACAGGATAATGCCTGAGCGGCGAATTCAGCCGGGGGGACCTGCTCCAGGCTGCTGTGCGGTCGATAGTTGTCGTAGTCGTGACGCCACTGGTCGACCCTCTCCTGGGCATCCTGCAACGACAAGAACCAGTGCTCGTTGAGACATTCCGCCCGCAACCTGCCGTTGAACGAATCCGCGAATGGATTGTCCGTCGGTTTCCCCTGACGACTTGTTGACGGCGGTCGAAAGTGGTGTCGGCGGGCGCTCGAATTTGGTGGCGCTTGGTGTGTAAAGGTTCTCCGTGGTTGTGGTGTGTCGCGGAACGTTTCGGTCGGGGTCGACTGTCTTCAGCCGGCAGTCCGTTTTCGCCGCTTGGCGTCCTGAAGCCGGTAGCTCTCCCTGGTGGTTTCTAAAATGTGACAACGATGCGTCAGCCGGTCGAGGGCCGCACCGGTGAGTCGCTCGCTGCCGAGCACTTCGGTCCAGTTCTCGAACGGAAGGTTCGTCGTCACGATCAGGCTGTAGCGTTCATAGGCCGTGGCGATCACGTCGAACAGCAACTCGGCCCCCGCCTTGCTCGCCGGAACGTAGCCCAGTTCGTCAAGCACGAGCAGGTCCAGCTTCCCCAGCTGCTGCCGCAGCCGCAAGAGCACCCGCTCCTCCCGGGCTTCCAGGATTGTGGTGACCAGTTCGGTCACGCGAAAGAACCGCACGCGGCGTCCCTCGGCACAGGCCGCCATCCCCAGCGCCATCGCCAAGTGCGTCTTCCCTGTGCCGCTGGGGCCGACCAACAGAATATTCTCCCGGCGGTCGAGGTACTCTCCGGTCAGCAGTTCGAGGACCAACGGCTTGTTGACGCTGGGGCGGGCCGAGAAGTCGAACTCGTCGGTCCCTTTGGCCGTCGGGAAGCGGGCCGCCTTCTGACGTCGCTCGGCGGCCTTCCGCTCCCGCTCGATCAGTTCCTGTTCCACCAATTGCAGCAGGAACGCCAGATGATCGGCATTGTCGGCGGCGCACCGTCGGGCGACTTTCTCGCACTCCGCCAGCATCGTGGGGAGCCGCAGGGACTTGAGGTGATGCTTCAGAAGCACCGTGCTCTTCGTCTCAGTCTTGGTCATGACGCTTCTCCTTCCAAGAGGACCTGATAGGCGGCCACGTTCGTCTCTTCGACCCGCACGTGGGCGAGGTGCGGACGCCCCTCCAGCGAAAACAGCCGCACCGGACGATCGCGACGGTGCCGGGCGATCATGCGGATGCCGTCGACGTCGAGCACGTCAAGGCCGAGCGCGTACTCGACGGCCCCGGTCAATTCGGGCAGTGTGAACTGCTCCAGGAGTCTGAGTACGCGGATGAAGGACCGGGTGCCGTGACCGGGAGCGTCAGCCTCCAGACGCCGCCGGAGCAGTCCGAAGCAATCGGGCAGGCGCCAGTCCTCCAGCAGCCGGGCGTGGTCGAAGCCGCCGGGCTTACGCTCCAGCAGCGCGAGATAGTGCAGCGGCTCGAAGAACGTCCGCGTGCGGCCCCAGCATCGCCGGTGCCGGGCCACCAGGCGTCCTTGAAACGCCAGGCGGACCTCATCGACCGTGGCGACGACGGTCAGCGTCCGATGGGCGTGCCGCACCGGAAAGGCACGGCTGTGCGCCGCCAAATTCGACTGCCGCGACACTCCCCCGCCGACGCCACTTTCGACCGCCGTCAACAGCGTGAGCCGGCCGGGAAATCTTCGATACGCTGAGGGAGGCCAAGGTGCTCATCGAATGGTGGCGGCGAGACTATAACACGCATCGACCGCACAGCTCGCTGGGCTACCGCCCTCCGGCGCCGGAGGCGCGCAGCCCGTTGGAGTGGAAGAGACTAAATTAAAGGCTGATACCATCCTTGGGGGCAGGTCATCCAAATCGGGCCGCTCGCCGCAAGCGGATAACATGCTTTAGACATTCGCCGTTTCGATTGAGCCGGGCAATGTAGCTACAGCTGCATTGCCGGGCTCAATCGGTCAGGCTAAATGCCGCAAGCCATTTATTTGAAACACGTTATGAATTTCGCTTGGCCAAGCGGATCGATCGAATGATCGCCCGAGCCCTTTAAATTTCGGTCTGAACTGTCTGTCGGCCTACCGCGACGGACAACTCGCACCGCTCAGATTCGTGCTCGAATCCAAGTGCGCAGACGCCCCTCGCGACTGCCGCCCGTGAGTTGTCAGGCCCATAGAGGCGTATCGACCCCGCATTGATCTCGATAGCTGGCTGGTCTGGATATTCGTTTGCAACAACGCTTGAGAGATTCGGAGCGGGTCAGTGACCGTGGGCACCCCGAGCAGGGGCGGCCCAACGTCATTGCTTAATAAACTGCGAAAATGCGGCATATCTATATGAAGGGCTTAGCGGTCGAAACCGCCCCTGGACCTTCTGCCTGGTGTGCCTTTCAGAATTGAGGTGACCGTTACTTTGGACTTTGGGGAGAAATTGATGATGAGTGAAAATAGGAGGCTTAGGCGAAGGGGGAGCCGAGAGGGCACAACTTCGGCATCGACGCCGGGAAACTGCGCTTGGATGGATCTGGCGGAAGAAATTGGCAGGGTGATCGCAAGGAGATATCTGCAGTCGCAGGACGGGCCATCGGAACATAAAGCGTCCGGCGATAGATAGGTATCATCGCATCGTCTCTGTTGGCGATAAGCGCAGACTTAAGCGTTTGGTGAGCAAATCGCGGGTTTTCGAGGCTCAGCCAGGTGGCCCTAGAAATTTTTATCTTCATATCAAGAAACGCTTTACGTCAACGAATCCTCGTTGCGGCGGTGAACCGGCTGACGCGAGTGGACATTCTGCTCACAGATTGCTTTACTGAATATGCTGGATTTGGGGTGCTAGTCGCTTGACGACTGCAGCTTAACTGATCTACCGGCCCTCGGCTGGTGAGTCGACCAGCCGGCTTCGCGGCCACTCGCGGTTCCCATACGGGCGTCGATTCACCGTGAGCCGAACGAAAATCGGCACGATCGACCGGCGCGAATCAGCCCACACTGAATTTCGCAGCTTTCCGAATTCTTGGGATCGGATTGCGCGCTGGTCACAAATGCATCACGCAGTTTCGGGTGAGTTCGGGAATCGGTGTTGGCGAAGGATTCGCTGACGACAACGAGGCAGCGGTCATGGATGACGACGAACAAAGCTCCGAATTTCTCTCCGTCGCTGAAACCGCGCAGCACTTTCGCGTGAGCGAGAAGACGGTCCGGCGTTGGATCGACAAGGGGCGCCTCTTCGCGACGCAGCCCGGCGGCCCCGGCGGCCGGCTCTTGATTCCGCGGTCGGAATTGGACGCGATCGGTTCGCGGCCCCCTGTCTCCGGCTTCGCGAATATCGAACAACCACGCTCATCCAGCGGCCCGCAGCCTCGCTGGATGACGAATCGGAGATAACCCATGAAAAACTCAAAAAAGAAGGCCCGCTCAGGCGGAATGAAGATCAATGCAAGCCATTATGAGTGGCGGCTTTTTCAACGCGACAACGGTATCTGGTACGCCGATGGCCGCGGGAAACATCCGTCGCTCGGTAAGCACTCTCTTGCAACTCGCGACTGCGAAGATGCCCGAAAGGCAGTCACGGCGCTCGATCAGGCAATGGCGATTCAGCACGGATTACTCGATCCGCGCGATGCCCCGAACTCCGGTGCCGAGTTTGCCTCGATCGACGTCGGGATCGACGCGTTCCGCGAACACGTCGGACGTGATGAGGCCACGGGCGGAGTCCGCTCAGCCACGAGGAAAAGATACGATGCCGCCCTCGACCACATCAGGCGATTCTGCCATCTGCAGAGGCTCAGCCACTGGGGACAGTTCCGGGAACGGCAAGCAGATCACTATGCCACGTCACGCAGCAAGGCGGGAGCCAAGCCGAAGACCGTCTATCTTGAACTGACCCTGCTCAAGCAACTCGTTAAGTTCCTCGCCGAACGAGGGTTGGCCCCCGCCGGTTGGGAACTCAAAACCAAAGTTCCCAAGCCGGACGCCTCTCCCACATATTGCTACACAAGACAGCAGGTCGCCGCGATGATCCGGCACTGTCGCGAAGTGGAAGGTCTTGAATGGCTCGCGGACATCATCCTCGGTCTGGCTCGAACCGGCCTTCGGATTGGAGAGTTTGTCAATCTTCAAGCCGAAGACATCGATCTGGAGCGGCAAGTAATCCGCGTCGTTAGCGAGAATGGGAAGCTGGGAAATTCATCGATCCGACGAACGAAGAGTGGTAAGAGCCGGGAGGTTCCGATTCATCCCGAACTGTTGCCGGTTTTGAAGCGGCTTCTGAAGGGCTCGCCCGGTCCCGTGTTTCGGACCGCGAGTGGGAACCAACTCCGTCCGGACCGGCTGCGAGAGCAATACGTCAAGAAGGCGCTCGTGCCCATCCTTGACGACTTTCCGAACGACAGACTCCTAGCCGAAGGACGGCTCCACTCGTTCCGACATCACTTCTGCAGCGAGGCAATTCGTCAGGGCGTCAGCCAGCAGACAGCCATGGCGTGGATGGGGCACCGTGACCCGGCGATGACACAACACTACTTTCATCTCCACCACGGGGACGCGGCTCGGGAGATTAGCAAACTCGAACCGCTCCAACTTGAATCGGTGGAGCAATCGAACACGGTCGGCAATGTCGCCGGCGTGTCACTTGATGAACCCGGAGATCTTCGACTCGAGCCGAGGGAGGACGAGACGACGCCGGAAAACTGACCGTTTTGTCTCAGTTGTGTCCCAGTTCGGTTTTCGGGCCGAAGCCCATGCCGCAAACTGAAACACAGAAGAGACTTACGGATCGGTCAAAATTGGGAGCGGAGAGGGGGGGATTCTCCGCCGCAGCACATTCGACCCGTTCGCTTGGTGATAATACCAGCATTTCTTCGACTTAAAAGCCTCAATCAGTACGCCGCGGGTAGTCTTCTTTGTCGCATTGACGCCACAAATACGCCACAACGAACAGAATAAAGCGGTGTCATCACGATTCGCGGTTTCAGTCAGATTCCGATGCAATCAGCTCGTCTCTCCACCGAAATCGGCCTCCTCCATCCATTGATAGGAAGGCCTCCTTAGTCAGGTAAACCTTCCGCTGAAATTCTAACCCAACAGGTGGCGTCGGTTTTAAGGGGCAGGTCATAACAGTTGACGTTTCGGCGCATCGAGCGTCGGCACACGTATCACCGTAGGCCTATCTTTCATTGCAATTCTTTGCCTTCTCAGGTTCCTTTGTCCTGCTCCGAATTCTCCGATCGCACAATGCGGCAAGTCTGAGCGTTGCCCGGTGGTAGGGCCGACTCACCGAAGGCGCTCCCGAACGCCAGCAAAACTTGATAGATCAGCACACAGAAACTGCTTCTTGGGGAGTCTTGCAATTAGCTGCGGGGGTTTATTCGGCTATTTCTACCACGGTCCCTTCGCCGTTCATTGACGATTTTTCTTCCGTCAGAAGACCCGATTGTTTTGCGATTAATGAGTCTCGAATAATCATGACAACGGCTATCCTCGCTTCACGACACGGCGGAACACCAGCCACCTGCATCTCATTACGCTGACACCTAAAACGGCCTCAATCTCCGTACCAAGAAAGCGAATGACACGCAGCCAAATTCAAACTGCCTAGAGACACCCCTATCCGGCTGGTACTTATGAGCACCGCAGGGAAAAAATTGCCTTTTGCTGCTTCATTACCTGTAGGGGCAATGCCCCCGCTGACGTTGTCGGAAGCCAATCATCTACCTGCGAAACACGGGGAAGAGCAATGCGAACGAAATCCACTTCCAGCTCAGTTGCCACTGTCACCGAGTATAAACTCGCGCAAACCGCCGAAGTCAGCGAACCCCTTCGGTCTCCTTCGGCAGTTCAAGTAAGCCCGGAGACACAGCTATCGCGACTTGCTCATCGCGTCGCCGACAAGCTTCCCAGTGATCATGATCTGATCGACAAGGAACTGAATCAAATACGAATGAACGCTGGCGGCGAGTAGCACGAGCCTCATATCGTACTCCGTCGAAAAGTTCAGTGTGTTCACCGATCGATTGGGTGAAGGGACCGCCACGAGCCACTTTCGGCGTGATCAATCGACTTGTAAGTCGTTGAGTTCGGTGGGGCCGATGATCAGACCGTCAGATGGTTCGACGCTCGCGACCTACATGCCATTTTTCCGGGCCATTTTGGATCGGCCCCACCCAAACCGTTGCGAAATGATAGACACGAAGACCGCTGGGCGCCTTGCCGGATCAACAGCCCCGACGGTCGACCCGTAGCGGTCGTGACGTGAAAACCTTTCCGCCGCGTATTCCGAAGTGTGCCGTCCGACTGGCTCGAACTTCGGCGGCAAGCTTCGACGGACGGCCTGACTTGCGACCGCCGCTTCAGTCGTCGACATCAATCCTTCTCCGCCGGCTCATCGCGGGACCGCCGGTCATCGTCGTCCAGTTCGTCTGGGCGGCGATCCCAGATCAGGACGCGGCACCGTCACGACTCATTTGCAAGCAATCATTTGAAAAATCATTCGCGGGACTCTTGCCGCCGGAAAATTTCCGGTGCACCTGCTTAATGAATGTGAGCGGGCAGAAAGACTCCCGCGCCACCGATTTCAGTCAGGAGAAACAAAAATGTTACTCGCCTCGTTTTCCGCTTTCTGCGCACCATTCCTGATCCTCTTTCTAGCTTACCTGATCTCAGGAATTGTTCGGTTCACCCGTCTCCTTCACCGACTCGTGTCAAATCATGTTTCACCAGTTCGCGAAATTGTTTGCGAGAGCTAACGGTGCAGCACCAATGGACACGGAACCTGTAAACGACGAAGTTACGAAGCTTTTGCTGCCGCAGACGCGCCGCAAGGCCGTCTGCGGTAGCGATGGCTTATGTTTACAGCTTTTTTTGACAGCGGCTGCATAATGACAAGGCAGTCGCGGCGCTCGGAGACTGTCTCTTCTCCGAGCACCTCGCGGACAGAAGTTACCGACGGCCGCTGCCTCGCCGGACGTTCCGCATCTCCACGTCCTTCAGCAGCTTGACCTGATCGGTCGGTCCGGATTACGCCCTCTCGCGGTCACTTCGCAATCAAAACAAAACAGTCCTCCCTTAATCGGTAGCAGGTCTGCTCGGTCAGCCGATGTGACGGCAGACCTGAGCGGCGGTCTTGCGCTGCGCGAGCAACACTTCGGCCTCACGCAGAAACCCGACAAACTACGCGATTGTAAATCGCTTCCGCGGCAACGCATGCCCGCTCTGCTTTGGACGCCATCCCCCACTTTTGGGCCGACCACTGCCGTCGGTTTGAAGTCGAGATTTGCTCTGACTGAAAAAAACGCAAATTCGCGTGCGGACGACATTCTTTTAGGAAAAAAAGATCGCCGTCCGGCTTTGTATTTTGGGATCGATAGTTGTCGACCCCGCCAGAGTAAACCCCAGAAAACCGGAGATTAAGATGTCCAGAACGAAAGAGCGATCAAACTCGAAGTTTTCTCGTCAAGGTAATGGTGTTCTCACGTCGCGTCTTGACAAATTAAACACCGCCGGAACGGACAGCGAGTCGAGTCTCAAAAAGAGACTTTATCAAGCCGTTGCAAGGCGGATGCAGGATCACTTTAAAACAGACTGTCGGAGTTCTATTGCGAATAGTCTGGATCTCATGGCGGATGAAGCGGAACCGCGGTTCGAACCTTACGAAGGCTTCTCACCAGTTGATCTGGGCATCTATGAAATCGCGGAACTTGCTGACAGTCTGAGGCGGGGAGAGCCCGCCTCAACCGAGGTGCAAGTCTTGGTAGAGAACGCAGGCGACCCGCTCAGATCGTTTGCACAGCATTATTTTAGGTATTCAGAAGGCCCCCAAGAACTCGCAGCTGTGAATGAGTCGGAGCAGGTCGGACTTCGACTCACATTCTACGTGGCTGGCCTGTTGGTACCGAGCTATGTAGCGATCGGTCGGGTTGACGAAGCCGCGTTTATCGTGCGTCGACTCGCAGCGTGGATCGTAGGCGAACGTTTCGCGTTGATCCCTGGCGGTGGAACTGAAGGCGAACTCCCGGATCACTTGCTCGGTGCCGACGGAGATGCTGGTCGTGCATTCGTCGAACTTCGATACCTCTTGCTCCAGCCGCTTTTTACCGCCATGGTCGGTCACTGGCCAGAACGCAATTCGGCCGGCTACGATTACTGGAATGATACAGCTTTAGATCTTATCGCGATCGCTGAGAAGCTGCATCCCATTAGTCCCTGCACCTTGATTCGGGCTGCGATGATGATCGCGTTTCTGGATCAGCCTCGTCTGTCGCTGGTCGACAAGGCAGTGGCAGCGTTGAGAGTGCGAAGACGGTCGGGAGATGATGAAGTTCTGTCCGCTCTCGAAGAACTGGCCCGAGCCATTTCGGACTGAAAACTACAACACCCGATGGCTGCGACAACGGAAATAGCCTCGGAAGGTCACCCTAAGGACGGTGGCCTTCCGAGGCCTTCCGTTTCTGTTCGACATCAGCATTGGGAGCTTTGAAGCAAGCTTTATGCGAACCAGGCCGTCGAATTATCAGCTGCAGCTATGTTCGAGACATATTTCTTCGTTGCTGCTTCGGGTTGCTGAAGCGGTTATCCTGACGCTGGGTGAGTCGGACGTTTTTTTCGAGGACGCGGATCGTTGCCAGAGCCAAGTGCGCCGATAGCGAGTCAACTGACCTTTCTGAGGCATCACGTACCCAAGGTGCTGTCGAAGACGGATGACCTGTTGGGTCTGGCGGAATTAAGAAGAAGGTTGGGGCCGGAAGCCGATTCCGCCGAAGGTCGACGGCTGCTCTCGCCATGGGCGTATTTCTACAATGACCTTCCCGGCGAACAGCTCTACCTGCCCCTGCCGCTTCGGGCTGAGAGGAACGACGCCGGCGCGGAGCAGCTTCTGAAAGACGCGAAGCCGCATACCGAACGTGTCAATCCCACGCTCTCGGCGATGCTGCGGCACCTGGGTGAGACGGGCGACACGCATGGAGTCTTACTACTGTCTCGCTCGGGAGCAGGTAAGACGGTTGCGTGTCGGCGGGCGTTCTTCGACTGCTTCCCGATACCCGAACAGCTCGGTGTCCGCAGCGAGCGCGTCGGCCAACTGCCCGAGCTGGCCGGCTACCTACCCTGCTGGGCCAATTTCGGCGTGCAGCTCCCGAGACTCTACGAACTTTACAAGAGCAGCGGTGCGGACATCGACAACGCCTGCGAGCGGATCGTCGACGGTGATCCGATGTTGGAGTTAATCGCTCAATCATCCGGTTGGAGCACGGAGCAGAAGGAACTGATCCGCCGGCGACTGAAGCGATGGCTGACGACGGCTGGCGGGCCAAAATTGCTCTTGTTCGTCGATCTTAACTCGGCCGAGAGCACGCAACGCCAACTACTCGCAAAAGCAATCAGGCTATTCCAGCGGGACTTCGGGGAGTACGGCCATCGCGTGGTGGTCACCTATCGCTCGACCGCCTCCGGCGACGCGGTGATGACAGAACTCCGGGATGATGAGCAATTTGTCGCCTTCGATCTCGAACCGATCCACCCGCAGAACGCGGAGGACTACCTGAGGAACTTTCGCGGCTATGAGCAGTATCTGCGAGAGAAGCTTGGCCTGCCGGTCTTACAAGACGACGTGGAGTCCGAGTGCCGAAAACTGGGAGAGTTCATCCGGCGACACGCCAAGCAGGAGAGCCTGATCTCGACCCCGCTTTTGACTCACTTCGTGGCGTCATTGGAGGGAGAGCGTCTGGAGCAAATCGACTCGTTGTTCGATCTCTATGACGCCGTCGTCGATCAGCACATTATACGCGACATTAATACATACGGCAGACAACTGCCGACGCGGTTGGCGGGACATCGTGCTCCAGCGCTGGTGCGAACCGCGCTGTGCCGGCTGGCACTGGCAATTCTGCCGAACGAGGAAAGCACGCGACTCGACAGTCTCGAAACGGCGATCTGCCTGCTTGAGGATCCACTACACCTGCGCACCCACTGGTGGCCGGAGGACGAATGTTGGCATCAGGGGTCGTACTTCACTGAAGAGTTCAGTGAGTCCGAGCAGGACACGCTCCTGGAGTTCTCACTGCTCCGCGAGGACGGTAACGGCGTCGGCTTCCTGCACGACTCGCTACTGTACTACTTCGCCGCGCTCTCGCTGCGTTTTCCCCGCCGACCGGGGCGTGGTGCACTGGCAGATATTCCGGAGGAGTGGGCCGCGCAGGTCGTGCGGCGAATCCGAACCACACCGCGACAGTGGATGCTTCCGGCCGAGTTCCTCGGCGGAACGCTTCAAGAGGACGGAGGCCGATGCGAACGTGTCCTGCATCTGGCCGAGGAAATCATCGTCTGCGAGCAGGGGCAAGACGAACCAGAAGCGGACTTCCTGACATTGCCATTGGTGCTACAAAACCTGCTGAGGGGAGTCGGAGGGAAAGACGAGGTCATAAAGGCCTTAGGCCAAGCGCTGACTTGGCATGGCAGTGACGTCACTAAATACCCGGGAGTGCTGCCGCAGGATTGCGTCAACTTCCTGGCTTGGCGGGAGGAGGAGCGGGGACCCTGCCACGCCTATTCCGAGCGGCTTCGCGAACGCCTGCGAAACACCGATATCCATTGGCTGAGGCAGGTTTGGGGGCCAAGGGTCAGCCTCGTAAAAATTTTGCAGGAGCATAGAGGCTTAATCATCTCCCTATCGATTCTTTCTGACGGTCGTGTGGTCAGCGGGTCATGGGACAAGACCGTGAAAGTCTGGAATGCCGACATCGGCGAGGTCCTCACGATGGACGAGCATCAGCACAGCGTTGNTTGCCTTGCGGTNNTTCCGGACGGNCGTGTGGTCAGCGGGTCATGGGACAAGACCGTGAAAGTCTGGAATCCCGACACCGGCGAGGTCCTCACGATGGACGAGCATCAACGCCTGGTCGATTGCCTGTCGGTTCTTCCGGACGGTCGTGTGGTCAGCGGGTCATGGGACAGCACCGTGAAAGTCTGGAATCCCGACACCGGCGAGGTCCTCACGATGGACGAGCATCNCCACGGGGTTTATTGCCTGTCGGTTCTTCCGGACGGTCGTGTGGTCAGCGCGTCATGGGACAAGACCGTGAAAGTCTGGAATCCCGACACCGATGGATTGATAACTATTAGTAGCACGACAGTACATGGAGTGTTTCCGAAAGCTTATCACTTCTACACATTAAAACCGGTCAGCATTCTCGCGATGGAGCCCGATGCGACGAGAAATTGAATGGACCGGCACCGGAGTCCCGGACTAGAAGCAGTTTCAAAACCGCATGAGTAAGGTGTACGCGCAGGCGAGTTGGACGAAGCCGTAATAGAGGTGAGCGTGATATTCCCAGCGGGTGACGAGCCGACGGAAGTTAGGCAGCCAAGCGAAGCTTCGTTCGACCGTCCAGCGTCTTTAATATCTTGCCAGCGTCCATTTTCTCTTGCAGCGGCGGCTTCACCCGGCCGCGACGATGCGGCGCGATCAGGTCGATTCCCTTCGAGCGCAGCCGGAGTCTTAATGCGTCGCAATCGGCCGCGCGGTCGTAGATCAGCCGTTCTGCTTTTTAATATGTAAGAACTGTCTTATCGAGCAGCGGTTCGATCAGTTTGACATCGTTTCGGCCGGCCGATTCTGTGTCGATCGCCAATGGCGGACCGTGACCGTCGACCCAAAACATGATCTTAGTGCCATTGGCGCGGCGGAATGGGCCGACTTCCAGGCCCCCTCTGTTTTCAACGAAAACATGCTCAAGGCTGCTGCCGATGCGAAGGTCGCGTCGGCGAAGCGCTCTCGCCAGATCACGATCAGGCGTCGATCAGCTTTCGCGAGCAATCTTCGACAGGCTTCTTCGAAGACGCTGGCTTTGGGCCACTCTTTGTGGCGTCGCCAGCACGTTGCAGAACTGGGATATCGCGGTGGCCGACTTCTCGACAAACGGGCTTTCCATCGCGCGCCACTTCTTAAGATTCACAGGATGCCTTCAAGGCAGCCCCGCGGATCGACTCTCGGGCGTCCGTCGAGTTCGGACGGTGGCGAGTCTTCGAACAGGTCGCGGATCAATTCCCATTGGAAATCATTGAGGAGTGGCTGCGGAGCCGTCCTGGACCCTGTCGTGTTCGGTCGACGGCGCGAGGGCCACGAAGACAGGGTGATGAGCAAAAAGCCTCCTCTCGGAGGCCAAAGTATGCAGCTTGCTTGCCAAACCGTTCAATTCAATTCGGGTTTTGAAACTACTTTTAACCCACACCTCAAAGTACAGGCCAACGCCCCCGCGCCGTATTTTTTACCTGATTTTCGGGTGCAACACTTAGGCGATTCAGAGCTCACATGCTTTTTCCGAGCCTCTAGCAAAGCGGTGTTGAAAATGCCTGAACTGCCCGACTATTCCTGGTCCATGCGGAATGCGAGTCTTCATAAATTCACTCTTTTGGAGAGGGGCAAGGCACGATGGATTGGAAGGGTTTATCGACAGACGGGTCATTTTTACTCTGCGTCAGAGTTCAATCGCCTTGCGGGGTTCAGGAATCGCAGAGGGCTGATAGAGCCGCAAGCTTACCAATCTCAATTCCCTCAAATACTTCGGCCGGTGGTCACCAATTATCTTGGTCAAATCTCTGCTCAATATAGACATCGCAATTAATTGTGATGTCTCTCAAGTCCCGTCTGCGTCACCACTCATTCCGGGTGACATCATCGTTATCGAGAACAATCCGAGAGATTTCTGGGATGGAATTCTCTTTTTCGTAATGATGTTTTCTGTTCTGGCATAAGCGTTACAGGTCAAGAATCAAGGTTAATAAGAAACCCTGATTGCGACGATCAGGTCGGACACCATGCAGTCTGGGATTCAACGGAATGATGACGAGCGAATTCGAGTGCAACCTGCTGGGCTCGTGTTCGAAGTTCCCCCCGCTGCACTTCGTCTTTGGAATCGTATGCCGCGATCCAAGTTGCTAGGATTTCGTCCATGTCATCGCGATAGTCGGCGGCAGGTACCGTTGAAATCCAGCCCGCAGGGAATATTAACCGCTATTCCGGGTTGATAAGGATTGCCGGCTACGCTAGCCGAGATCCATTAAGTCGTCGAATAAGAAAAACCGGCTGCCCCCGACGGCGAGTCAGGGGCAGCCTCGGCGCTCACTTTTCAGCAACCTCAATAACCGGTTTCAGGCTTCCTAGGAAGTTTATGAGATCGCTTTTCTGACGATCGTCCAAGTCGTCCAGCGTCCCCTCCGGCATCGCCGACCGAGAAGGCTGGAAGTCCTCCACGTCTTTGGCCAAGAAGGTTTTGCTGACGCCCGGTTCGACCTCGACGCGGTAAACGCCGTCAGCGACCGTGACTTTACCGTTGAGAACGCGACCGCTGACCAGCAGCAGAGTCGCATTTTCAAAGCCTTTAGCGATTTTTGCATTCGGCTTCTCGATCGCTTCCAAGATTTCGTTCCGCTTCATACGGCCTCCGAGGCCGAATAGACTCGGCCCGACGTCGATGACGCCTTTACAAGTCGAGTGGCAATACGCGCAGGCTTCTTCGAAATGCAATTGGCCTCGCAGTACCGCATTTCGCTTTACGACAGCATTTGCGTTCGGCGGAGCCGCGTTCACCACAGCAGGTTGCAACATCAGCGATGCCAATGTTCCGGCGATAGACAACGAAACGATAACCACTGGTTTCCGCTTTACGCGGAAGGCAGCGCGAATCGCGCCCTTAAAGTTCAATGACTCCCGCGTGAGTTTCGCTGAAACTGTTGCCGTTTCGGCGATTGCCGTTACACCGACCGGCAAGATCTTCTTCAACATTTTCATCACCTCTGGCTTTCTCGAGGTTCCCGGCGACTGGCTCGGTCGCCAAGCGGGCTTCACAGGTGAGTAAGCAAGAGGGCTTCAAATTTTCTGCCAAGTCGGATTGAAAAATCTGAAATCGATCAAGAAAGAGCTTGGACGCAGGTTTCAGACGACGGGACGTGGAGATGAGGGACGGGGAAACGATCAGCTTGCTTCTGATCATGTCCGAGACAAAGTTCCGCCGTGTCAATCATCTGATTCACCCAGCTGACAAGGCAGCTGCGTATCAAAGGGGTCAGGCATCATGATCAGCTCATCCGAATGCGAGGTTCTCACGCGATCCCACCCGAGCGTTACGTCGTCGCAATGCCACAAATCGGCAATGATTTTCGCTCTCGCGTCAGCGCGGGTGTGCAAGCGTCGAGAAATGCTCGAAAATCCTAGGGGAGGCGAAGGCACTGCCTCCGGGGCAACAAGGCCGCCTTCGCACTGCTCTTGGAAAATCTTGAGTGGCCCAACGAATTCGTGGTACCCCTGATTCACGACTGCCAGCCGCGAGCCGAGACTCAAATCAGTCGCCGCCTCGTCCCAGGTTGCTCCCAGTTCATCGATAAACTCGGTCAGGAAGCGGTACTTGATCCACGGGTCAAGTCTCTCAGCCAGCCATGGCTGATCGTCAGACGTAATGGCGCCGAGTGTGCTCTCCCACATCTCGAAGATGACCTCGGTCCAGTCAGGTAATGAAACACATCGATCGGCATATCGCCGAGTTGCGTCGAGAAAAAGCCGCTGCACTCGCAGGGACCAAGCGTCGACCCGTAGCGGCTGGCCGAGCGAAGCGAAATGATTGAATCTCTCCACCGCTCGCATCCAGAAAGACCGGCGTCTTAAATCTGGCGCAATCCACTGTTTCAGCGGAACGAATGCGTCGGGTGATTCGACGGCGGCAGCAAGGACCAAGGCGGTTGCCCCCAATCGCAAGCAGCGCGAAAACTTGGAGCGGTTCGAGTCGCCGGCAGTGCAGTGGTAGCGGAAGTACCCGAGATCGGAGCCGGCATAGTTGTCTCTCAGGCCGCGAGCCGCCAGAGCACGGCCGTTGTTGTATCCGGGGAAAATATCCCTCTCGAGAAATCGGAGACGCGGCGAGCCGACGAAGGCATCTTGTTGGAAGTCCATTCCACCGGCACCGAGAAAGCATCTGGTTGCGAAGAAAGGGACTACAGCCGTCGCGATATCGGCGGGATTTCGGGTAACGAGATAATTTTCGTGACATCCCCACGCCGGCGAACCGGCTGCGAGAATCCCTCCATAACCGACGTCTGCAATGACCATACTTTCATTGCAGACGTCATCGCGACAACAGGCGTGCCGGGCCAAGTGTTCTTGGCTGACCCGCATCAGTTCCACGTCGAACGGCGACCGGCATTCGGCCGTCGCCAACTCTAGATGACCAGAGTCGAAATAATGACGCCCGAACATTGAAAATACGCCCGCCGACGCGGAAATCGTCGGCGTCAGCTTCGAGGTGGCGTCGAAAAATTGCGATTCGAACTCGCCCGAATCGCGCCGAGACGGGTCGCGAAGAGCCGTGAGGTACTCGACCTCTTCGCCCATACAGAACTTGGGTGCGATGATCCGGCGCATCGACGCTTTGCTCGATTCGAAGATTGAAGATGCACAGTCGGCTTACCCGTGTCGGCCGCGACAAGATAAGGAAGCGAGATGGAGGCGGCTTTTCGGGTGCCTTCTGTGACGTTTGCCATTCCAATCTGCCGTCAAACGGCACTCGGATCGTCGAGCGTTACTCCGGCAGTCTCTCGTCGTCCCCGGCCATCGGCGACAGGCCAGACGCTGTAGGCCATTTGTCGGAAACAGGTTAGGGCTGCGACTTCCCGACTCTTGCTGCTTTCTACCGCAAGCCGAATTTCGGATGACGAATTTCCGGAAAATTTTGCCAGCAGGTGCTTCCTCTACAAGGGCAACAGCACAGTTCCCCGCGAAATACTCACCCACGAGGCACCGCAATGAACACCAAAACCACAAGCAAACTCGTGCACCTTTCCGGCCAAGACTATCTACGCGAAGAACTTCCGACCGAGGGCGAAGCCGTCGCACAGCAAGTCCGCTACTCGATCTTGCAGGGCGAGGGTGAAGGGACGGCTTCCCGGTCTGGTCGATTCGCCAAGCATCTCATTTGGCTGCTTCCAACGCTCGCCGCTATGGCGATCGGAAGCGGATTGGCGTGATTTCTCGCCAAAAAAGCGTTTACAGTCGACATTCGAAACGACAATCTGAACAACTGCAATTCTGAATTCACTCACAGAAAGAATCGATGCCCGAGCTCTTCCCCTATCCGCCAGTTGACCCCGAAGTCGAAGTCGAAGACGTCGACGGAGGCAAGTCGTTACAAGAAAGGCTGTTCGAATTGGTGCAAGCGTCAACCGTGGTCACATACCTGACTCACCCTCAGACGGGACTCCACAGTAACGCAAAGTGGTCAGCTGCTGACTCTACAGCTGAGTTCGTTTTGACGGCCTATTCGCGAAAGTTTCTTAGAGACGGGAGATTTGACTACAACAGCCTCGACGAGCTCAGGCAGATGCTGGTAGTGGAAACATTCAAACGTCTTGGTCAACAGCGATTCTTCCCCTCCGAACGCTCTTTCCTATATTTTCTCGCCCTTGGCCAGAAACAGCGAGAACAGCGCGGCCGGGACGCAGTCACGTTCTGTCTACTTTTTCTCGCCTCCTTGGACGACGACCGCACCAATTGGAGATTCCTTGCCGAGAACTTTGGGGATTCCGAGCTCTCTTCGGAGGTGGGTGATGTTGAATTGCCCCGCTCGGAACACCTCACGCTAGAACAACAATCTGGACTTGTAGAGAGACGCGATGAATTGAGAGAGCTGGCGAATCCCACTGACCGCGAAAAGCGGGCACGCTCTGTGATTCGCGACTACTTAGACAGCAAACGGCATCCGCGCAGTGGATTTCGAGTAGCTGCCTCGGCTCCTTTCATCGAGGTAGATGACAGCGACGAACGTTTGTTAAAATCGCTCGGGAGATTGCTGTGGACTGGCGAGCCGGATCATCAACTCTCAAATTCTGAAGAACTCTTTGATTTGAACAAAAAGTTCCAGCTTCTGTTCCCCAGGTCGGTTGGGTTTTCGCTATCGCCGAACGACGCAGGGAACCCAGTGATTTTTCTGACCGCACAATTTATTAATCTTCTTGGCGAGGTGGGTGAAGCAATTGCCGTCGACTGCGCGATTTTAAACGAGTGTCGAGAAGGGGAGGCTTTACGGCTTTCAGGAGAACGCCTCGAAAAGGCTTCTTGGGTTCACAAATTGATGGCACAGGCTCGCGAACGACTAGTGCATAGAGTGAGTGAAGAGAAGCATAGGGAAGTCTTGCGCGATTATCTTTATGGAATGAAGAACAGCGAAGTCGCCACAAGGCAAAATATCGCAGCTCCAACTGCATCGAATCGGTACAGGAGAGCAAAAGCTGAGTTGGCCAGCCAGCTTAGAGTGCTCGGTGTAGCCCCGGAAAAGGCTAGTGATGAACACACTGCGGAGTATGCGCTAGCGGTCGTTGACTGCTACGTCAACGGTCTCCGCGATTTCTTCCGCACAAAGAGTCAGCCACCCGCGGAGCGCAATTACGACGCGCGGACCGATCAAGACATTCGCAACCTAGCGAAGTCGAAATACCCAAATGAACACGTGATGAAAAGCGAAATAGATCACGTTGGGAACGCCGCCAATCACGGTCTGCAATTTCCCACTTATCAGAGTAAGCCGCTCGGAAAAATATTTTCTACTCCGTGGGCTCGATTTAACTCCGACTTCAGCGAATTGGTAGAGCCATTAAAAGAGACTATTCATCATCCTTGAGGAAGCAAGGATTGGGGGGGGACCACTGAAGCGAGACCGGAAACGTAGTCGAAACTAACACTTTCCGGTACTTCTCATAGTGAATTGTGTCGCCGAAGATTCAGCTCAAAAGCGACGAAAAATATTATTAAGGAAATTGTCATGAGCATTCAAACTGACACGATAATCGAACCCGCTTTTTTCGCATCGGACAGCGTCTTTGGCGTCATCCGTCGCGGGTATCCGGAAGAGTATGTTCTGGCGAAATGGCTTTCGGCGAGCAGCGATTCGGCTCCAGGCCACATCGTCTCGCTCCCTGATGCCGTGAATCTCACTGAAGCCGGTTCCGCTGCTCGGTACCAGATCGCCGCTGCTTCGGAGTCACCGAATCTAGCATTCACTGTATCAGGGGAATTAGCGGCATTTCAGGACGAATTTGAGGAAGACCAAGTCGAGTGGGACATCGTGGAGGAACGGAGCAAAGTGAGCTTCAACATTGGTCCGTTAGAGTTCGTTGACGATAGTCAGGAGGCGGCGCTCATTATTGGCGACGACGATTCGGTCGGGAAAGTTGACGAGTATGACTGGCCCAAGTTGCTGTCCGATGCGACACTCGATAACGATGTCGAGAGATCGGATTGGCTTGCGCGCCAAGCGCCTTTATATGGCCTGTGCCAGGGAAAGCATCTAAGGATCGGGCCGATTCAATTGCCCGCTGACACATCGTTTGATGCCGTGCGACAGCGACTTGCTAGTTCCATTTTTGTCGTCGTCGTTAATCTTACGAGTGCCGAAGGTGACGAAGGATGAACTATTTCAAATCGTTTTCGCAAAGTAGCGACGCACGGCAAGCTGTTGCGAGGGTTGCGCAAGACGAAGGTCACTCCGCCGCAATCGAATTTTTTCTCGATAAGGCTGCTTACGGTGTCACGGACTCGTTCAGCTTGCAGGACAAGATTCGCTCCTTTGAATCAGGGGTCGCGACTGCAGCGTTCAAAATGCTGATCTCCGAGTGCCGGCTGCCGGGTGATCCTTGTCGCGGCCTATCGAGTGAAATTTGGATTCGATTCGCCAACAGTAACGAAGATTCAATAAGAGCGTTCTACTCGTCGCTCTGGCGTGCACTTCCCGAATCTTGGCGCGAGGATCAGCTTCCATACCTAAGCTCGCATGACGGCTCATTAGATGACCTCGCCGGACTCGTGGAACGCTTCGACCATGAACCGCATGTGATGCAAGCGGTTTGGTTCCCGACTGCGGAAATCGACGAAGGCAACCCTACTGAAACAGTATTTCTTTTCCGAGTCGTCGTTTCTTTCCGTGAGAACACGTCGGTTGCGGGGCAAGACAAGAGGGATGAGGTACTCCCTCGAATCATTCAAAGGCCGAGATCTCGCTATTGCGTCGAAGCGATGACGCTGGCCACGGTCGAAAAAGGTCTCGCGACTATGCTGCAGAACTCCGATCTCAAGCTTCCGGATGGCAGTCTAATCGAGATCGACCTTCAGCACCGACCTCTCCAGAACGAGGGAGAGGCGTCGCCAGCTCCGAAGACCAATCAAATCACCGGGCGTTCCCTGACACTTGCGGTATGCATCGCGACTTGGGCGTCGTTAGTCCAGCGTGAGTTGCAACCCATTTTAGCGTCGGCCTCTATGGTGGGGCCCAGACTTCGAGGCGTTGAATACATACTCCAGAAGTCGAAAGCGCTCAACGATACCTACTTCAAGTATTTCCTTGTCGAAGAGGCGAACTATTCGGAAGTCGTCGGTCCAGCTTGGAAAGAGCGATGCATTCCGGTCAAAGGGATTCCGGATCAAAGGTTCTGGAACAATTATGGCTCAACGATTTTGACAGACGGCTTCGATTTATGGAGGACCTTGCTGCTTGACTCCACCACAAGCTCCCACGGCGATGACTCTACCGGTTTGGCAACAAGCAATCCGAGCGAGCCGATCAGCGCGATCATCAAGTCTGCGTTGGAAACGATCGCGGATGCTTGCGATAGTGAGACTACCGACGATGATGATAAATCCGTGAATTGGCCAGCGGATGAGCACACCACCATGATCGCCGTTCCTTTCGGCGATGATCCGTCGAAGATTGCTTGCAAGTTGACAATTCAGTTGACCCGATTGCTACAACAGTTTCCGGCTGAGCAAGGATTACCTCGAACTGCGGTGCCCTTGTATCTCGGCAGCGTCCCATCTTCGGACGCGGCTTCGAAACTGACTTCCTGTATCGTCGAAGGGGCGAACACCGTCCGGCAATTTTTGAACCATTCGCTTGACGCCCAGCCGCCATTCACAGAATTCGTGCTTCAAAACCGCCTACGTCAACAAACGTGGCTAGACACAATTTTCGTCTGCTTTGAGCCGGACGTTTTCAAAGCGGAACCTGGCAGTCAATCTGCAATTTGGTTACAGATGATTCGCGATCTCAATGCGGCTCATCTGGTCTTAATATCCAACAGCATCCATTCCGCAGCCTGCCTTAAGTAATGTCGCATCAGTGCAGCGTGTGTGCATAAAACGGTCGATTGAGGCGGGTACTTCGACTAGATATGGACCGCCCCCATTCTGAGTCATAGCTCGCACTTCGCTCAAACCGAGGCGGTCAAGTCGTTTTCCGCCTTAAAATTGGGAGCGACGGAGCCGCCTTCGAGGTCGAAAAACAGGGGCGCTGTAATAAAGATGTCCAAATTGTGTGAAAGGACACTTTATTTCGATATTGACGGAGTGAAACTCTGGAAAGACGATGAAGTTAAGCCCGCCCTCACAGGCGAAATTCTCCACCGTGAACTTGACCGCAAGAGGTTTACTCGCCTCGAATGCGTGAGTGGCCACTCGGGCCAACTGTTTCTCAATTCATTGCAGCGTCCCGGCAAATTTGATTTAGACATTGTCAAAACAAAACTCGCCGACTTACTTGAACCCGCTTTTCCCGACCGGGACGGGTTTATCAAACGACTTGTCCCGTAGTCCAATACAGACAACCACGTGCGGGAAATCGATTTTTCGGCAGATTGGTTCTACGCAGACGACTTCGCCGAACAATTCTGGCTCAGGGAATATCCGATCGAGACGCTGCAAGAGTCTTTACACCCGACAACTTTTGCAGAGTCCGATCTGAAGTCGCAGCTTGGACTTTTGCCGAAAAATCTGCCGAAGCCAGCCGACGATGATCGTCGCGTCTTTCTTACCGATCCGAATGATGACGGGAGGGAATTACTCAGATGTATTCGGTCGCTCGGATGACTTGAGCGTTTGGCATCAACCAGGTTAGCGCCGGCAATTAACTATGAACTGCTCCCTCACCTTTGAACTTGCGTAGCGACCTATGGAGTCCATTTTTTTATGACGGCCGACATAACGCGCGACTGAGAAGGTTTCACCGGCGTCCTATGCAAGTATCTCCTCACACCGTCGCATCATGCCATACACGCTGACGACTGAGTCACAACATCACGCAATCATCGTATCACCCAAGACTTAGAACGACTGAATCTGTACCAAGAGTAATCACGGTCGTGTTAACAAGATATATCACAAACACCAGTTTGACCGTACGCCTTCGGCTCTTAAAACAACAATCCCCCCTCCCGAGGTCTCTACCGCGAACCACCCGGATGTAGAAAACGCGACACCTCTAGGATGTTCAGGAACAAATACTTCGTCGATTACAACAGCGGAATGATTGCAGATCGTCAATCGTCCACTTTCCTTCAACACTCCGAATAGACAGTCTCCCACTTTGGCGATATCAACAACTCGGTCTTCATCCTCCGCGAGTATTACTTCGCCCGTCCCCGTTGATTGGATCAAGTGTGCTTGTCCAGTCTTGTCGCGAGCTATAATGACCTTCGTTGATCGCAGCACCACAAACTTTTCAAATGCGGGCTGCCCGTGCGAAAGCTTCACTGTACAATCGGACACAATATTCCACTTATAGACAGATCCCCGCGAGGTCCCGATGACAAGGGTCGACGAATCAAACACCGCGACTGATGTAGGATACTCATCTGATAATTTTAGGCTCGCTCGCTCGCCCCAATCGTATTGTTTCCAGGCCCGCGGGCGATCTCGCCATCCCCGAATTGCGGGCCGTGGGTCCCACACCTCAATCTTTCCGTCTTGCCCGGCGCTAGCCCATCTTCCGTCTATCAGCGGCACGATTGAAGAGACGCGGTCATTGTGGGGGCGGAAAGCTGGCCCGGGCGGCATGGCATTACGCTCAAACCTCTTCGATCTAGCAAGGATTGCATCTCCGGACGTGTCGCTGAACCCCGCGTTCATATCGCGGTGCATCGCTTCGAACTCGTCAATTACAGCAATTTCTCCATACAAATTAGAAGTGATAACAGCGTACGGTCCTCCTTCGACAGCATAATCCGCCCCAATCCGGTGCGTTGCATGTTTTTTTACATTTGTAAATATTTCCCATCTTATGAAAATATTTCTCTCACCGTCGTGCAATATCAATTGCGTTGGGCCGGCAAAGCCGATCATGGTTAAATCTTCACAACTGTAGTCGCCATCTGCGTTGCAGTAATCCCGCTCTAGTTGTATTCCTTCATTCGTCGTCCATAGCGACAGCGTTTTGTCTTCACCTGCCGACACCAGCGAACCGTCGCTATTGCATGCCAAGCAAGTGACCCCGCCCCTGTGCGCTTTAATTCTCTTTGGCGGTCCGTATAGATCGGTGAATTGAAGAAGGTTCCCTTTGTCGTCGCCAACGAACAGACCAACATGCGTCAACAACATGCAGTTTAAAGTGTGTTTTGTCTCAAACACTTTCCTGACTTCCGATATGCCAATATCCCACGCGAGAAGAGTGCTATAG
Organism: Stratiformator vulcanicus; assembly: GCF_007744515.1. NCBI lineage: Bacteria > Pseudomonadati > Planctomycetota > Planctomycetia > Planctomycetales > Planctomycetaceae > Stratiformator > Stratiformator vulcanicus. The sequence goes on from NZ_CP036268.1 coordinate 475,565, forward strand.
GGTCCTAAAATCATTACCGCTTCTGCCGGATTGTCAATATCCGGGAAGAAAACGTGAGATGCCAAAAGTAAAATTGCATTCTCGCCAAGGCATTGCAACTCTTTAAATATCCATTTGTGGCCCTCAAATTGTTGGCCTCCGTAGTTCAATGACTTTTCTATATAAATCCCTGCCTTTGGGTTCCATTCGATAATGTTGCCTGACTGCATCATCAAGAGAACCCAACCGCTATCCGCAAGAAAGAGGTTTATAGAATCCTTAAAGTTAGAGAAATCATCAGCCTCCTCTTCGATCGTTATGCAATCAATCATAACTCGTTCCTCAAAATTGTAGGCGACGACCTGCCTGTCGGTAGTAAGCGCGCAGATATATGGGAAATGCACTTTGAGGGTCTCTACTGGTGAGCAGCAAGAGAAGAGCGACTCTGGTCGAGATGCAGGCAACTCCACATAGAGAACTTCTTCTCCGGTGCATATGGCGAGACCATCTTCGATTCGAGCTGCAGCGGTTATAGTCTTTTCTGTTTGATATAAGATGCGTATTTCGTTTTCTCGCAGATCCCAGTGAACAATCTGCGTACATGTTATTGCGAATACTTCTTCATCTTGTGTAATAAAGAAAACATCTTGGAATCTGAGAGAATATTGATTGCATTTGATCAGTGTCCCGTCCAGTACATTCCAAGAAATGAGTTGGGAGCGTGAGTCCAGAGCGATTACCCTATTTGAACTCGAAAGACGTATTGATTTGCAAGTGGTGCCGGAAAGCGAAATTGTGTAGGGGATGCCACTACGCATCGTGTTTATTTCAGCAAGCCAAGGCCATTGCGCGTCACCATGGAGGGCCGAGAAGATGCGTTTGACACGGTCCACGGCTTCGGACAGCGAATCAAGCTCATTCTTTTTTAGCGTAAAGAAGTTATAGACCTCCTGTATCAGTGTGGCCGGGTGCATATACACAAAAGGTCCGTGCCAGCGGATGGCTTGTAACATTGCCGTGAGGACTTCGTGCTGGGATCCCGATCCCTCAAGCAAGCGCATTACAAGACGGGGGAGCCCGTCTTTCGGCGGTGAAGCCACCAGCCGTTCCGCGAGATCGATGAGAATTTCGTCCGCTAGCGTTCCGCCGAGGAACTCGGCCGGAAGCATCCACTGTCGCGGTGTGGTTCGGATTCGCCGCACGACCTGCTCGGCCCACTCTTTTGGAAGTTCTGGCAATGCACCACGCCCCGGTCGGCGGGAATAACGCAGTGTGAGCGCGGCGAAGTAGTACAATAGCGAGTCGTGCAGGAAGCCGACGCCGTTCCCGTCCTTGCGGAGCAGTGAGAACTCCAAGAGCGTGTCCTGCTCGGACTCACTGAACTCTTCAGTGAAGTACGACCCCTGATGCCAACATTCGTCCTCCGGCCACCAGCGGGTGCGCAGGTGTAGTGGATCCTCAAGCAGGCAGATCGCCGTTTCGAGACTGTCGAGTCGCGTGCTTTCCTCGTTCGGCAGAATTGCCAGTGCCAGCCGGCACAGCGCGGTTCGCACCAGCGCTGGAGCACGACGTCCCGCCAACCTCGTCGGCAGTTGTCTGCCGTATGTATTAATGTCGCGTATAATGTGCTGATCGACGACGGCGTCATAGAGATCGAACAACGAGTCGATCTGCTCCAGACGCTCTCCCTCCAATGACGCCACGAAGTGAGTCAAAAGCGGGGTCGAGATCAGGCTCTCCTGCTTGGCGTGTCGCCGGATGAACTCTCCCAGTTTTCGGCACTCGGACTCCACGTCGTCTTGTAAGACCGGCAAGCCAAGTTTCTTTCGCAGATACTGCTCATAGCCGCGAAAGTTTCGCAGGTAGTCCTCCGCGTTCTGCGGGTGGATCGGTTCGAGATCGAAGGCGACAAATTGCTCATCATCCCAGAGTTCTGTCATCACCGCGTCGCCGGAGGCGGTCGAGCGATAGGTGACCACCACGCGATGGCCGTACTCCCCGAAGTCCCGCTGGAATAGCCTGATTACTTTTGCGAGTAGCTGGCGTCTCGTGCTGTCGGCCGAGTTAAGATCGACGAACAAGAGCAATTTTGGCCCGCCGGCCGTCGTCAGCCATCGCTTCAGTCGCCAGCGGATCAGTTCCTTCTGCTCCGTGCTCCAACCGGACGTTTGATCCTTGCCCCGGCCAGAGGTTTGGGCGATCAACTCCAGAATCCAGTCACCGTTGTTAATCCTTTCCAGCGTGTCGTCGATGACGTTGTGCCATTTTCGGTCGCCGCCCGAGTTGCAGCTTTCGACTAATTGGTCGAGACGAGACAGCTTAGCTCCGACTTCGGCCCAGCAGGGTAGGTAGCCGGCCAACTCGGGCAGTTGGCCGACGCGCTCGCTGCGGACACCGAGCTGTTCGGGTATCGGGAAGCAGTCGAAGAACGCCCGCCGACACGCAACCGTCTTACCTGCTCCCGAGCGAGACAGTAGTAAGACTCCATGCGTGTCGCCCGTCTCACCCAGGTGCCGCAGCATCGCCGAGAGCGTGGGATTGACGCGTTCGGCATGCGGCTTCGCGTCTTTCAGAAGCTGCTCCGCGCCGGCGTCGCTCCTCTCAGCCCGAAGCGGCAGCGGCAGATAGAGCTGCTCGCCGGGAAGGTCATTGTAGAAATACGCCCATGGCGAGAGCAGGCGTCGACCCTCGGCGGAATCGGCTTCCGGCCCCAACCTTCTTCTTAGTTCCGCCAGACCCAACAGGTCATCCGTCTTCGACAGCACCTTGGGTACGTGATGCCTCAGAAAGGTCAGTTGACTCGCTATCGGCGCACTTGGCTCTGGCAACGATCCGCGTCCTCGAAAAAAACGTCTGACTCACCCAGCGTCAGGATAACCGCTTCAGCAACCCGAAGCAGCAACGACGTTGGGGATCCAGCCCGTGTGGAAAAACTCTGAGTCCGTGCAATCGGAACAGTCAATTTTCCGTGTTTCTGTAAATAACACAGATCGCCGGCGGAAAAAATTCATTGAGCCGCTTTCTGTTGTCGGAGGGGCATGCCGAGTGTCGGCCGCCCTCAACGAATACCCGATGAAATGAGCGAATTGATGCAAGCTAGTCGACTCTTCTTTTTGTCCGCGAGCCTGCTCTGGGGGACCTTCGCATCCGCACCGGTCCTCGCCGGCCCTGTCCCGTACGGTCTCCCCGCGCCGGTCCGGCCGCAAAAGCCGCATCCGCTCGATAATCCAAACGTAGAAACTGCCGCACCCAGCAAGCCTGCACGACCATTGCGGTTCTTCCTTATCGCCGAAGACGGTGAGCGCGTCATGCAGATGGAAGCCGAATTCCTGCCGGAAGGTGTGCGGGGACGCATGGTCGCAGAAGATCAACGGCTCAATGCCCAACTACAGCAGCAGGCCGCGGCCTCTCCGAGAAATTCCGACGGTGAGATGCTTTATGCAGAAGAAGCTCCGGCTCCGCCAGTACAGCGCCGATCGACCCTCCGCCCGGTCGACGGCTATTGGGACGAACGTCCGGTCTACTGCAGGCACGGCCGGCTGCTCGGTTACGAGAAGGTGTGGATGGAATTCTGCCCGAAATGCGGCAAGTACCACCCGCAGAATTAAGACCAAAATTTCCACGCGTCAAGCTTATTCCTCAAACACTGCAGGGCATGTTGCACTGCCAATGGGCTCAAGCGGACGGCCGCGACTTGAGTCTCAATAAAAATGGCCGCGGAGAATTTTTTATGTTTATCTCACCGAAGATGCTGACCCACGCCATTGCCGCTCCCGTGTTAATGTGGTGCGCCGGAGCCGCTGATGCCGGAAGCAGCTACACCGAGGCCTACGCCGGCCCGGGCAGCAATGTGATGGTGGCGAATCGCTCTTACGGCAACGCCGATTCCCGGATGTATGCGTCGGCGTCGAACGGCGGAATCGCCAGAGGACAACAGATCGCCATCGGCCATGGAAATGGACGTGCCAAAGCCTCGATGAACCTGCAGTCGATCGGCGGCCAATCGACCGGCGACAGCTTCGTTGAGGCGGGGCACGGATCCTTCGCGACGGGTGACACGCGTGTCGGGAGCTTCTACGGCGCCGCCGAAGGATACACTCGCTCCTCCTCGAATTTCGGTGGCCACAGTGCGGTCCGCACTCGGTCCTACTCGAGGTTCGGCCACACGGACGTTACGGGCTGCGGCAAAGCAATCGGAAACGCCCGCACGACCGTTAATTCGTTTGGGCAAAGTTTCAGTCCACTGACGTATTCGTTCGCCAAGGGTACTTCTATTGGCCTCGACGGTGGTTCCGCATTCTGCGAGTCGACGACCCGCTCAATCGGCTTTGGTCATCCAGCGTGGTCCCAGTCGGTGGGAATCTCCCGGGCCCGCGGCTGGGGAAGTCGGTCGTCCGTCCATTCGACGGATTTCTCGATCGGCTACTAAAAACTGAACCGAGCGGGTGGCAGCAGCTGCCACCCGCTCTCTTTCCTTTCAACCCGGAGTAAAGTTATGAGCAAGAATTTTGGCTTATTGCTCGGTTGCGTGTTGGCGGTCGTAGCAACGACCGGATCAGCGAATGCCCAAGATTTTCGGTCCGCACTCAAAATCGATTCGCGAGGAACTGGTTTTCAGCAGTGGGCGAGCGGCTACGAGGAAATGGAACACAAGGTCGAGATGAGTGATCGTAGCGCGGACGCACTCTTCACTGGACGGTCGCCCGGTCGTCATGCCATGAGTGATTCCACCGCTTTTCGCCTGCCTGATGGGTCGATGTTCATATCGCGATTCGACATGGAAATCGGCCATGAACGGTCGTATTGCGGAGCGGGCTACGTTGCCGGGGCTGACGAGGCGATGGTTGAAGGCGGCTTTATTCCGACCGGTGGATTCATGAAATTGCAGGGCCGCACCTATTGCCCGGCAATGCCTCGCAATGTGGTCACCCATTCGCGTCTTGACGACGTCCGTTAAGGTAGGCCGAGTTCGGTCCACTCTCAATTCACTATACAATGAACAATGGAAATACCCATGAAACCGATCCTGAAAACTGCAAGCATTCTTTGTGTGTCGACTCTCGCCGCTGCCGTCACACTTGGGGGAGATCGAGGGCCGGCGCGGCAGCAAGACCCCGCGGTCACCGAAGCCCCCCATCTTAGCCCAATCGAGCACGCCCTCGGGGCGATGCTGCGAGAAGTCCCGCCTTTGCTCGAGCACCATATGCCGGTGTTAAAGTCCGGGGCCCTTGTGACGGAAATCGCTACCGATTCGCTGTTGCGGGAAGAAGGCGTCTGCCGGGGCGATGTCATCATCGCGGCGGATGGTCGGCTGCTCGAAAGTTGTTCCGAGTTCCTGCGGCAGTTCGAGCAACAGCCCCCGCAAAAGTTGCTCATCGCGCGCGGGACCCGCATCAAGCAAGTCGATCTGGCAATTGGGGCTGGGCCCACAAACCCCCGGACCGTCCAAGAAGTCGTCGCTATCAACGTGAATATCTCGGAAGGTTCCGTGTCCATCACTGGTACCAACGGCCTTTACCACATCGTCGCGACCTACTCCGGCGAAAACGGCCAGTTAATTCGCATCGACGAGCACGGCCCGCATGCCAAGATTCAGGGTCTCGTCAACGCACTCCCGGAGCCGCTTCGTCGCGCTGTTCGCGAACGCATGTGACGGATGGCATCGGCCCAATCGATCAGGCTCCCGGTTCTCCGGGAGCCTCTTTTTTTGAATCGTCAACGACGAATACAACAGGTTTCGTCAGAAAAACGATGCCCATCTCGCTTACTGCTTGTAAGAGTCGGCGGTAGTCGCGGTGACTGCCGCCGAATCTCGCGGAGAATTCCAACTTAGCGAGGTGAGGAACATGGCGATGAAAAAGGTTCGGTACTTCGGATTGGCTGTTGTGGCATGTGCTTTATTGTACCTCGCGGGGGCAGCCGCCGCGCGGCAGATGCCGACGGACGCAGTCGAAAGCAGTCCGCCTTTCACTCAGCAAGAGCTGGCTGTCGACTTAGAGTCGATCGAGCGCGCCGCGTGCATTTCGATACGCGCTGCAGCGATTGCCACGCCTTGGAAAAGGACGTCGTGTTCGCCGGCCCGAGTCTCTTCGGGCTCCGTGCTCGGATGAGCCTGGCCGAAATCAAAACCGCGATTTCGCGGCCGAATGAGACAATCGCGACGGGATTTGAGGATGGGACATTGGTGCTCGTCGACGGCCGATTAATCTCCGGCAACATTACAGTCGAGGAAGACCACTACTTATACAGTTCGGCCGACAAAAATGAGTCCTTCACCAAGGTGGAAGTCGAGGTCTACTCGCCAGCGATTTCCGGAATGCCTGAGGGGCTGCTCGAAGACCTCGGGAAACACGAGATCGACGACCTGCATTATTTTCTGGTGAACCTGAAGGGCGAGTAACCCTGAGAAATTTTGCGTCCCCTTAGAACTGCAAAATGTCGATGACCAGCGGCTCGATCTACGACGCCTTCGACGAACAGGCGATGAACGTCATGCGGGTCGCCGTACAGCTCGCTATGCCTCCGACCGTCAAGGTCACCGACTGGTTAATGGCCGTTGCCCGTTGCGGGATCGTCGTTCTAGACGAGATTCCTTCTGCCGAACCGGCAGGTCGAAGAATCAACGGCCATCGACCAGCGGCGGTGACTTCGCTGGAGCCCGATCTTGAGCGACTCTTCGCAAGGGCCGCGTCGCCTGAGGGAACCGGTCCGATTTCGGTGGTGCAGGTTCTCTCCATCATTGGCAACGATAGGGAAAGAAACTCGGCCGCAAAAAGGGAGACGGGTTGCCCCCGAGTTCCGAACCCGCGTGGAGACGGCGCGCTCAAGGTCGATTCAACGGTACCTGCCGCCGACTATCGCGATGACATGGACGAAATCCTAGCAACTTGGATCGCGGCATACGATTCCAAAGACGAAGTGCAGCTGGGGGAACTTCGAACACGAGCCCAGCAGCTTGCACTCGAATTCGCTCGTCATCATTCCGTTGAATCCCAGCCTGCATCATGAACGACCTGATCGTCGCAATCAGGCTTTCTTATTAACCTTTATTCGCGGCCTGCAAACCTGAGGCTTTCTTACTCCCTGCTCGCAATGGTTGCAGCCTCAAGCTGCGTAAGACTGCAAGTCTAATCGCGATTGGGTAGAACGGCACCAGCTCGCAGCCCTGAAAGCATCGCCAGAACTCAATAGCCACGATTTTTTTCCGAGTAAGCATCTTCGTTTAGAAATTTCGCGAGCTGCCGCTTATTCCTTCTGAACCGGATCGTTTTCCTTTCAGCAGCAGGACGCTTTCGACCGCGCGATCGACCATTTGCTGCCAAACCTAACTTGCGAAGTTTGGCAGCCGTGGATTCTTACCTACGGTTGCATGCTATCGCTTTCAAGAGACAGCTCGGCGTTACCTGTCGCCAGTATCGATCCCAAATGCCGGGCGACCGAATCCAGCAAACTATGTTCGACTTAAAATCAGATTGGAGAAATCCAACGGATCCTTTTCTTTCACGAGTCACATTGACCGGGGCTTATGAAAACGTGTTAATCGACGAGGTCATTCAACTGTTGGACAAATTCCATTTTGACGAGTTCGGAATCTTAATGTTTACCGCCCGATGTCATCGCTGCAAGCGGATCGATTGGTTGTCAAGAATTACTCACCATCGGAACCTGACCGAGACACTGCGATAGCCCACGACTTTCGGACAGGGGGGCCGGGATGGGACATCATCGGTCGCGTGCAGTTCAACATTTGTCGTCACATTTCTAAAATAGACCGGGAGCACTTTGCGAACTCGGCAAAAAAAGATGCAAGACCGCGAGTCTTTCTGCAGCTTGACAGCTTCAACCGCGAGTTTTCATCGCAGATGCTTAACGCGGACGTGAATTCGTCAACGCTTTTCGACTTGAGCGGAGGCAAAGGTCAGCTTCCCCGCAATGGCTGGCCGGCGGCCACGAACGGTAAATGTGGATACGCCGGCGGGCTCACTCCCTCAAACTTGACCGAGCAGCTCTGGTCAATTTCGCGGGACGCGCATACGGCAAAATCAGTCTTGGTCGACGCGAAACCCCCTTTTCGACCCTGGTACTTTCTTAATGCCCACCAATACTTTGCGAAAGCAGACCCCTGGGTGCGATAGAAGCGTTTATATCCTGAATGTTTGCGGCATCTCTCGAACCCTGTTCTGCGGGAATTGATCGCAATAGCGAACGTCGATTTGACGTTCGCAGGTAACCTGCCACCCGAGATGGCGCCAGCCTTGTGGGCAAGTCATCAATGTTGGGTTAGTGCCCCAGCGAGTGCATTCTGCCCTTCTTCGTATTCATTTCTCGGTCTCCTTACCTCCCTCGCTGTGACCTTCAACCCAACACCACGTCGTCATTTAATCCTAGTTCCTTCAGGCCCGATCTCGCCTCTTCCGCCTTAGATTGGCCTTGTTCCCCATCACAAGGGACCTCAAACGATACCTTTAGTTTCAAGCCATCAATGGAAGCGAAGCGACTCAGCACCTTCGTGTAGAAGTTCATCCATTTCTGCGGTGGCACGGTTCCAGTCCAGCGAACCGCTTTATTTCTTGACCGCTCATTATCTAAACGATTTCCTTCGCCATCGCCTTCATGAGTCGTCATGACGCGGACCTCAGCGACGGTTTCAAGCCCTTCGGCCGTGGCTTTGACGGTGAAAAGACCGCCAGTGGTATCGCTGCCCGAATTGTAGAGTCCCTCATCAGTGACTTCCCCACTGGAGGCTAACCACTCGACCGCATTGATCGAAAACGGCTCGCCGTACTGATCCACTCCCGAGCAAGAAAATGATACCTGCTCACCGGGCTGAAGCGTGACTTCGGCCGGGCGTATCGCAATGTGGTCCAACCGAGGTGGTTCGCGGAGCTTCTGGGCATCCTCCGCTTTAAGAATGAAAACATCGTCCGCTAATTCGATATCGCCTTCAACGAGACTTTCATTGAAATGCAATAGTTTAAATTGTCCACTGCTCTGCTTGACTGCGTACCCAAACGTCCCTTGACTGACTCCATCGGCGATCGTCCGCTTGATCGTGTCGGCATTAAGCAGCCGTGGAAGCTGTGGAGATGAGAAAAACGCATCGCGAACTCCCTTCGTAGACCATTCCGTCAATGCCGGCGGCCAATATTTGAGAAGCTTATTTGGCCCTACCCCAGAAGTTATCTCGTCAGTCCGGCTCAGTTCATTGACATACAACTCGATAAGACCTCCAGCCATGCTCGACGTGATCTGGCCCAAGTCGATCTGACGCAGCTTATTGTCTTTACCGAGCAAGTACAGATAGCGGTATGTTCGCCAGATAGCCTCTTTCAAATCAGACTTTGCCCGACCAAGATTGCGTTTCAGCAGGCGACCTTGCCCCTCGTCCAACTGTTTTCGGGTATCGGTGTCGTCTTCAATCGCTTCCCAGGCAAGCACGTCTCGGGCGGCATCATGGATCGCATCGGCTGAATCTGGAACGGCGAACATGAGCGCGGACTTGTAAGTCCGCCCGGACGTACCACACTCTCGGACGATCGTTTCAAGTAGTTTTTCAGTAGATCGTTCGCCAATGGGGAAATCCAGTCCCATCACCGCCAGCGTCAGTACCGGACGGTTCGGCACGTCATTGCTGCGTTCAGGAAAGAATCGACGATCGAGAGCTTTCGTCCCCTTATTAAACAGTTCCTGAGTATCCCGTTTGATCCGCTCGTTGATCTCTTTAGCCTGTACGGCCCCGCGGCGGGTCACAAGAATCTGGTTCAGGTTCGGAGTCAGCCCGAAACGGTAGTGATTCTTGTCCCAATTTAGGTAGTAGCAATTACCCACCAAGCCTTCCAAAACATTTTCAATGTCGACCATATTAAGGTCGGGTGTGCCAACCGCTGCCCGGATTTCAGGAAGTGTCGCGACTGCCTTCGATTGGCTCATGCCGCCGTTCGACTCAAAGAAGATCGCGGATGCGACCTTCCGGTGCAGATTGGACTTCTTGATAACATCAGACGCTTCACGATCCAGACGGACCGCATGGGCGTCTTTCTTGCCGGCAATGTCTGTGGTCAGCGGCACTTCCAACTCGTTTGAGCCGAGTTGCTCGAACATTGCCGAACGAAAAATCATCTCTTCCAGTGGTGCGGAGCCGAGTGTAATCAGCGGTTCGCGCATCGCCTTACGATGTTCATCCTGATAAGCATGAGCGACCCACAACGCGAGCAAACGCAGGATTCCCCGAGTCCGCTGAAAACGCGGGAGGCTCTGCCATTTCCGCTCAAAGACCGACAGCACTGAGGGATGAAAAGGATAGCAGGTCTTAAATAATTCGTGCGCCGATTCGGGATTAATTCCACTCAACTCTTGCGCATGATCAACTGCCCAGTCGGCGTACGCCGTCGCGACCTTCTTCGCTTCCGCATCAACGAGGTCCCACTCGAACAGCCTGCGGCGAATGATCTCGGCGATCTCTGAATCGGCCGACATCATAATCGCCTTGCCCAGTCGATCGAGCAGCTTCTTAAGCGACTGGTAATCCCGCACGTCCTCCGGTGACATCTCGAGGTCTTCGGACGCCGGGATCGACACACAAACAACGACGTTGTTGTGAGCGCGGGCTTCTTCACACAGGCTTTGCAGGAAGACGAAGAATTGGTCCCGCATCTCCAGCTTACGCGCCCGGCTGATGTAGTTCATCAACTCGTCGATTAGGATGAGTGCTGGCTCATGACCCAGTATTTGTTGCAGCACATCTCCGCCGGGGGCAATCCCTTTCGCATCGTGTTCTGCGACCAGATCAAACCCTGCCTGACCCCGCAGTTGCCAAGCGATCTCGCCCCACGGAGTTTTGCGAACCGGTTCACCATCACCCCCTCGCCCCTGAATGGCGTCGAACTCCGTGCCCACAAAGACCGCCACCCGGGCCTGCGGCACATGCGGAATCTGTGCCCTGGCTAGAATCCGATCCACGCCCTTATAAGATTTTGCTTTCTCTCCACAGGTCGCCAGATGCCAAAGCGTCGTCAGCGAGTGGGTTTTCCCACCGCCGAACTGGGTGGCCATGTTGAACACAGCCGATGTTTCAACTTGAACACCGGATAATCGACGCACAACCTGCGAAGCCAAGTCCAGCAGGCTGCCGGTCAAAAACGTCCGTTCAAAGAACCGGGCGGGATCAAGGTAGTCTGGCGAGACATTGTCCCGCTGCTGCCGAATATGATCCAGATGCACTGCAAATTCAGAGGCGTCCATCGGCCGATTCTCCCGCAAATCTTCGCGGGGAGTGACCACTTGATACCAAGGTTTTAGTTTTGTCATCGATATGCTTTTACCTTCTTGGATGCTGTCGCACGTATTCGGCTAAACCTGGCGTACCGCTTTCACGTGCGATCTCTTCTGATTCATCAACACCGCACGTCAGATCGAGCATCTTGGGACTTCGATGAGCAATAGCTCTCTGAGGTGCGGATAGCGGATAGGCCTGTCCCTTTGCTTCGGCCTCAGCCAAGACCGAAAGCAATCCGTTCGGATCTTCCTCACGCCAACGATTCTTCTGAATGAGTTCGGTATCGTTCCCAGAATGGAGACTCTCTCCTTCAGCGATGACACGAACTTTCCCGACGATCTTGTTGCGTGCTAAAGGTGAATAACAGCGAAGTCCCATTGCACTAGAGAGCCGAAGAAAAGGGATGTCTTCTTGCGAAAACCTGACTGCGTAAACGACTCCGTACTCATGCTGTTGTGCAAGTGCATCGCACCGCTCGCGCAACGGTCTCAATCGGTCGACTTGTTTTTGCAACCACCTCAGATTTACACGAACGACTCGATTGGGAACTGCAACAGAGGCCACAAGGGAGATAGCTTCACGCCGTTGTGATTGATAGTGGTCCTCTCGAACCATCTCCTCTTTCAGGTACCGTTCGAGATCGCGAGTTGCATAACGGATCGCGCGGGCTGATTCGCCACCCGCGAAGTCGCGCTGTGCATAAATCAGTGAGCGAAGGCTGTACTCGCGGAAATACATAGGCTTGAAGTCTTCGCCTTGGAAATCGCCTGAAAGTGAGAATGAATCAAGGACGACGTATCCACTAGAATGAACGCCGCACCAGTTCATCGAACGGAACACGGAGACAACGTCGACGATGTCTTCTACGGAAAAGAGATTTGGCGACCAACGGAGGCCTTCCGCGTCGATTTTGGCTTCATTCGATGACGATGTCGCGTGGTACTGAACCCATGAGTCTTGATCAATCTCAGCGGGAAACAGCGCATCACTTTCCCGGAGCTCGTCACCACTCAACGTCCGGATGTCTGCGAATCCAGTCACAGCCCCAACCCCTTCTTCCGTGCCAGTACCCCATCCACCCAGCGTTTTTCGTCCGTTTCTTTCGGGTACAGGGCGGAGAGGGATTGGGCGAGTTTCCAGAAGCGGGCTTCGTTGCCGGCGCCGTCGTCGACTAAGAATCGTTTCAAAGCTTCGCCGCGGCCGGAGGCGAACAGGATCATCGATTGATGCACGCGGTCGAGGACGGTTTCGCCGGCCTGCGGCTTCAACTCCCCGGCGATCGTCTCTTCCGCCTCGCTTTCAATTTCGTCGAGCGTTTTAAACAGGTCGAGTTGTTTCGCCTTTGCCTTCTTTCTGCCGCGGGTCGTAGCGGTCGCTTCGTCTTTGCCGAACAGGTGGCGGGTGCGTTCGCTGACGGGGAGCAGGCGGGCCTTATCGCCCTTAACCTCCACGATCGACTCGTTCTTTTCGAGGTGGATGCCCAAGCCCTGAGCAATCTTACGGGCGGCATCGAATTCCAGCGAGTACCCGGTACTCGCGACTGTTTTTTCCGCAGGCACCGGGTCGCCGTCGGTATCTTCGTCGGCAAGCCCGGGGACGATGGTGGCGCTCTCTCCGGCGGCCTTGCCCGTCCCGCCGCCCAGCGTCCACAGCCACATCGCGGTCAGGCGGGCGTCAGGTTCCAGGCCGGCTGCGTCGGCGTCTTTAAAGATCATCGACAGCGCTTCGGTCGAAACGGTCGCCCAGACCTGCTCCAGATATTCCCGCAACGGCACCGCTTCACCGCTCGCCTTTTCGACCCTACTGTAGCGACTGAAGATTTCCAGCGCCGGCCCCAGGCAGGCGAAGATCGCATCGGCTCCGACAACCCCTTCGGCGGCAAGGCGTGGCATCCACTCGTGAATGCGTTTGGGAAGTTCGGAAAGAACGTCCCGCCATTCGCCGGTTTCGTTGCGAAGGGTTCCGTCTTGATCTTCGCGAGGGCGGATGATGAGGTGGACGGACGAAGCGAGCACTGAGCGTCCCTGGGCAATTACTCGGCTCGCCATCTCCGTATCAATTGGCCAAGAGCCAGTGATCGTCCAACCCGCCTCCACCATTGCCTGGAGTTGTGATTCCCAACCAGCAGTCGAGGTGTGAGCAAAAACGACAACACCGATCCCGGCAGGTTGTACAATTCGTCGCGAGTCCGACATGGCCCGAGTCATCATTTCCTCGTAGAAGGCATTGTTTTTGCCTTCTGTGGCAAACTCATGACCCGGTGACTGCACGATGATTTCGTCATCTTTGTCGATTAAAGGAGTTTTAAACAGGTCTGGGTGCGAGGCTGACAATATGCGTTTAAACCAAACGTAAAAGAAGTCAGCCAAGTCCGCATACTGAACCGAATAGTAATACGGGGGATCGGTCACCAAAGCATTGACACTATCGCTCGGCAATGGATGCGAGACTGCAGAAGCAAGCTGAACGGTCCCCGCGGCCCAATCGTGCCCAATTGACTCTAGCACGTGGTCCGTTCGCGACACCTGAATACTCCACGCCCCGCTGGAGTCTCCAATCGGAATACCCTCTGCAAAATCCCAAACCATCCCGATCGCTTGCTTACCAAAGAGATGACGCGGACATTGGGCAATTGGTTCCCACGCGCAAAGGCTGTTGGTTAAGTCAGCCTGTTTGCCGAATGCCAATGTGAGGCAAGACGCAACGGCTGAAGCTAACGTCACGTCAGACTTTAATTCAGTCGACGTTTCGCCGACCCTGCGGATGGAACGAGCAAGCAAAGCGAGCGCGACGGATTGGCGTGGAGTGAAGTAGTGCCTCCATTTGGTCATCCCGTAAATTGGTCCGCGATTCACAAATGAGTGATAGTTCGTCGTCGATTCAGTCGGCACTTCCTCTGGCTCAATTTGCAATTCTAGATATTTTTTCGCTTTGTCGATTGCATCAATATCGTGTGAATCTGGCATACGATATTGACGGCCAGTCGTGCCCTCACGTTTGACGACAACGCACAACAGACGCGCGTCATCGCCACCGCCGAATCGTGACTTGAGCTGTTGCTTCACACTATTCAGCGGAGTTGTGAAACCAGTCACAGGACATGTTGCAGATCCCCTTGCGACAATACCATCCCGGACCTCAGATGCCTTGCTAGGTTCGAAGATTTCCAATCGGGGCCGTCGGACTATCAGGTGTTTTCCGTCGGAGGTGTCTACGTTAACAACGTCGGTGATGACATTACCTTGTTTGTTGGTCGCGAATCGCATTGCAACTTTGCGATTTGCCTTCTTGCACAACCACATCGACCGGATCAACGGAACTTCAACCGGCTCGTCAACTTGTCCAGGCGCTTCCGACAAAATCGTTCGAGCCCATAGGTACGCGATCGGCGTCGCCCCATCGGGGTCCTTCGGATAAAACTCAGCGAGTTCCTTCTCCGCTTCTGCCTTCACCCACTGACCCCACTTGCGGACTTCGTCCGCGAGTTTTTGGCCGTACTTGGGGATGTATTCCAGCACGACTTTATTGAGCAGCACGGCCACAGGGTTGAGGTCGCTGGCAAACGCATCGGCTCCGACCCGCAAAGCCTCCAGTGGGATCGAACCGCCTCCGGCAAACGGATCAACCACGAGCGGTCGCGTGCCCGGCACGCCTCCCAAGGCTTCGTGAGCGGCCTGCGTAAGGGCCCGGCTCGTCTCCAGATAGGCCGGGACGGTGCTGTTGTCCCAGTTGGCGAAGTCGGCAATGAAATCGAGCAGCGCCCCGCGGAGCACCTGCTGGTGAGCCGGGTCGTTCGAATCGAGCGGCAGCCCGTTCTTCTCCGATTGAATTAAACCCTCCCAGCGCCCACGACTCTCCGGCGAGGACGTCTTATTTAATTGATGTCCTTCTTCATTAATTCCTGCGGGAAACATGCGATGCGCAAATGCCATCAACTGCGTGGCCGCCGCTTCCCGAAACGCGGGGGGACAAAGTTCATCCGCCGGATCAGGCCACAGCGACGCACAGATGACGGCCCGACAAGCCGCCAAGGGCCGCCGCGCCCACCAGATATGCAACGTCGAAATATGCCCATGCCGAATCGACTTCTCCCGCCGCGCATGGGCGGAGATACGAGCGATAGGGAGATCGACTTCGATGAGGCGTTTCGGGTATTTGATCGCTGAAATCATGCCACTTCCGGATTGACGATTCGGTCTGCGATCTTGAATATTTCCTTCAGTCGCCGGTCGCGAAAGTCGCTATAAGTAGCCAGATCAAACGTCATTTTCGTCGGGTCGGACACATAGTCCTTGACTAACAAATGCGGACCGATGTCGACACCGCCATCCAATAGTCTCTTGAAGTACGATCCGGGCAATTCCGCCCGCTTGCGGATATTGTCCGTCGCGCCGACGAAACGGTAGTTACCAATATGGTTAATCTCAGATGTCGAGAGATTCAATTTGCTTTTCAACGAACTTTGCGGATAGATGTGATCAATGTGCGGTGTATTGCCTTTAAAGCTCACGTCAAATGGGCTGATGCCAAATCGCTGGACGTAGATCATGTTCAAAACAATAAACCGAAGCCGCATGTTCAATAAATCTTCGAAGGTTAGCATTACACCTGAGCCTCGCGATCTGCTGAAATAATCTTTCACATCGTTCAGCGGAAACTTTCCTCCGAGCGGCTTGCCAAGGCGAGTATGGAGGGCATTCACCACGTTGTCGGTCTGCGCTCCATACCAGTTAAACAGTTGCGATTTGTAGTAGTAACCTCGCATCAACACTCGGTTGGACTCGTCCGGCTTGGGGTTGTGATAGAGAAAGTCGAAAAGCGGTACGAAGCTTCCATAGCTTCGGACGACTTTATCACCGTAAAGGTTTAAATAATGCTTGATGAAATCACGTAACTCTTGAAATGCGTGTTCTGCGCGATCCCATTCGCCCTGAATGCTCCTTAATAGCGCTTCACCGGCGGCAGACGTGAACTTCTCGGGCGACAATTCAGCACCCTTGCCGTGAGCAACAACCAAGCATTTCAAACAAAACGTTTTATCGAATGACAGTCCATTGCCATTCAGCATGTCGGCGACATCCTCCACGTTCTGTTCAACTTCAGTCCATCCCTCCTTCATTGCTGCAAACATTAAATCGGATGCATCTAACTTAGTGCCACCTGAATTCACGCGGACAAATATGTCTAGGATTCTTTTGTAAGGAAAGTCGTTTGCGACACCATCAAGTTCTTCCACCCAGAAGTGTTTCTCTTCCCGAAGCAAAGACACTAACTGGCCGCAATTAAATCGTACTTGCCTCTGCCGATCACGACGAGACTTCTGACCTTCTTGAAGGAAATTGTCCAGCTCGTCGTTAAGATCGTCACCAAGTGTCGACGCATTCTTTTGAGCGTCCTTTCCGAGCAAATTACGAATGCGATAAAATGGCAGACCTGGTACGCTCGCGCTGAAGAGCAGTTTATAAAGTAAGTCTCCGTCCTGAACGTCATTGCCGCTCGTAATATCTACATATGCATCTAGATTGTTACTGTTTTCTGTATCCTTCAGCGATCCGTTGAAGAGCGCAAACAGAGACTGAAGTCGTTGCTGTCCGTCCAATACAAAGACTTTTTGCACGCCATCTTCACTTTTGGCGTTGTCATAGTAATCATGCAGATCAGCGTCCCACTCGACCGTCTGCATGAACTTCCTCGCTTTGATCGGGTCTTTCGTGCGCCAGAACAGCAATGTCTGAATGGGATAATTGCGCATGAGACTGTCGAAAAGCCGGCAGATTTGCTCTTCATCCCAAACGAATGGGCGCTGGATGTGGGGCAGAAAAAGAGAGCTGTTAATCTCTTCGATTAATCGAAAGAGGGTGCGTGGCTTATAGCTCATTTGCGTATACGCTTTCTGATATCAAGTTACTTGAGCGACCGAGATCGCGTCTGGACCAATCCGATAATGCTCCACAGCCATCACAGGCTGCCAGCCCAGCCGAGCGGGGTCTTGTACGATGTGAAGTTCCGGCGTTCCCGCGCAGTTGAAGACGGCGTACAGCCAGTAGTCTTTTTTCATCCGCTCGGCGGTCCGGTATTCGTTCTCGCTGAGGGCGACGATGCCGACTCCGGCTCGGCCTTTGACTTCGATGAAGCGGACTTCAACGAACGTCTGCGGGTCGTCCGGGTGGGGTCGCCGGGAGATCAAATCGAATCCGCGGTTCTCGGCTTCCACGCTTTCGACAACCCAGCCCCGTCCTTGTTCATGGCGGGTGGCGATGTCGACCGCGATGCGTTCGATTTCTTCGTCGCGCACCATCGGTGCAAAGTCGGGATTGCTGCGATCGGGATGAGGCGTGATCCATGCCCGGCCGAGGTGGTGAATGTCCGAGATGGAGCTATGACGTTCGAGTTCCAGTTCCTGCCGCCGGGTTTCGAGCCGATTATTGAGGGTGTCGAGATGCTGCTCGGCCTGGGCGATCAATCCGTCGAGCCCGGGAATTGTCTGCCCTTCAATCTGGCGATTGAGGTACTCACCCAGTGTGTGCTGGCTCCGATCGATCAGGGCATTGAGGCTGATTTCGACGTGACGTTCGATTCGTTGGATTTCTCCCAGACGATCGGCTGCGACCTCTTCGCCCCACGGCTCCAGTGCGCGCTCATATAAAAATTGTTCAACCGACTGCCGACCGGGCAGTGTGACGGCATCGCCCGGACCAGCCGCCCCGGCCGGAGCGGGGGCAACATCGAGCAGGATTGTCGGTTCGTGGAGCGTCATTTCACCGCCGAGGGCTGTTTCCACCGCGAACAAGCGGCGATGTAGAGTGCGGCCACGGCCATCTTTGACGGAAGCAGCAAAGACGTCGATCAACGACGGGTCGTCTCGATGCAGGTCATAGAACACCGCTCCTCGATGAAGATGATCTTCCGTCCGCTGCAGGATGTCATGGCGTACAACCTCAAATAGAGGATGTCCGGGAGTGACCCATTCCAGCGTTGGATCATCGCGCAGCCGTTCTTTATCGAACACGACCTGTTTGTATTCCCGGCCGAGCCGCCCGAAGCGATCTTCCTGCGCATCCCCGATCGGAAGGAGATTGCGAGGCGTTTTCCCAACGCGGTAGATATGACTCTGCTTGCCAGTTTGTTTCGCCCGCATTCCGCATTCGGGCGCGGCGTCGACGAAGAATTGCTCGATGACTTCAGGAACCAGGCGCCGCTCCCTGGCTTCGGCACTCTTGCCGACCATTGCGGAGAGATTGAGTTCCTTCTTGGCCAGCCCCTCGAGCGTTGATTCGGTGATAACGCGGAACTTCTCCGGGCTGACGTCGCGGACGATGCGATCTTCAATCTTATGGACGTCCGTTTGCCGGGCATACATGTCGCGGAGCAGCCGTTCGAGCTGGTTGGCGGGGAAGACTTCGCCGACGACATCAAAGACTTGATCGGACCCCAGGTCGTTGCGGATTTCCTCCAGTCGATCCAGCAGCTTGCGAAGGACTCGTCCCTCGCGTGTATTCAGGGCAACGAAATTAAAGACCAGACAGTCTTTCTCTTGGCCGTAGCGGTGAATACGACCCACGCGCTGCTCAAGCCGGACCGGGTTCCAAGGAATGTCGAAGTTGATCATTAACCAGCAGAACTGCAAATTGATCCCTTCGCCAGCCGCCTCGGTCGCCACGAGCACCTGACAGCTCTCTTTAAACTCTCGTTCGGAATAAATTCGGGTACCGGGGGTGTCTCGATCCCCGATCTTCATCCCCCCGTGAATTTGGGTGACCGTCAATCCCCACTCGATGAGTTTGCCGAGTGGCCGACCGTCTTTGCCGTCACCAACGAGGAAATCGAGCGTATCCTTGTGTTCGGTAAAGATCAGCAGCTTCATCTGCGGATCGTCGAAAATGCCCTCTTGATTGAGGACAGCCTGCAGCTTCGTCAGCTTGGTTTGATCGTCGCGATCTTCGAGCTCGAGTGCTTGAGTGACCAAGTTTCCAAGGCTGGCGATCTCTTCCCGCAGGACAACGGGATCGACGGACAACACTTCGTTTTCGAGTTGGTCAACAATGTGCTGCTGTTCTTCGGCATCCAGGTCGTCGAAGTCTTCGGGCATACGACGCTGAATCTGTTCCTTCCGGTAGGCTTCCGGATCAGAAAGAATTTTCTCGCGACGAGCTTTCATGCGCTCGAGACTGCGACGAACGGCATAGATGGAAGACGCCATGCGCCGCTGAAGCATGGCCATCGTAAATCCAACAGCGCGTCCGCGGGCGGACTGATCCTGTGCCGCAGCAAAAGACTGATCCTCCACATACCGTGTCAGGTTGTCATAGAACTCCAGTTCGTCCCCATTGAGTTCAAACGCCGCACTGCGAACCTCCCGCTTAGTAAACAGCTTGTGAACCTCCCCCGTGTGCGGGTCAGGAAACGAGACCAATGCTTCTTTAGTCCGACGTAAATAGAAAGGGGCCTCCTGCTCCCGCATCGCCTGTTCGAGGCTTTGAATGCTGCCGTAGACGTCCGCGTCGAGGAGAGCGAGGAACCGCCGAAAGTGATCGGGATCACCTTTGTGGGGCGTGGCGGTCATCAATAAATAGTGGTCGGTCATTTTCGAGAGCGACTCACCAAGTCGATAGGCGTACGTCGAATGGTCTTCACTACGAGCGCTCATTTTGTGCGCTTCATCGACGATGACTAAATCCCAGCGAGATCGAAGCAAGCTTTCTCGAGCATCTTCCACGATAGATACCCAAGAAACGGACGTTACCGCCTGATCGTGGTCCTGCCACGGATTCTGCCCGTAGTTTTCGCGGAGGACGGTGCCACGAATTACCTTAAAATTCTCACGGAACTTGTCTGCCATTTCACGCTGCCACTGAAAGGTCAGGTTGGCAGGGCAAACAATGAGAACGCGGCGGACGAGACCGCGAGCCTTAAGCTCTTTAAGCAGGAGACCGGCCATAATCGTCTTACCGGCTCCTGGATCGTCAGCGAGCAAGAAACGGATCCGGGGCAGTCTGAGAAAATAGCTGTAGACCGCTTCGAGCTGGTGCGGCAGCGGGTCGACTCTCGCGATAGAAAGTGAGAAGAACGGGTCGTATTCGTAAGCCAACCCAAGCCGATGGGCTTCGACACCAAGTCGAAACATACGGGCATCGCCATCGAACGGTTCGCGCTCGGCAGATACTCGTAATTGACCAAGCTGCGCCGCTGTCAAAACCGGATCGTGCGTCATTCCGCTATTGCGGCCGCGTCCAATGACCTTGAGTGACGTGCCCATTGGCACGGTGGCCAGAACCTCGATTGGCTCAGGCAATGTCGGGCCGGTGACGATGCTACCGATCCTGATCTGATTTGCGACGGTCATACTCGTCTCCACCTGCACGACAGGCGGCCCCACGTGCGCAATTCGAAAATCGCTCCCAATAAGGCAGCGGGCATTCCCAAAAAGGAATGGCCCCTACATTGCCCGAAGACCCGGTCCACGCCGGCGTTCCAAAAGTGTCGCGATAGTGTACGTTTTTGGTCTACGAGTTTCACCGCAGTCTATTGCAACGGAATTAGATTGCGCATCTGCAACTGTGTTCGTACCGTTGGTGCAACACGTTGACGGGCGGCGGTTCACCATCAAGCACGGAATAACGGTTTTCGGTCCCCTTCGACCTGATCTCCAACCACAACGTCGGGAGCTGCAAAATGGTGATTGTTGCGAGAATTCGCAGAGAGCAATCCAGTCCGAATTGACCCGCCGACGCGACATTCGACAGCAGAAGCAACGAATCGAGCAATGCGATTTTTCCCGGGAATGGCCGAATATTTCACAAACTCTTCTCGGATCGTATCCGGTACATGACCATGTACTGATCACGTACCGGGAATCGTTGACCCAACGCTTTCGTTCCGCAAGCCCTTTCCCGTCAGCGGTTTACATCATCCCTCTGTCTGCAATAGCTAAGAAAAAATCCGGCGTGAGCCGGCTCTGAGAAGAAATCTCCCTCCGACGTCACGCCGCTCCCGAAGAAGAGTCGCGGCGTCGCTGCTCGGCAATCCGACGAGCCTTTCGGATGGTCGGCTCCGATCTGCCAAACTCGGCCTCGGCAGATTTCATCGTGTTCCCTTGCTGCAGGAAATGGAACACGGCTTCAGCGTTCTGCTTCGCCCAGTTCGGCTTGCGAAGTGCCTTCACGGCAGCGTCCGTGCCATCGAACCCATGCTCGTCGCGGGCGATCTCCAAAGCCTTCCGCAGGGTCGGGTACGACACTCCGAAATGCTCGGCCGTCTGCTTAACGGACCGACGAGTCGAAATCCGATACTTGGCGACTTCGACCGCATGTGCCTCGGGCCAGGTTTGCTTCTCGGGGAGCGTGAGCTCGATGGTCTTGAAGAACTCCCCGCCCAAATGCCCGAAGCGATCGTGACCGGTCGCGAAGTCCATCGTCGAGTCGAAAGGGTCGGTATCCAGATCAAAGTCGGCTTCGGTCTGGCGATGATGGAGTTTTCGTCGTCGTGGTCCGAAGGCGGGCTCGTCCCGATCGCACGATGTGTCGTCTCTTTCGATCTGCTCTGCCTGGCTACCGGCGAGACACAGTCGCAATTCGATCCTTCCATCGGAGTGCACGAAGACCCCGTCGACGAAGGAATTAAGCCCCACGTTTACCGCTGACGCGGATTCTGATTGCAAGTGCCGAACGACTTCTCGGATCGACGCGAGAATTTCATCCTGATCGACGGCTCGAGATTTCTTCTTCAGGTCCGCGTCTAAGTCGGAGAGTTGCCGGTCGATTTCCGTTAGCCGATCGTCAATCTCGCGATAATCTTTCCGCAAATCCGCGCGGAGCGGGCTATCCGACGGTTCGTCAAGCAGGGCTTGTCGAATCTGCTTTTTCCGCTCTTCGCATTTCAGACGCTCAGTGGAGAAAGATTCTCGCCTCTTAGGAAGGTCGGTTTCGTCATTATTAAGATCCTGTTCGACCGCGTTTATTAATTTCGTAACCCACGGACACTCGGAAAGCTCCTCATCCGAGAGGCGCTGAAGTTGCGAAAGGTTTGCAAGCCCGAAGAATTCAGCCGCGATTTTTTCGAAAACGGCCGCGTTCAAATCGGCAACCGAAACTGAGCATCGGTTGCAACAGACCCCGCTGAAAGTGTCGCCGCAGCGATAGCGATCGTACCGACGGACCTCTCCGTTCTTCTTGCTCGTGTACTCCGGACCCGAAATTGTCGCAAGCACTTTCCTGCACTCGGCGCAGCGAACCAATCCTGCGAGCGGGTTCTTAATTGCAACGCCGGGAAAGCGGCCCGTCGATGAGTTCGGCTTGCGCGAGCGTCTGCGACGTTGTCGCTGTACTCGGTCGAATACCGCCTGTTCGACGATGGGTTCGCAGAAGTTGTCGTTAACCTCCCACTCGTCTACGGGCTTCGCGACGAGTGTTTTCCGGTCATTACGCATCTCGGCTCGCGTCTTTCCGAGCGCGTAGCGACCGACATAAATTGCATTGCGGAGCCACTCGCGAATGGACGATTCCTTCACTTTCGCTCGTAACTCGGGATCGAGCGACTCGTCGTCGTGAATTGCTCGGACGATTCTGGTCGGCCCGAAGGCTTCTCGATCTGCCAACTCGAAGACTCGACGTACGATTGCAGCTTCTCGCTGGTTCGGAACGAGCCGATGATTAGGCCGCCCGTTGGCCCCCGTGCCGGCCGATTCAAGGTCGTATCCGAACGGCACCGGCCCTCCACGCCACCGCCCTTGCCGGACTGCATCGCGTTGTCCCCGTCTTGTTCGGGCTCCCTTTTCACGATTCTCGTGTTCCGCAAAGAGAGCCTGTGCTCCGTACGTGAACCAGCCATTACCGCTGTCGGGATCCGCGAAGTCGTTGCTCGCCGAAAAGAGCTTCACGCCAAGGTTCCGCAAGGTTCGAACGAGAAGCGTGTAGTTCTCTCGATCTCTCGAAAGGCGGTCAACGGAGTCCACGACGACTGCCTTGATACGGCCGTTGAGGCCCTTGATCCGATTGAGCATCTCCAGGACAGCGGTTCGCCGGAGTATTGCTCCTTTAACCGCTTCGTCGTCGAATCGATCGACGACACGAAACGGCAACTGCAATCGCTTGATTGCCTTCTCGATCTCAATTGCTTGCTGATCACAGCTTCGCTCATTCTGCGCGTCGCTTGAATATCGGGTGAGGATCACGACTTCGACTTGGGATTGCTCAGTGTTCTTCATCGTTAATCTCCGTGAGTTTTTGACGCCGACGGCGGATGCCGTCGGCGATGGCTTTTGCGAACAGTCGAAGAGCGTCTTGACGCCATCGGCCGGTCAGTTCCGCGTCAGAGTTGATCTGAGGTTTCGCTTCTGTTTCTGTTCGTTGACCGGGTACAGATTGATTCACGTTGCCTCCTTGGCATCGCTGCGTGTAAGAATTGCTGGGATTGGTTCACAAGTGGTTCACAGGTTCAATCGAACTCGGTGAGCGCATAAAAGAAGCCGACTCCAAGAGCCGGCTCGAAAAGATTTTGAAACGTCTTGTCGACTGAGGCGCTATACGACGCGGACTTCCTCCGGATCAACTTTCAGCTGGCATTGCTGCGTTCTCGACTCAAGCAATGCACCAATCAGCGGGAACTTCTCCCGAAGGCGTTTGCAGCGGGTCGGTAACGTGCTCGCGCTTACGGGAATAGCTCCGTAAAGTTTTCGGGCTAATACTTCAGAGCCGCCCGATGCACTTGTGATGAGCTCTTTTAAGAGTTGTTCTTCACCCTGCGTAAAGGGAATTCGTCCAGTGCTCTCCGATTCGATTAAGGTTCTTAATGACTTGCCGTCGACCCAGGCATCAAACGGATTCCTGCGGAGCACGACTCGGTACCGCCCGATCAAATCGTCGAGATTCTCGGCGTCCTTATTCTCATCGGCATAGAGCCGCTGGGTACGCTTAACCGCCTGTTTGAGATGATCGAGAACGCTGTTTCTGTTACTGCGGACGTGTGTGCGAAGTAATCCGCCAGTCGCTAAGACTGACTCGTCTAACGGCAGCCACGAAAGATCGGGGTTCGGAGACAAGGCCGCATAGGCCTGCGTCAACACGCAGCAGGCGTCTCGGAGCGGAAACTCCTCGTGTAGAAGGACGTCTGCTCGGATCGCATCAATCAATTGATTCAGACTCGAAACGTCTTCGTAAGCTTGCATAACCAAGACGTCGGCCCGAAGTTCCACCGAGAGCTGATTCATCCGCGATGAGAACCAGCGCAGATCGCCCCTGATCGCAAGAAGCCTCGCGTCGAACTCACGCGCGACCAAGTCGCCAACATATCGGGTGCGGCCGGGGAAAATCGGGTGAAAGCTGCCGTCCTGAAGTCTTACAGTACTCCCATTCTCATCCTTCGCGTCGATGAATTGCGTTTGATGAGCAAAGTAGCCCCGGGTATCGACGAGAGGGGTCTTCTGCCAGTCGGCGAGTGCCGCCAAACATTCCGAAACCGGATCAATCGGGATCGCCGGCGAGGCCTGCTGCCTGAGCGCACGTGTGCCCTCCGCCGAAAAGGTGAATTTCTCCACGACTTGAGAGCGGAGTACCGGCTTGATCAACAGCGGTCCCCGAATTCGCTCTTCGGTAAAAGCGGCCCTGAGTGATTCGACCGTTCGCTCCACGCGACCGGGCAGCTTGTCGATCAGTTTACGGACCTCACTGCCCGAATCCGGCGCGAGTGTTCGGAGTGAGTGCGTCGCGAGCGACCGCACTTTCGGCCGTTTCACCAGATCAGCGGCGTATGGCCGAAGGTCGGTTTCCAGCCACGCGGTCAGGTCACCGTCCCCCCTTTTGAATTCACGGTGCAACGCGTGAGGGTCCACGTGAAAGCCGAGTGCTTCGTAGCTTCGACTAATAACTGCAGCGTCTTCCATCTGGCTTCCGTCCTAAAATTTATTGTCGTTCACAAACATTCGCGCCTTCCGTGAACCGCCTGTGATCGGCTTTCCGTGACCATTCCCCTTCCTCGGATAGAGCAGCCCGAGGTCAGAAAAATTTCGCGTCACGGATTCTGCCGATGTCTTTTCAAACTCCCGCCGACAGTGCCAACGCGTCGGTCGACTGGACCAGCCGCTATGGCGAGCGACACCGCTGGCGACGTATTAATGATTTTCCTGACGGGATTCGGCGTCCGGAGAAAGTCCGAATCTACAGGCGAACCTCGCATTATATCCTGCAGTGGTGGTCGAAGTCGCTCGGAAAGAACGTCTCCGCACGCGTTGATGGCGACTTGCTCGACGCTTTGAGCCGAGCCCGTGAAATCGAATCGGCCATGGCGACAACGGGAGAGTCGGAGTCGGGACGAGGCCGCATTAAGATTTTGGATTTGACCCGGCGGTATCTCGAAGATGCTTCGAAGCGGGCAGACGCGGGCGAAATTTCCCCGGCGACTTGCCGGCGATATCGCTCAGCGGTAGCGCACCTCGAAGAATTTGCCGGCAGTGCGGAGGTGCAGCGGAAATACCGCTGGGCCAGCGAGGTCGATCGTGAATTTGCCTCCGAATTCGCAGCGTTTTTGCGGAAAAAGGCGGTTTCCGCGAACGGTCGGGGCGACGGGGGGCGGCCGATGAAATCAGCCGACTACGTGCTCGCCACCTGCCGGGCCTGCTTCGCTTGGGGCATCGATCCGGACAGGGGCGGATTGCTTCGATCGAATTTCCGGAACCCGTTCCGGGACGCGGCGAAATCTCGTCGGCATGCCACCGATCTATACACGCCGCTTCCGATCACAATCGAAATGGCGGTCGAGTTCATTAAAGACTGCTCTGCCGAAGAACTTCAGATGTTTGTTCCGATCATCCTGTTCGGCCTGCGGCCTTCTGAGGTCTGTTTTTTATTCCGAGAGGACTGCCGGTCCGACAGTTGGTCTGTGAGATGCCATCCGGAGTTGGAATATTACACGAAGGGCCGACGCGATAAGCGGTTTCCCGTCACGAATGAGTTAAGTTCGATTCTTGAGACTCTGCGTGGAAAAGACGATCTCGGATTGTATCTGCGCGTCTCCGGGTCCGCGGCTCGCCGGAGCCCGAGCCGCCGAGGCCTAATCCAGACATTTTCGTCGGCCGCCTCGAGGCCTACGGCAATGTCATCCGAGAGCCGCCTGAAACTGCGTGACCGAATCCTGCGCGAGTCGGGCGCGTTTGACTATGACCGTCTCGAAAAGCGATTCCGCAAAATCAAAAAACGGCTCGGGTGGCCGGATACAGCGACTCTGAAAGGTTTTCGGCACCTGTTCGCCTCCGCGATGGAGGACGCGGGCGTCTCCGAGTCGTACCGCCGATATTTCATGGGGCAGGCTCCCGGCAAAGCCCCGATCAACGCCTACACACACCTGACGAAGCTACACGAGCAGTTCGGTCGGCTGATTCAACGTGAGTACCTGCCAATCGTCGAAGCTCTCAGAATGCGGCTGGGAGCGGACGAAAAAGCCAACGCCGCCTGAGATGGCGGCGTCGACTTGGATCAAGATTAATCTTGCCGTTTTCTGCGCCGCCCATGCCGGCGCACGACGTTATAGCCTTTCCGGCTGCCGGTCCGTTTCCCTGCGCGGTACAGCCAGTAGCCGATACCGCCGATTAAGGCGATGTAGAACAGTTCTTCCATAGATTCTCCGTTTGGTTTCGTGTGGACCTTCCGCGCGATCACGGAATTAAGGGTTTCGATTGACGCTCGGCTGCGAGAACAGCGACGTGTTCCGCCGGAGGTCGACGGCGTCCCAGTCGATGTAGGGGCCGCTTTCGTCCCCTTCATCCGGTCCGAAGCCGCGGTGCTTGATTGTGCGGACGGTCTCACCGGTGGCGCGGGCGACGGCCCGGTTCAGGTCATTCGTGGTCATGGCTGAAAGCCTTTCAGGAATTAAAGAAGGCCGCCCCATTCGCGAGCGGCCTTCGGTATCGGTCAGGATTAATCGGCTAAGCCACGCGGCTCAGCCGAACATGTTCTTAAGCACCCAGTAGGCCAGCACAAGGGCGAGCATCGCGAGCACGAACTCGATCACCTCTCCCATGTCGCGAAAGCCCAGAATGCCGACTTGAACCAGCACGTTCACCGCGAGGGCGAACAGCAGCATCCGCTCGAAGATCTGGTTATCTCCTTTTGTTAATTTGAGGGGTGGCCGACGGTGAGTTCCGCGGCCGTTAAGTTCAGCGTCTGCTCCGGCTCCGTCGGGATGCCGCGCAGCCAGCGGACGTACTGGTGCAGCATTAAGCCCGCGGCGATGTGGGCGGTGTAGATCACCCCGCGGGACGTGCAGCTGCCGGCTTGAGCCTCGTCTTGGGTGAATAGCGTCGCTTCGTACCGCGGGTGATCGTT
>NZ_CP036268.1:503422-506481 GCF_007744515.1 Stratiformator vulcanicus
GATCACCGTCACCGGCGATTCAATAAGTCTCTCCTCGGGCACCAGCCCGCTCTGCCGCATTAAACGGCTTCTCATCCTCCCACCTCCAGTCCCAGTCGAAGTTCTATTCGTCGAAGAATTCATCCCGGTCGACGAGGTCCGGGCCGCAGACCGTCTGCGGCTCAAGCACCGTGAGATTGGCATCCAGTTCGGCCTGCCACGACTCGTGATCGGTGCCCTCGAACGGATGATCGAAGGTCACGTCGGCCCCGAGGTCGAGCGAGAAGCCCGGCTCGTGGCCGAAGCGAAGCCGGCCGTAGCAGCGTTCGTTCTCGGCGAGGATGAACATCACCGCCCAGTCAGCGCGGCCGAAGCAGCGGTCGAACGTCTGCTCATCCACGCCGCTCGGTGTCGGTGAACGACCCGGGTGCGTGTGAATCCAGACCCGCGCGAACTCGGCCGGGCTGCGACCGAGTTCGACCTGCTCGTCGAAGAAGTCGGCCACGCCGACATCGTCCATCGACGTGAAGGCCGTCTCGCCCGTCTGCGGTACGAGGACGATGTCCTCCACGCAGAGCGGGTCGTCAGCGGGCGTGATGCCGAAGCCGCTGACCTCGACATCAACGGCTTCGCGAAGAAACAGCAGCTTCGCCCAGGCGTAGGGCGTGAAGCGGAGCACGGCCGCGGAGAGATCAATCGGAGCATCCCGTCTTATACCGGCACCTCCTCTCGAACCAGTACCGAGTCGGAAGCTTCAGCCGACTCAGCAGCATTCGCTTCCGCTTCCTCGGCCGCCTGCTCGGCGAGCTCTTCTTCGAGAGCCCTCCGGCAGTCCTTGCAGTAGCCCTCGCCGTCCTCCGCACAGCCGCGACAGAGACGTTCGCCACATTCGCCATCGCAGGAGGTCACACACGCCGCACAGTAAATGCCGTCGCAGTCGACGCAGCGTTCCCGGCAGCCATCACAGATCGTCGTGGAGCAGCCTTCGCAGCCCCACGCGTCCTCTTCATCGATGCCGCTGCCGCAGTCGCCGCAGCTGCATTCGGGACGGTCCCAGTCTTCGACCGAGACGTAGGGACTCGCCGAGTTGTAGGTCGCAAGCACGCTGCCCACGATCTGGAAGAAGTCGGCCAGGCGTCCTTCGGCAATCGCCTTCGCGATCGCCAACCGGGCGTCCCCTTCGCAGAGTGCCCCGTTCTGAACGTGCGGGTGATGGCAGTCGCTGTCACACGCGGCCGGATGCGGATCGAGAGCCTCGACAATGTAAGGCTGCGAACGGGCCAGCGACTTCCAACAGAACTTAACCCGGAACGGACCGAGATAGAGGCCTTCCAGTTCGACCGGTTCCGTCGTGACCGAGATGATGCATGAGCCGAAATCGATCTCGACTTCCGGGAAGTCGTGTTCGAGAGCCTTCAAGTCAAGGGCGATCTCGTACGGCGACATTAATCGCTGTCCCGCGAACTCCTCGTTGAGCTGCCGTCGCTGATCGTCAAGGACGTCGATCAGATTAATCAGTCGGCCTCGAAACTGCCGCCTGAGGCGGAGTGCCGCGAGCGGGTGCTTCAGCAATCGGGCTCGGTTACTTAATCGCAGCGAGTCACGGCACTCATCCCACATCCGCTCCGGCAATTCGACCGGGGCGTGCGCCTCGTGCCGCTGCCGGAGCCGTTCGTGCATCTTGAGAGCCGCTCGGGCGGCCTCTCTGGTCTCCATAGTTGGTCTCCTTAATGAAAGCAGCCGGGCCAACGGCATGCGTCGACCCGGCTGCGGTGGTTGGTGAAAGTGAGGGCGTCACGCCGCGTGAACAGCTCCTTCAATCTTGGTCGGCGTAATCGAGACGCGATCGCCCTCGGTCAGTTCCTGCTCCGCCGAAGCGGGAAGGCGATTGACACGGATGAGGTAGTCCCGCGGCGACCCGTGGGGAATGTGCTTGGCGAACAGCTGCGAGGTCGTGGTGCCATCAGCCACTTCGACCCAGTCCGCGAATCCGCCACCGTCGTTGTTAATCAGCATGATCTTCATAGGTTCGTTCCCTGGTTTAGAAATTGATGATGTTGTCAGTCAGCGCATGAAAAGAGCCGGCACACAGGCCGGCTCTGGGTTGGAAGAGCGAGTCGTCGTTTCCGCTATAGATTCCGCTTCAAGAAGGCCTCCTTTCGATTGGGATTAAGGGTTTAGACGACTAATTCGCTCCATGGATATATGCCACAGAATCCGGCTGAATTAAGCAGTGGCCGATGACCATGTCGCATCGGGTATCGATCCCACTCCCTTACGACGTGTTGTGGTTTCGTGACGCTGTAACATTGCAGTCACCAACCTCGAATCCGCAAAAGCGTGCTCCAACTCTTGCCAGAGCGTCTCTACCCGCGTGTGCGTGTGAACGGCGGTCATGCCGGGGCCGGTGCGATGCTTACCGCCGTCTTCGGGGGTGTGGCCCATCAATAGATTGCAGAGGAGTGGATCGACGCGCCGTTGCTGTTGCGTCGCGGCGAAGAGGTGCCGGAAGGTCTTAGGCGTAGCGAGTTCGGGTCGACAGCGAACGTGCGGCAGTCCCTCATCACGGTCAAAGTTTTCAACGAACAAGTGCACGACTTCGCCCGGACGCATCCGCGTGAAGGCCAACGTCGCAGCGATCGGGAAGAGCCACTCATCGGCTGCGGCGAGCAACTCGGCCACCGAACGGACCGGCGATCTATTAAGGAAATCGATCAGGTGCTGTGTGGCGGTGCGATAGCGTCGCAGGGTCTGCAGTGACGATCGGCGGACATGCTCGTGGTAGTCGAGCCAGCGGCAGCGAAGCTCGTCGATACCGATTCGATCAAAGGTCAGTAGAGCCGTCTGTCCTGACTCCAGCTGGCCGTTGATCTGGGCCGCCGTCTGGCGGGCTTCATCGAGTGACGGGCCAACCCTCGGACGCTGACGCTGGCCCTGTTCGTGATAGGTCAGGTACCACACCCGACCGCGGAGATCGCCGCGCACGCGACCGATCCGGAAGCTTTTTTTCTGGGGCATCGAGACATCTTTCGGAGAACGCCCCCGCCACAAAACGCCACAAATGACGCCACAAACGGGTC
>NZ_CP036268.1:1110481-1355481 GCF_007744515.1 Stratiformator vulcanicus
TCGGTCGCGAGCGCTGTCGACAATCCGATGCAGAGAATTGATGCTATGACTGCGCCACTGCTTAGGCCGCGGCTGTTCATCAGGACGTGAGGTTGCTTGCCCATCGACGGAATCTCATATCGTAGGAAATTGTTCTATCGACTGGCTCATTGAGCCGGTCGAATCGCGGCGCCGGCACCGTCGGTCACCCGGACTTGAACGGTGTAGGCCTGTGCCCAGTCCTGCGTCTGTTCATTTTGCAGCAGCTTGATGAGGAAGCGGTTTTCGCCACGCACAAGGTCGATCGGCACCAAGTATTGGTCGAGCCGTTTGCCTCGGTGATATTCCTCACGACCGAACACGAACTCGCCGTTGACCCAAATTTTGTAGGCGTTGGCCGTTCCCAACCTGAGTTGAGCGCGGCGGTTCTCGGACGAGTCGAAAGTCGTCGTTAGATAGACCGCCGATCCCTTCCAGTTCTCAAATGACTTGGCAATGTCGACGACGCCGAAATCATCATCGGTCTCAATCGGCTGCCAACGCACCTCGCCCAGTTTCCCGGCATAGGAAGCCGTCGGTTCGAACTTCGATTCGGGCGGATAAGCGACGTCAAAGCCGCCGGTGTCGGTATTGTCGAACGGCCCGATAACCTGCCACTCGCGGAGAAGTCCGAGATGCTCGGCAATGTCGACTTCGACATCCAAGTCGCCCAGCGCGGCGACAATCGCTTTGACCTGATCTTCATGGACTGCGCCGCCGAGGGCCTCCTGATAGACGTCCCGCGCCAAATCGAACTGCTCCTGTTCGAGCAAATTCTCCGCCCGGTCGACGCGGCGGGCCACAGCATCCCGCCGAAGTTCCCCACTCGGATCGGAAAGAAATCGATCAATCAACTCGTCCGCTCGCGTGGGGGATTCTTCTCGCACCCATTCGACGACCATTTTTCGGGCCTGGGGATCCTGCGAAGTGTCGGCGGCGAATCTCACCAGTTCATCGAGCGAAATCTGGTCCCGTTCTCGAGTGAAAATTTGCTCTGCGGCATTGCGGAGATAGTTCCGGGCGATCGGATTCGCATCCTTGAACGCGTGCAACACTGAAGCCAACTGCGATGCCGGGAGCTTTCCCAATCGATCGACGGCCTCGCGGGCGGCTGCATTCCCCTCACCGAAATGATCGACGGCTCGAACCGTTCGAAGCGATTCTTTGACCGTGGAGCCGACCGGCTCGTCGGCCGAGGTATCTGCACCGGGCCGACAAACGAGAAGGCAACCGAACATCGCACAATACGCCAAACTTCGTCCCATGCTCACTCCCATCATCTCTGCCGTGCAAAATTTCAGTCGCCGTCATCGAACAGAACGACTCAACCGCGTCTCAACCATTCGGTCGGGCATCGCTTCAGCGTAGCCGACGCCGGAGCAAAGGTCACGAAGTCGGGCCATCAATTTCGACGACCCGTCCTCTTCAAACCTCCTCGCCGAAATTTTCGCCGTACCGCTGCAATTTGCAAATTCGGCCTCGACTCACTTCGAGCGGACTGCTAGATTCCCGCCCCCATCCATGGGCCCCTCCCGGTCCTCAGCAGTATTTCCATGATATTCAGCCAAGTTCGAAGGCCCTATCGAACCACGCGCGGACGCCAAGTCCTTCGCGTCGGCGTTCTCGTATATGCTGCGATGTTATTGGTATTGGGAGCTCCCGAATGGAGCTTTGCGGACGACGGCGCTGATCCGTTTCTCTCAACGGAATTCGACGGCGGCGTCCAATACGCCAGTCATACCGATATCGGTGGCGATGCCGAGCCCTCCTGGCTTGAGCCGATCCCGACTCAGTCGCCTGACGAATCAGCCCCGGAGCCGGTTTTCTCAACCGATGTCGCCCCGGCCTCCGGATATCACTCGCCCTACACCGCGCCCGCGTCTAGCAATGCCGCGCTCTGCGATGACTGCTGCTATCGCTGGCATTTGCTGCCCGAGCAGGTCCTGTTCAAACCGTACATTGCGGGCATCCGCACGCCGCGAATGGCCGCGGAAATTGTGCACGATTACGTCTCGGGCGAAAACTACTTTGACTCCGCCCTCGGCGGCACGGTCGGAGTGTGGCGTTATGGAACCGGCGGACTACGGCCCGACGGCTGGCAGATGGATGTCTCCGCGGCGGCCTTCTTGCGTCAGAACGCATCGCAGGAACTCGACGTCGACGCGGTCGACTTTCGTGTGCGAGTGCCGATCACCTACCGCCAAGGCTCCACCGCGTTCCAATTCGGCTACGATCACATCAGCTCTCATGCGGGCGATGAGTTTCTTAAGCGCAATCCCGGCTTCGTGCGGCTCAACTATCTGCGTGATTCCCTGATTTTCGCGATTCGGCAGGATTTGACCGACGATCTGAACGTCTACGCCGAAATCGATTACGCCGTGAATTTCGACATTGCCGAGCCTTGGGTGTTTCAATTCGGAGCGGAGTACTCGCCCTTCTTGGAGCACGGGTGGAACGGGGCACCGGTCGTCGCCGTTAACACGCAACTTCGCGAAGATCTCGACTTCGATCCGAGCATCAGCGTCATCGCCGGCTGGCAATGGCTCAGCCCGGAGACCGACAATATTATCCGGCTCGGCCTCCGCTACTACCGCGGCTACTCGCAGCAATATTCGTTCTTCAATCAGCGCGAAGAACTGCTCGGCGTGGGGCTCTACTACGACTTCTAAGCCCGTTGCCCGGCAAGCTCTGTGTCGCTCGATCAAGAGTGCCCCGGACAACGTCCGGGTCGCACCGCGACCAAAGCATTCAGCTTAAGGCACGCCTCCGGAAAGGGCCGTAATCTCGTTTGCGACCACCCACTGAGCACCGCTCCCGTTGCCGCGTTGCATTGCCCGCAAACGGCTGATTCTGCAAGGTAATCCATCGAGCACGCCCTTTGATGGAGACCCCGATGCACAACAATCGTCGTAATTTCTTAAGAGCATCCGCCGCCTGCGGCGTGGGCCTACTCGCGCCAGGCTTCGCTTCGGGCGAATTATCGCT
This sequence comes from Stratiformator vulcanicus, assembly GCF_007744515.1. Lineage (NCBI taxonomy): Bacteria > Pseudomonadati > Planctomycetota > Planctomycetia > Planctomycetales > Planctomycetaceae > Stratiformator > Stratiformator vulcanicus. Next base: position 1,113,485 of record NZ_CP036268.1, read on the forward strand.
GCACGACGTTTATCGTCGCCTCGACGCGGCGGCGAATCGACCGGTATTTCGGCGCGAACATTTCGCGGAGCCGGTGATGATCGAGTCGGTCGAATTGCTGCGATACCGCGATAATTTTATCTGCCGTGTCCGATCGAAGGATGGCGCGGAGGGGCTCAGCGTCGGTCACAACAACCGGATGAAATACCTCCATCCGATTCAAACTCAGCGCGTGCAGCCTTACTTCGTCGGCAAAGATGCCCGCGACCTCGACGCTCTGATCGACGGTGTTTACCTCTACCAGAACAACTACAAACTCCAGAACATGGCATTCTGGATCCCGGTCGCGACTGTCGAGTTTGCCATTCTCGACATGTTAGGAAATATCGCAGGCCGCCCGATCACCGAATTAATCGGCGAGACGAACCGGAATCGTATTTCCATCTACCGCGCGAACAATCTCCGCGGGCGTTCGGCGGTTGAGTCCATCAAAGTCATTAAGGCCCGCGCCGAAGAAACCGCCGCAAAAGCCGTCAAATTTAAGATCGGCGGACGAATGCTCGCCGAGGAGCAACCGCCGGGACGGACCGAGAGATTAATCCCGCTGATGCGTGAGACCTTCGGCCCCGACATGACGATTTATGCCGATGCCAACGGTGCCTACACCGCGGATGAGGCGATTCGGATCGGTCGTATTCTGGATGAATATCAGATCGACCTATTTGAAGGGCCGGTCCCGTTCGACTGGTACGAAGACATCGCCATAGTGGCCGATGCGCTCACGATTCCGCTCGCCGGCGGCGGGCAGGAAGCGAGCATGCGCAACTTCCGCTGGCTGATCGCGCGGCGGGCGTTCGAGTACTATCAACAGGATTTATTTTACTTCGGCGGCATGATCCGCTGCATGAAAGTGGCCCGGATGGCGGCCGAACTCGGGATGCCCTGCTGCCCGCACATCTCGGGCACGGGACTCGGTTATCTTTATATGTTGCAATTCGTCGCCGCGATCACGAACCCCGGCCCCTACCACGAATTCAAGGGCGTCAGTCGGAACATCCCGTTTCATTGTGACACATCCTCGCTCAAGAGCATCGATGGGCAAATCAAAGTTCCCACCGGTCCGGGTGACGGCATCGACGTCGACCCGGCGTTTGTAGCGAAGCATCGAATTGTAAAGAGTTAAATCTGACGGAATCAGTTGCTAAGAGCCTCGTCGGGATTTGCATCTCGGAGATCGAGCAAGCTCCAAGGGATCTCGGCATCGGCTCCGGCCCACTTCATCGTGAAGTTCTCGGCAGGATTGGCAAGGAAGAGTCCCCACTCGGTTGGAATATAGAACCAGCCGTCGGCAATCGCGACCGCACAGATTCCGATAAGCGAAGTCGTCGCGATGAAGGCCTGGTAGAATCGCATCTCGTTGCTCGCATCAAAGCAGGGCACAATTGTTCCTGAGTTTCGATAACGCGTAGCCGAAGAGCGGGGTTCACCAGCCGACGGAAATCTTCATTTGACGATTCGGGGCTGGTGTAAGGTTCGGCGATCGTCATAATCGAGTTCATTCAAGAGCTTCTCAAAGGATAACCGGTGATGAGCAGGTTCGCGTATGGGATGGCGGTCGCGGTCACCGCAGTCGTTGTGTCCGCCGTTCCAGCCGCGTTCGCGCAGGAGCAGGAACTGCCGCCGCTTGAGAAGCTGCAGAAGGCCTTCGAACGAGCAAAAGAAGGATTGAATCCGAGTTCGACGGAAGGCCCGCCGCAACTGAAAGAAGTCGCACGCATCACCGGCCTGGATGACTGGGCCGTAGCGGTCGCCTTCAGCCCCGACGGAAAACAGTTGGCCGTCGGCAGCTATGATGAGGTTCGACTCTACGACTCGTCGTCGCAAGAACTGCTGAAGACCCTCAAGACTCGAAAGGGTTACGCGAGGTCGCTGGCATGGACCCCGGACGGCACTCGGCTGATCGTCGGCGAGTACCAGTCGATCAGCATCTGGGATACCGCTCGCGGTAAACGCGTCAAACGGCTCAGGGGCCACCGCGGCTATGTGACCGCGTTGGTCGTCTCTGACGATGCTTTGGTCTCCGGCTCACTCGACGGCACGGTGCGCCGATGGAATTGGGGCGACGGAGAAAATTCTGTAATCGCCGACTTCGGAGACATTCCCGTCCAAGACGTCGCGGCGTCACTGGACGGAACGCTGCTGGCGGTCGCGATCGGCGATGAGACGGCGGTGACAGAGCCTGGGCCGATCGTGCTGCTCGATCCCGTCGCCGGGGAGGAACAGCATCGGTTCGAGCCGCACCTGAAAGCCGCGCTCGCCGTTGAATTTGCCGGCGAGCGGCTGATCTCGGGCGGCGAGGACGAAATCATCCTAATTCACGACGTTCCGGGCCGGCAGACCATCGCGAAGAATTCCGAGCACTCGCGGCCGATCAATGACTTCGTCGTGTTGCAAGACGGCGTCACCATCGCGTCAGCCAGCGGCGGGCGAGCCGTCAAGAAGAACGAAATCTTCGTTTGGAGTTCCCTCGACGGTGAAGTCTCCGGGATGGTCGAAGGACACGCCAAGAAGATCACATCACTGGCGATCAGCCCCGACGGGCGGACCTTGGCCTCCGGCAGCGTGGACAAGACTGTGGCCCTGTGGGATCTCGTTCCGATCGTCGGCCCACGTCCACCGGTCGAAGCAAAACGTCCGGACATGCCGTAAATTACGGCGAAATCGGCGAACCCGCGTCGATCTGTCGCGGTCAGAGGTTGTACCTCCGGGTCGAGGCCGCCATAATTCCGCGTCTTTCGCCCGGAGCGAGTTCCGCGTGCGACTGCGAGGGCGTAGCTCAGTTGGTAGAGCAACGGACTTTTAATCCGTAGGTCCAGGGTTCGAACCCCTGCGCCCTCATTTCTTATTTCGACCGAAACGCGAACGAGCAGGTGGTGCTGCTCGGGGTTTCATAAAGCTCGTTAGACGTTGCTCCTGTTTCGTCGCCCGCGCATCGTCGCTTTAGTTTCCGACAGTGTCGGTCAACGGCTCAGACGAGTCCCTCTAGCGGCCCGGTGCTGTCGGCCACGTGGTCGGTTGGGACGCCTGCCAGGTTGAGCATCGAGACGAATAGGTTTGCGGTCGGAACTTGGGCGAGGCCGTCGTTACGCTCGGCGTAGGTCGGGACGGGGCCGAGTTTCAAGTGTTGTCCCTGCTTCAATTGCCCGCCGGCGTGACCGGCCAGCACGAGCGGCAGGTTCCCGCCCCAGTGACCGCCGTCGGTCATGGAGTCGCCATACAGGATCAGCGAGTTGTGCAACACGCTGTTGCCATCGGAATCTTGTACCTGATCCAGCTTGCCGAGGAATCGGCCGAAGTGATCCATCAGGTACTCGTTGATCTTCGCGGCCATCTCCAATTTTTCGGCGTTGCCGCTGTGGTGGCTGATGGGGTGCCACGCTTCGGTGACTCCCTCGACGACCTGTCGATAATCCTGGGGGCCGTTCCTGGCCAGAGCGATCACGCGTGTCGAATCGGTTTCGAAGGCTTTGACGATCAGGTCGTACATCGTCTCAAGCCAGAGGTCTTTGGATCGCTCGACATCGCGATCGGGTTCCGACAGCCCGGCCGGTTTCTGTTTGGGGATGTCGACCCATTGTTCGCGCCGTTGGATTTTTTGCTCCAACTCTCGCACCGACGTGAGGTATTGCTCGAATTTTTGCCGGTCGAGGTCGCTCATGCGGCGCTCAAGGCTTTTTCGATTGTCGGTCACCAGGTCGAGGATGCTGCGATTGCGGGAGAAGACATCTCGGATCTCGCGTTTGTCGTCCGCCGCTTTGTCGACGAAGAGCTCTCGAAAGACCTGGCCGGGACTGTTGATCGTCGGCAGCGGTGTCCCATTGCGATTCCACGACAGCATCGTGTCCTGCGAACTCGAGCTGCCCAATTGCAGCGAATCGAATCGTGTCTCTCGCCCGATGACCTCGGCCGCCAACTGGTCGACCGAAGAGTGGGTGCTGATCTTGCCCCGCCCCTGCGAATCGGTGCCGCCTGAGAAATGGCCGGTGAGCCAGACGCGACCTGAGCCGTGACCTCCGACCGAGCCGCCCCCGGCGGAGGGGTTGTCGCAGAAGTGGCGTGTCCCGGAGATGACCGAGAAATGCTCGCGGTGCTTTTCCATCGGTTTGAGAGCCCGCGAGAGCGTGTAATTCGGGCCGTCATCCTTGGGGAACCATTCCTCCATATTCGTGGCCGCCCCGTCGTAGCGGAACATCAACCGGACCGGCGGTTTGGAAGCCTGCTGCTCAGCCCGAGACACGGAGTTCATGGTTTCAAGAAACGGCAGCGCGACGCTCGCGCCGAGACCTTTAAGAACCGTTCGGCGGGGGATGTGCCATGAGTTCTTCATTTCGCTTACCTCAATCAGATATTTGTCGTCTCCATCGCGATGACAGAGGCGAGTGATTATTTGGAGAGAAACGCTTCGCTTGTCGCAATCGCGGTGACGAGGGCCGACACCGAACCGCCTTTGGTGTCGACTTCATGCACAATTTTTTCGATCTGTGGGTCGTCCGTGAAATCGAGAGGCCGTCCGAGAGCGTAGATCAGCATCTTCTCGGCCAAATTTCGTTTGATCTCCGATTCCCGCTGCATCAGCAGCTTCAGGAACTCCTCGTAGCTCGCGAATTGATCTCCGGTCAGCAGGACTCCGGAGGGATCGATCGGCTGTTTCGACTCCGCTTCGACCTCGCGATATTTGCCGATCGCATTGAAGTTCTCCAGAGCGAATCCGAGCGGGTCGATCTTGTTGTGGCAACCGGAGCACGCCTTGAGCGCCCGGTGCGATTTGAGTCGCTCCTTAAGCGTTGCGCCTTTGGCTTCCGGAACCGGGGGGACATCGGGCGGTGGTGGCGGCGGTGGATCACCCAGAATTTGCTCAAGAATAAATGTGCCACGCTTCACCGGTGACGTCCTCACGCCATCGGAGGTGACCGTCAGGACGGACGCGTGAGTCAGCAGGCTGCCGCGGTGATCAGAGGGCTTCAACTTTACGAACTGCATGTCGGTGCCGACGACGCGATCGATGCCGTACAGCGAGGCCAGTTCCTGATTCAAGAACGTGAAGTCGGCGTCGAACAACGTTCGAATGGGCAGGTCGTTGCGAAGGGTATGCAGGAAGACGAGTTCCGATTCCTGCTTCATCGCCGCTTCAATTCGGGCGTTGTATTCGGGGTACTTTTTTGGATCGGGCTCGACGCCTCCCAACTCGCGAAGTTGAAGCCACTGTCCGACGAAGTTCTCAGCGAAACGTCCGACCCGCTCGTGATCGAGCATCCGCTCGATCTGCTCCCGCAGCACCGCTTCATCGGTCAGGCGACCCGATTTGGCAAGCTCGTACAACTCGGCATCGGGCGGCCCGCTCCACAGGAAATAAGAGAGCCGTGACGCGATCTCGTAGGAATCAAGCGGCAGCCGCTCGCCGCCGGGCTCTTTCGGTTCGACGAGAAATAGAAACTCCGGTGAAACGAGAATCGCCGTAATGGCATCGCGAACGGCGTCTTCGAAGGAAGCCCCGGCACGTCGTCGTGACTGATAGAAATCGTGAAAGGTGTCGACTCGAACTTGTTCCACAGGCTGTCGAAATGCTCGCTCCGCAAACTCGGCGATGATGTCTCGGGCATGCTCGTCGCCATATCTTCCATTGAAGATCACTTGCTGGGCCGGCGTCGGCCACGGGTTGAGCGGCCCTTGGACTTCCAACGATTGAATCCACAGACCCGGCGCGTCCGGACCCGGGTTTCCACCCGAGTTCAAGACGCGAATCCGTACGAACTGCAGCGGCTCGTTCAGATAAGTTTCAACCGTCACCGCGGAGACTTCGTCATCAAGGTTTTTCGACCATAACGATCGCGACTCAAACGGTGTTTCGACGGAGAGATTAACCGTCGGCAACGTCCCGTCCTTCCCGGCCACACCGCGGATGACCGCAGTCGCGCGGTAAATGCCGGGGCCCTTCCATCGAAAACCGATTCGCGGCAACTTCATCGTCGCGACACGACGCACCACCAATCCGTCACCGACCCGGGCGAGACCAAGGTCATCGCGATCGATTTGAAAGGCGTCGCGATCCGGTTGCTTCACAGATTGCGACAGCTTTCGTGCCTGCTTGCGCAACCGCTCATATTTCTTCGGATCAGAGCGGCGGTACTGGCGTGACGCGTCATACAGTTGAGCCGCTTTGTTCTTGACGGCAAGTTGCTTGTCGATCCAATCTTGAGAGAGCGCCGCCCCTTCGAGCCGACCGACTTCCGGTTTCGGTGGCTTGCTCGATGGCAGTGCCACTTGCAGTGATTTCTGGGCGGACTCGAAATAGAGTTCCAGCAGCCGTGCGGAGACGTTCTGCACCGCGCCGACGGTGTCGAACCCCTCATAGACATCATCATCCGGAAGCTTTTCGGCCGGGTCGACTTCCGGATGCAGGGAGAGCAGTTGCCGAATCGTCTCCGCGTATTCGCTCTTGTTCAGTCGCCGCAGCACGACTTTGCCGCCAGTACTGGCGGCCGCCTTCTCCGCCCGTTTGATCTCGGCTCGAATCCAATCGACGATCGCCTTGCGTTCTTTATCGGACGGCTGAGTGCTGTCTTCCGGCGGCATCGCTTCCAATTCAATTTGGTCGGCCACGTGCTTCCAAAGATCGCCGCTCGTCCGGCCATCGATCGGCGTCATGTCGTCGACCCGCACGCTGGCCTCCTGCGTATCGGCCCCGTGGCAATCGGTGCAATAGGTCGAAAGAAACGGGCGGACTCTTGTCTTGAAGGTGGAAAGGTCGGTGCCGACGGCGAGCGTCTGGGGTTTTGAAGTACCGACCTGAGCGCTGTTTCGTGAGTCGTTGGAGGCGAGCAGGACTTGGGGCTCGACCGGGTCGATGCCATCGTTCGCAATCTCAATGCCCCCGAAGTCATCGACGACCGACGAGTCCGCGGCTTGAGTGGTCGCTTCCCCGCCGGGCCGAAATAGAGTCAGCGCCGCGACGAGGGCGAAGGCAGCAAAGCCGAACGCCGTGATCGACCCAAGCCCCGATAAACGTCGACGTTCTCGTCGCTTCGGTCTCGCGATGGAGTCCGCATTTGACGTTGAGCGCTTCGAACTCGGCATTCCGGTTCTTTCGGCAGTTCAGTGCATTCGCGATTTGAAAGTCTCAGCGGAGACTTCATCGTATCATCCGCATCGAGCCATATCTCACGAAGTTTCGGTTTCACCTACTTTGAATTCCGCCGGGCGACTTCATCGCCGCGGACCGCGTCTGGCGGACTTCTTCAGCGAACCATCAATGGATAGTGGGTTGCTTCGACGAAGCCGCTCGATCGTGCAACCGCGACCCCGGATCATATCAAAGATTGCATGCAACTCAATGGGTGCACGCGAAATGAGGCACTTCGCACAATCCTCGCGTAAACCGTCGCGACGGTGCTTTTCAGTCGGCTACTCGTCGACCCACTCGTAGCGGATCGCGATGATGTCGTCCAAGCGGGAGATGAACGCGTCGATCACCGCGGGATCGAACTGCGTGCCGCGGCCTTCCTGGAGGATTTCAATCGCTTTGCTCATTGGGAAGGCCGGCTTGTAAGGCCGCTTGCTGCACAGGGCGTCGAACACGTCGGCGACCGCCACGATGCGGCCCTCGATCGGGATTTCTTCGCCCGCAAGACCTCGCGGGTACCCTTTGCCGTCCCACCATTCGTGATGCGTCGCCGCGATGCGGGCCGCCATGACGAGAACCGGCGAACGGGTCGACTTCAGTACGTCCGCCGGGATTTCGACGAACTTCGCGTACCGCTCACAGACTTCGTCACTCATCGAGCGGGCAATCTCTTCACCGATCGCGGCGTGAGCCTGCATCCGGGAGCGTTCTTCCTCATTGAGCCGTCCCGGTTTCAGCAATATCGAATCGGGAATGCCGATCTTGCCGATGTCGTGCAGCGGAGCCGCCAGGCCGATCAGTTCGCGGATTTCCGCATCGCACTCAAGTTCGTCGGCGAGAATGTCGGAGTAGCGCCCGACACGCGTAACGTGATTGCCGGTGTCGACGTCGCGAAATTCGGAGGCTCGGGCGAGGCAGTGAATGACTTCGAGCCGTGAGGCTTCGAGTTCCGTTGTGCGCGTCAGAACCGTTTGCTCCAGCTCATCGGCTTTGAGTCGCCAGCGCCGCCGCTCGGCATCTTGGAGCAACGTTCGTCGCGTCAGCGTCAGCAGTTCCGTCGGGTCGATCGGAATCGTCGCGACGTCGCTTGCCCCGGCACGCAAAGCGTCGACCCGGGCTTCTGGCGACGGATTTCTCGACAGGATGAGATAGGGCCGATCCGCCGCGGTCACGAAGTCACGCAGAGCCTCGGGCAAAGCGTCGCCGATCGCCTCGACGATGAGCAGGTCGAAGTCGCCGTCCTCTCCGGGGTGCTCGCCCGCACCGGCCGCAGCCTCAATGGCGTCGACGGTCACGTTCGCGTAGCCGTCGTGGTGCAGATATCCGGCGGCCAGCCGTCCGACGGAGTCATCCCGCGTCAGAATGAGAATAGAGTGGTCGGTCGGCCCGACGTGCGACTCCGCTTGCTTTGGTGCGAGCAGGCCGGCGGGAGATTCGAATGACATCACGGCTCGACAACAACTCAACGGCGGGGCGAAATCGCGGGGGACGGCACGCATCGCAATTCTACCACGCGGCAAAGCCCGACGACCCGACCCGATCCCCCGTGTGAGGGGAATGCCGCGGCCGACTGCGCCGGTCGAAACGATTATTCGCCGACTCGCTCGTCAACAAGCACGCCACCCCGAGCGAACGAGATGCATTGCGTCCCGCTCAAGCCGACCATCACCGACTCGAGCAGGACGTGATCGCCCCGTTGTTCACCACTGCTTGAATCACCGTCGGCGGTTGAATCGCCCGACAGGGCGACTTCGACCAGAAAGTTCGCCCCGGACCCGCCAGCTTCCTCGTGCTCTTCCACAAGGAATTCGATCGTCGCCATGGGACCGACTTCAACGGGCTGATCGACATACGATTTGAGCGGCGCCCCGGCCGTGTCGAAGTATTTGACCTTGGTCACCACCATCGGCCTGTCGATCGACGTATTGCGGATGCTGAGGGTCGTTTCGAGCAGAATCGGACGACCGCCGCGGTGGTAAATGTGCGAATAGCACGGCACGTAGTAGGCGTGACGTTCCGGATACTTCCCGAGATCGATCGAGGCATCGCCGTCCGGCGGCGAGGGCGAAACGTTCTCGTGCGGCTTGTAGGCCAGGCGATCCTCAATCTGCTCGAGCCGGCCTTCGAGATACAACACCGGCCCGAAGACCAGCAGCACGAGTATGAGCGGCAAGCCGGTCAGCACGAGGATCGGATGCGACCACAGCCACAGGATGTATTTGGGAACGGGATCACGCTGCGTCATGGAATGGACTCGAAAAGGGTTCGGCGGCAAGCGGCTTCCGCTCGACTCATCTTGACCAGTTTGGCTTCGAGATTCGATAACCCGGCTGTTCTGAACAGGAGTATGCGATGATCGCCGAGTTTTTGTTCGCCGCCGCGATAGCGTTTTCACCGAATTTGCAAGCAGATTTGAAAGCCGACCGGCCCCTGCCGGTCGAGGCTCCCCGAGCGCGCAATTATGTCTCGAAAACGCTTTCCGACTGGTCGCTCAATCCCGACATGTCTCACCGGGGTGACGGCTTTCCCTACCCGCATGTCAGCGCAGCGAAGGAGATCGCCATTGCGAAACTCCTCGACGCGGACGGAGGCGAGCCCGAGCTACTGGTGACCTCAGTCCTGTACGGCGACGTCCTTCGAGTCGGCGACCGGATTGTTGCCTCTCGAAAAAGACTGCGGGTTCCCGCACCCCGGACATACTTCCGCCAAGCGTCGCTGTTGTCGTCCGCGGACATCGGGTTGAAAAACGAATACCTTCTCATGGTCGACCATTTTGAAGTGGGAGCCGTCACCGAGCGGCCGCTGCGCATCGCCAACGGTTTGCTCTGCCAGCGCACCAAGTTCGGCTATTGCGTCATCATGGGAGCGTACGACGGCTCAGCGATGTACTGGAAATTAAACGAAGACCGGGGAAGCACAAGTGGGTTTCCGCTCGTCTATTCGCCAGTGTTAAGGAAGGCAGAGCATCTTTACTTTACACCGGTCTACGTGCCCTGCTCGATCATGAAGTCCGCTGTCGAGTTCAAGAAATCCGCAGGAGCATTTCAGGACGCGTTGACGACTCATGGGCAATCGGACTCCTCGGCGCCCACACATCGCAGCTATAGCGAGCCAACTTCCAAACCGCGAAAGCTGGTCGGGTTTGATTCTTCGGCGATCTGGCACGCATGGGGCGTCCTGCCTGAATCGTATCGAACGGCGGTGAACCTCGTGCAGCCGCGGCAACCATTCGCCAGACGATCGGACCGCCCCTATCTCTCAGTGCTGGACGACCTCGGCGAGTTGGAGACGGCCCCGCTTCGAAAAAAAGCGGTTCCGCAGTTCGATGCCAATGAAATCCGCTCTTTCTATATTAGCAACACACGTTAAACGCAGACGTGAAGCAGGCGGCGTTCTGCTGTGAGAATGACATCGCTCGAAAGGCGAAAGCTGCGGTCGAGTGCTCCAGCTTTGGTCCACGCGAACTCTCGCCAGAGCGCGTACGAGCTTTCATCAACGGCGTAGCCACGTAGCCGACGTAACAGTTCATGACCGTAGGCGAACAAGGCCAGGTCTTGCTGCAGCGAAGGTTCCCTTGATAGCGACTCGACATCGTCAGCCGATAACTTCGAATCGGCGGCGCCGGCGAGTTCGCCGAGTCGGAGCCACTTGAGTTGATCGGCGTAATGCCGATGGCGTTTTGTTAATCTTCGCGGTCGCAGATGCTCGGCTTGAGAAAGCGCCGCGCAACACCAGCAGCCGCAATGCGACACTTGCCGTGATTCCGGCGAAGGATCGAGCACGTAAGACGCCTTTAAGAACGACGCGAACATGTTCGCGAATTCTTGCGTCTCGCCTTCGTCAGGCCGGCAATCTTCCGGCAACATGCCCCGCAATGTTCGCAACCAGTCGCGGGCAATTTCCTGATCGGTCATGGCCTCGTGCGTGACATCAAATTTCAGGTTGCCCCGCTGCAATTGTGAGCGCACCCACTGGAGCAGCCGAAAGCCCGCGGCCTGAAAGGTGATGGCACGGTCGAGTTCAAGGCGATCAAATGTGCTGAGCGTACCATCCTCCAATCTCGACGTGCAGATGAATTGCTTGCACGCCGGACACGTCGTTGGGAAATCGGTTCGCTTAACGACGAATTACATCCCGTAACTCGCCCCGCCTGCGGCACGCTTCTTATTCAGCCGATTATTCGCATGCAGGCCATCGAGGATGAACTCGGCGAGACTGGCTGTCAGGGCGTCGCGGGCGGGGCCTTTTGACAGTTCGGGTTCGAACTCGCCGACGAGGCGGTTGAGGTCGTCCTTAAACTGCTTGACTTGGAAAACCTCGGCGAGGAACTCGTCGGTCTTAAGGCTATCTCCCGCGCGGATCGTGCGGCCATTTTCAATCACTTCGACGAGATAGCGAAACGCCTTCGCCTTTAAGTATTTGTCGAAGACGTTCTTAACGGCTTCGTCGACGATCCGCTCGATGACGCGGTCCTCTTCACCCGGCTCTTCGGTCATCGAGAGTTCCATCTTGCCGCGGGAGCCGCTGGGGGCGTGGGCAAGGTCACCGATTTTGGTGGCGACGGTCTGTTCGCCGTGCAACAGCCCGCGGCGCTCGGCGTTGGAGACCATGTTCTCGAAGTTAGCCACCGACATCCGCACGCTGACGCCGGAGGCTTGATTGACGTGCGGCGACGTGCGGGCGAGTCGACTCGCCTCTTCGACGACCTCTTTCATGAACGTCGGCACGATGATCTCGACCTCCGAATCGCGTTCCGTCCACGCGTTCTCGTCGGTGATTTGCATTCCGAGTTCGCGGGACAGCGGGTAGTGCGTGCGGATCACGCTGCCGATGCGGTCTTTGAGCGGCGTGACGATCCGCCCGCGATTCGTGTAGTCCTCCGGGTTCGCGCTGAAGACCATGCACAGGTCGAGGTTGAGCCGGACCGAGAATCCGCGAATTTGCACGTCGCGTTCTTCAAGCACATTGAATAGCCCGACCTGAATTTTGGGTGAAAGATCGGGGAGCTCGTTCATGCAAAAGATGCCGCGATGCGAACGCGGAATCAGCCCGAAGTGCATCACATCTTCGCTGGCGAGGTGCCGGCCCTCGGCGTGTTTGATGAGGTCGACCTCGCCGATCAGGTCGGCGATCGTGACGTCAGGCGTCGCCAGTTTCTCGTGATATCTGTCGTCGCGACCGATCCATTCGACGGGCGTGTCGTCGCCTTTCTCGGCGATAAGGTCGCGGGCGTACTTGGAGATCGGGGCGAGCGGGTCGTCGTGAATCTCCGACCCGGCGACGATCGGCGTCGTCTCGTCGAGCAGATGCGTCAGCATCCGCAGCATCCGCGTCTTCCCCTGCCCGCGCAGCCCGAGGAACAGCATGTCGTGCTTTGAGAGAATCGCGTTTTGAATCTCGGGCAGCACGGTCTGTTCGTAGCCGAGGATGCCGGGGAAGATTTCCTCGCCGGACTTCAGCTTCCGAATCAAATTTCGCCGCATCTCGGCCTTCACCGAGACGGGCCGATAACCGGAAGCTTTGAGTTCGCCGAGGGTGGTGGGATGGTCGGGCATGTTGACTTTGCGAGGAAGGAACTCACGTTCGGGGACGGGCGAATTCTAGGCGGAGTGCCCCGGGTGACCAACCAGCGGGGTTATCCTATTTACGCCCGAAAATTTGCGCGAGAAAAAAGCCCACGCATTGCAACGCGTGGGCTTTAAGTGATTCAAAATGCGATGAGTGTTCTACTGGGCCGCGTTGACGGCTCGATCGATCCACTCGGCAGGCATCCACTTCTCAGCCTTCGCCTTCGTCCAGGGACGGGCGGTAATGGCTTTCCCGGCGGCGGCGAGACCTTTCCACTCGACCTTGGCGTTGGGCAGAGCTTCGCGAAGTTTCTCAACGTCTGCCGGCTCAACGAGGGCGTTGTCGAGGTCGACGACTTTGAGCGTATCGGCCCGCTGGACGAGGTGCTTCAGGCCGCCCTCCCAGGTCAGGATCGCTTCGCCGAGTTTGATGTGCTTGAGATTCGGGCAGGTCGAAAGGTGCTCCAACGTCTTATCACCAGTTTTTCCTTCCCACCAGGCACCCATTTGAATCGTTTCGAGCGTCGGATGATTGCGGAGGTGAGCCATGCCTTCATCGGTGGCCTGCACGTGCCAGATCCGAAGCGACTTCAGTTGGTCGAGATCGGCACACGCCTTCAGCCCGCCGTCGCCGAATCCGCCGCCCGCTAGGGTCACATTTGAAAGCTGGTCAAGCTCGGTCAAATACTTCAGCCCCGAGGCGTCGAAGTTTTCGATCGGCTGGCTGCGATCAAAACCGTTGCTGTTGTGCCACAGCGTCAATCGCTGAAGCTCCGTGAAAGCGGCGAACGGCTTGAACTCTTCGTTCGAGAATCCCGCCGAATTCGACGTCACATAAATGACGTGTCCGCTGGCGGGATCGTACGTGATTGTGCAGGTGCCGATGTCTTTCTTGGCCGCCTTCAAATTCTTGACGGTGTATTCCTTCCGCTTTCCGCTGCGATCGGGCTTCTCGACCGGATCCGTTTTGAATCGATCGGCAATCTGCTCCCAAGCCGCCTGCTCGGCCGGATCGGCAAGCTGAGCCTGAGCGAGGGGGGCGAGCAAACCGACAAAAAGCAATCCCGCAATGACACGACTAACCATCATCATTCCTGCGAAAGTATTGGGCTGATGAAATCACCGAACATTGATGCATATCAGCACCCTGCCGCGGCGATGTCTAGTCTCTGCTTTACCATATCTTGCAATTTCCGTTGGTCGCCGCGGACGATTGCGGCAACTCAGTCGGACGATGCAGGCGTTGCCAGCGCCTCCAAGACGGCCGGGTCAATGTCCTCGTCCACCCAGCGGACCGAGCCGTCGGCGTACGCGAAGAAGCAGAGACTTTGGATCGAGCAGATGAAACGAGCGCTGCAGAATCCGGTGGATGGAGCGGTAGCACGCATGCATGCGGACGACCTGCTTCGGCGTTGGCCTTGGCTTAAGCCTGAAGCGCTGCTTGCCATTGAGAGGCTAGTCAGAACATAGGCCCTTGACCGCATTGACGATTAACGACAGCGGTAACGGGGCCGCCGCCAATAGACTTTGATTTCAAGTTCCGCGTCATCGGCGGCTCCCGTTCACCGCATGGTTGTGCCACCTATTCGGGCAACGATGCGAATTCGGCATCGTTGGACTTGATGTAAGCATTGAGTTTTTTCATGACGCCATCCATCGCATCGAAATACAAGGCATCCGGCGAAGACTTGTCCTTGATTGCGTCCATCAGTTTGTATTTTGATTGCCACATTTCCAGACGGCGGTCGATGTCGGCTGGCGGCGTGGAATTCGGGAATACGGCAAAAGCCTTCTCGAACGCAGCGGAAGCAGCTGAAGCACCGATGGTCTTGTAGGCTTGTCGGGTAAGCAGGAATTCAGGATCACCGGGAAAGTCACCTTCAAACAAATACTGAAACCCACCATTACCGATAATGCCGAAGGAGTGATAAACAAGCATCACCGTTTGTTGCGGTTTCGCAATCTTCGATGGGTCAACATCGTCACCGTGTTGCTTGAGGATACGTTCAAAAGTGACGTCGGCAAGATCGATGTCTGCCATCGGCGAGTCCTCATTTGCGTTAGATGTTGGGTTTGAAGTCTCCGCCCCACATCCAAGCAGCGTCGTAAGGGAAATCGCGATCAGTGCGATACGATGCACGGCTGGAGTCTCATGCTGGCATGACGTAAAAGGCTCAGTTGCCGGCCGCCCGCGGGAGCGAGCTCCAAACCGACAACAACACCATATCGCGGGTGTCGCCGGTCAACTGCAGCCGGTGGTTAGGGGGTACCTACCAGCGAAACACGACGACTGGATAGCCCGGCAAAGGGTTCCGGTCGAGATCAAGCAGGACTGCGGCCAGGACTCTCTCGTCGTCAATCTTGCCTTCGCCATATTCGCGGTAAACCTTATCGAGCGTGCGACCGGCAATCTCGGGATATCTCGCCCGCAAAGACCTGGCGAGCTTGCGTAGCGAGAAGAACTGATCGCCAAAAGGATCATCCGGGTCAGAATCCGGGAACTCCTCAACGAGCAAGCCAATCGAGTCGCCTTCGCTCAACTCGCCAACGACGCTTTCAAGCTTCTGTGGCGAGAGAGCTTGATAAGAGAATTGGAAGAACGTCTCTCGATCGGCACACCCTTGAAGCGGCTCATGTTTGTACGCGGCGATGATCTGGTCCCGTAGGGGGTCGTCTGTGCCGGCGACGACGTCATCGACGCCACGCATGTCAACGGAAAAGCTCATCGCCGAAGCCCCCTAACGTAAAAGGCTCAGTTGCCGGCCGCCTGCGGAGAGCAAGCGCCAAACCAACAACATCATTCTACTCGCGGGCGTTGCCGGTCAACTGCAGCCGGTGGTTAGCTGCTGACCCAGATCAACCCCAGATGTCTATTGACCACGTCCCGTGTTGAATCTGCGAAATCGGAAAATTCCTTGACAAGCTCGTCACACTCGTCATCCGACGGTTCGAAGGTTTCCCCTTGCGTTCGAAGCCACTCGGTGTAGCGTGACTTGATTGCTGGAGGGTCTACTGCAGCGATCAACTTGGCCAACTTAGGAAGCTGCTCGCTCTTGAAGGCGTAATCTTCCCCAGTTAAGTTGATCGCTGAGTGCTTATGATTTGTAAGCCAAGTTTGGAAGATGGAACCACTTCCATCGACAAACTCGGAAGTTCCATTGAGGAGCAAGTGGTATAGGTCGACGTTCCGGTGGTTCACCTCGGGGCCAATCATGATAGCCTCAGAATCCGGCCAATCTTCAGGAACCACCGCCGCTGGTTGCTTAGCGACCGACTGTCCTGTCAGACGCTGCCACAATGTGCGCTTGAGGCGCTTAGGCTGGATTTCCGGCATACTGCCCTCAACATAGGCCCAGAGCGAGTCTGGATTCGACTTGATGAAATCGATGTGATGGTCTGGTGCTACAAAAATGCATAGATAGGTTGCCATCAAGCCCCTCTAAGCAGCTAACGACCCGCATCACGGGGCGGCGGGAGTCAACTTTGTTTTCACAATCCGCTGGCCACCGCCGCTCCCGTGCATGCGATGGTTCGCCCAGTAGATGGTTTTCAAAAGTAGCGCCCCAATGTTACCTGAATGGTTCCGTTCACTACGCTGCCGACGACGGCACCGGCGCCAGGCAGCAGACACCACGGCAGCGGAAACAACCCGGCAAACATACAGCCGATGGCGATAATGATCACAGCTTTAACACCATCTTCGATCACCGATTCACCAAGCAAACAGAATAGACCGGCAAAAGCACAGGACGCAATTCCCAGTGCTGCGTGCAACCGGCCAACATTGAAATCATAGCCAAGGGCAAGACCATGCATGGCCCAGAACACCGCCCCAATCAATGTGATCCCGATCACAGCATTTCGGATAGCGTTCTTCTGAATGACCGGCCAGCGTCGAGTATCGCCACGGACAGATTCCGCGAGCAATTCCGGCGGCACCGCTTCCGGGTCTCGATCGGCAATTTCACGGACTCTCGCCTTCCATCCCATTAGTGCTCTCGTGTGGGCGAACGTCCGAGCTAACCGGGCGGCGGACAGCGAATTTCGAAAACCACTACACGCGCCCAACCGCCGCTCCGGTTGAGCGATTTGTTATGCGATACTCTTCGCAGGGGATACAAGGCCAGCTCGTTCCGAGATGTAACGATGTAGATGCGGTATTCCCGCGATGCCGACAGTTTTGATCTCTAAGGCCAACGCTGCGACAGTGACTGCCGGGACATACGTTACCCAAGGCAGACTGGTTGTGACATCACTCAGGGCAGGGGTCTCGCCGTTATCACCCATAATAAAAAGCGTTTTGTCGGAGAACTCTTCGGCCATCCACCGAGACTCGAATTCGACAATCGGTGACTCCGTTCGAGTATCCAAAACGACTAGCGCTACGCAATCTGCAATCTTGCGAACACTGTCCTTCCAAGTTTGGTCATCGTCATCAAAAGTGCGAAATACGTGCCCTGCGTATCGGAAGTTGCCATCACTTGCCGCGTTTACGTTGAGGAGAGTTGCGACGATTCCACCATGCAGAAGAGAGATGAGACCTCTCTGAAGTCGGAACAAAGAGTCTGATGACGTGCCCAACAGGAGAACGATAGGAACTCGCCCAGCAAATAGCGCCCTGGCAACTGCAAGTGCTGCGAAGGAGCCACCAATAAGTGTCCCGACTCCACCGAAGTAAAAGCCGATGAGTGCGACCGAGAGGTATTGGACGATCTCCCGTGCAAATGATGTCCTCTTTCTTCCCGGGGCGGAAGCGCGTTTCGAACGGCCATGGATGCGCCACATCGTTGGAACGACGGGCAAGAACTTCCAGCCGTAGCAGCGAATCATCGGCACCCAAGAATACATCGCAATCGCAATGAGTGCGAACCAAGAGATGTAGAACAGGTAACTCATGGTGAATGTGATGACTCTATCGCAGAACTAGTGTTTATCAGGAATGATTCCGAATAACGTGCGCACGATATTCGGAATGAAATTGGACGAAGTCGGCCGGGCTGCGGACGCCGCGACTGCCACTATTGAGTCCATGCGTGTCGACCATTGTCGTCCGAACGTCCCGCTGTAATTCGATAACCTGTGGCCAAGGAGTTCCTGCACCGTTCGGATATCGTAACCGGCTTCGATCAAGTGCGTCGCGAACGAGTGCCGGAACGTGTGGGCTCTGACTCTCTTCGTGATATAGCTCCGAATGGTTGCGGCTCGAATTGACCTCGACACGGACGACTCGTGCGGGTGATGGCGGCGGCGCATCCCGGCGGCAGCGTTCCGAGCGCGATTGAGTGTCGCTGCGATCACAATCTCGAAGACAAAATTTGCCGAGCAACGTGCCACGGAATCACACCTGAGTACAACGTCGACTGTTACTGGGTTCAGCATAAGACGCTGACGCTCACACCGAAACAGTATTTGGATTCCAGACTCCCATTCGCGCCGACGGCGATTGCGGCGAAGATGCAGCCGCGCTGTCAGGCCACAGGGAAGGGGACGCGATGGGGAACGGATTTGAGCGGCTGGCGATTTTGATGTGCCCGCCTGATTACTTCGGGATCGAGTACGAGATCAATCCGTGGATGAGCCGCTCGCGGCAGAGTGATCATGACGAGGCGGTCCGGCAATGGCAGGCGCTTCGCGAGGTCTTTGACAGGCTCGGCGTCGACATCCGAGAAATGGAGCCGAAGCCGGGGTTGCCCGATCTCGTCTTCACGGCCAACGCGGGATTGATCCATCGACAAACGGTTTACTTGTCGCGGTTCCGCCACGCAGCCCGGCAGGGCGAGACGCCGCTCAATAAAGAGTGGTTCGAGTCGGCGGGATTCGAGCCGATCGAACTGCCCGAGGGCTTTGACTTCGAAGGCGCGGGCGACGCGCTGTTCTGCGGAGAGACACTATTCGCCGGTTACATCTTTCGCTCACACGCCAACGCGATGCAGTGGGTGGGGGACCAGATCGGCTGCCGGGTGATTCCGCTGCAACTCGTCGATGAGCGGTACTATCATCTCGATACCTGCTTCTGCCCGCTCGATGCCGAAACGGCGATCTACCATCCGGCGGCGTTCGACGACTACGGTCGCTCTGCGCTCGAAGCAGCCGTGCCGAAATTGATTGCCGTCGACCCGGTCGAAGCGCAGCGGTTCTGCTGCAACGCCGTCGTGATCGGTCGGCACGTCGTACTCAACACGGGCTGCCCGCTGCTGGAACAGTCGCTGCACGACATCGGATTCGATACGACAGCGACCCCGCTCGATGAATTTCTCAAGGCGGGCGGCAGTGCGAAGTGCCTGACGTTAAGGCTCGACGGAGAAGAAGCCGCCGTTTGGTCGGGCTGACGTCAACGGCAAACGCCTCAGGCCGGATGTGTTACGTCGGCCCGTCAGTCGTTCGTCGTGGAGGTACGGCGAACCTGTCCGCACTCGGAGCGACTCCCGCAACCCCGATTCATCTCGCAGCAGCAGCGAAATGGGTTCGGCTTCAAAGACGCCCTCGCCCGGCACAGTCAATTGGACGAACAGCGTTGCCTCCGCAGTGACGTTCGGATTGTGCGCCGGCACCGGGGAGGTCAGCCGCAGCGCGATGAAGTCCGCATTTCCCCGCTCAAAAGACCGCGTCCAGGTCGCCAGTTGCTTCGGTCGGCCGAGTTGTTTGGTGACATAGCCATCGGTGACCGGAATCGTTCGCTGAGCGCGTGCAACGAGTCGAAAGCGAGCCGTCCCGCCCGGAAATCGCATCGGCCCTGCCGATGCCGCGAACGGGACCCTGACGGCAATCGCGGTGACGTCGGCTGTACCGCCCGTCCGCAGCGGAATCGCTTCGACCCGCAATTGTCCGATCGGCGCTGCCGCCCGTCCGGGAACCTCAGCCGCTGGCAATGGAACATCGGGCGGCAACGCCGGGGAATCAAATTGGAAAAGTGTGGGCGCAATGATTTGCTGCACGCGGGCGGCTCGCGCGGCCCCCAATAGCACCGCGGCTTCACGCGGTGCTACCGGACCGGCTTCTGGCGGTAGGAGATCACGATACGCCGCCAACGGATCGGGCCGAGCGCCGAGTACTACGGCATCGACGGGGCGATACGCCCGGGAGAACGGCCGCACGATGACAGCGGGCCGCGGGACAGCCGGTCCGTCGCACGAGTGATTTCGCTCGGGACCGTGGACGGGCCGAGAGGCAGTTTCAATACCAGCCAGAGGCGCAAGCCGATGGTCGATCAACCAGTGATTTTCCCGACGGCTTGCGCCTCGGGCTTGTAGGTCAGACGATTTGAGATCGCTTCGCGAGCCCGAGGGCACCCGTTTTCGCGTGATCACGATTCGACCGTCGTCGGAGCGGAGTCGGCGTTCATCCGCTTCGGCACCGACCGATGCTTCCATCGTCGAGCCCGCCAACGCCTGCTCGACACCGAACGTCGGCGAGTCCGTCAGGATGATCAGCGCGATCGCCATTCCGGCCGCGAATTGGGCCGGCGTTAGGAATCGCGAATCGCCCCGCTGAGATTGTCGGCGGAGGAACTCGAGGTGGCGGAGCATGGCGAAAACTGAAAGTGTCGTGGATGGCTTCGGCCATCATCACCACGCAAATCACAGTCCCGAGGCCTCCCCGGCCAAATCCCCTCGTCTTCCGTCAGAACCGATTGTCGTTTTGTTCAAATCGTTGCACAGCCGCCGAACGGATGTTGCCCTAAGGCCACAGTGTCGTTTCGCATGTTGCCGAATGGCCTCACCTCCGCGGCATCAGAAATCAGGGGCAACTTGACACTTTCGGGCCGCATCGGGATGATTCCCACTGTCAAATCGGGCGATCTGCATGTCATCCGTCGTGAGCCTGCCTCTCGGCGGGCCAGATACCGTTCGTCACTTTTCGTATTTCATTTTTGGATCGCTCCCCAAAAGGTGGTGCCGCATGTCCGCAGCCAGTCATCGCCGCATCGACGTTGAAGAGATCGGTGACGTCACGATCGCGCGCTTCGTCGACAAGAAAATCTTGGATGAGACCAACATCCAGATTATCGGCAACCAGTTATTCGGGCTCGTCGATGAAGACGGTCGCCAGAAGATCATTCTGGACTTCGCCAATGTCGAGTACCTCTCGAGTGCGGCGCTCGGCAAACTCATCACGTTGGATAAGAAGGTCAAATCAGCCAAGGGCAAGCTGCGGCTGTGCAATATCCGGCCAGACATCTACGAAGTTTTTGCGATCACGCGACTCAACAAGCTGTTCTCGATGTACGACGATCAAGAAAAGGCGCTGGCCGGGTTCTAGTTGAAACCCGAAGCCCGCTCGTCCGTCACGGGCGATGCGAGGCCCTTGCCGAGGCTGCCGCACGGAGGCAGCGAGACCAGATTGCCGAACTGAGCCGTGACAGCGCGAGCGAAAAATATGGCCTGGGTTGAAGAATTCGAGATCACGATTCCCAACGACACCGCTGAGGGTCAGCGCGTGCAGGAGAGGATCGTTGCGAAGCTCGAAGAACTCGACTTTCCCGAGCGCGACGTGTTCGGCGTGCGCCTGGCGCTCGAAGAAGCCCTCGTCAACGCGATCAAACACGGCAACGGGATGGACGAGGAGAAAACCGTCCAGATCGGTTGCTGGATCAGTGACGATCGCGTCCGCATCGAAATCGAAGACGAAGGTCCGGGCTTCGACCCGGGCGATGTGCCCGACCCCACACTCGACGAAAATCTCGAGCGACCCTGCGGCCGCGGCCTGATGCTCATTCGCAGCTTCATGAGCCGGTGCGAGTATGTCGGGCGCGGAAACAAGGTGATCCTGGAGAAAGAACGCGCGCCCGCGACGACCGAAAAAACCGGGTCATGACGCCCTCGGCCAGCTCTTTCGGCGAACCTGTCCGCCACGACCGGCCTCCAGCCTTGAAACCGGCGGCATCGTTACTAATCATGGCGAATTCAACGCAGCATATTCCCCGATAGCTCAATCGGTAGAGCGGCGGACTGTTAATCCGTAGGTTGTAGGTTCGAGTCCTACTCGGGGAGCTTCCGAAGTCTTAATCAATTAGCGACTTGCGGCGACCGATCAGGGTCGCCGTTTTTCGTTTCCGGCCCGGTGATAGCCAATGTGTTAGCTGGCCGCGCCGCCCATACAATATCGGCCGCGTCGTCGGCTTCGATGCCGACGTAATAGCTCATCGTCGTGTTGATCGAGGCGTGCCGCATGAGCTGCTGCAGGACCGCCGGTTTGACCCGCTGTGCCCACCGGGTACCGAACGATCGCCGCAGGTCGTGGGCACTCGCGAACTTCACTTTGCCGGACTTCGATTCGGCGACCTTCACGCCAGCTTTCCGGCCGATCTTGACGAGCGTTTTGCTCATCGTGCCCCACGTCACCCGGCCGCACTTCTTCGATCGCAACCAAGGGTTGAAGACGAAGCCGGTTCGCTGATCGTCGGGGATCTTCGAGAGCAGATCAGCGAATTCCGGAGCAACAGGCAACATGCGATCCTTGAAGCCCTTGTCGGCCCCCGCCCGAATCCGAAACATTGGCCGACGGCCCGACAGATCGACGCACAACTCCCGGTCATCGGTCCAGTGTAGGCGGTAGGCTTCGCGGATTCGCAGGCCGGACCACCACAGCCCGCGAATTAAATCTTCCCACCCACCGACAGCATCCGCCGGCACAACGGTCGGAACTTTCGCGATCATCCGGTCGAGCTCTTCCGCGGTGATCGCTCGCCCCTTCATCTTCGGCACTCTCTTCGGCATGTCGATTTCCGGGGCGCGGCCGATCAGCCCGACCTTTGCCGCCCATCGCAGCGACGATTTGAGGTGAGCCAGATACGAAGCGATCGTCGCTTCGCTGAGTTGTTCTTTGCGTAGCATCCCCTGCATTCGCGAGATTTGACCGCTGTCGAGTGCGGCCAAGTTCTTCGGGTCAATCGTGCGTTCGACCGCTGCGAACGCACACGCGGCCTTCTGGCCGGTCGATTCGGCCTTGCCGCTCAGAAACTCCGATTCGTATCTCTCGCGGAAGTCTTCCCAGCCGGTGAGTTGGGTTCCGATGAATGTGCCCTCTTCGAGTTCTCGCTCGAGCTTTGCCGCCTTGCGTTCGGCGTCACGCCGGACCGGCGTTTTGAGCGACTTCGTTTTCTTCCGACCGGTCACCGGGTCGACCCACTGACCAACGTAATTCTTCCGGTTCTTTGGCCTAAAGCATGAAACTTTCATTCGACCCGCCCCCCTGTCACGCTGTTGTCTTGTTTTCGTCACGGTGAATCCGAAAAGAGACGCCCCGGCAATACACGCGGGGCGTCTCGTCAGAAGCCGTTCACGCTATGCGTGAGCCGCGTACGGATCGGGTGCCGCTTCCAGCCCGACCTTGATTCCGGTGTGCTGTTCGTAGAGGTCGCACACTCGGCTCATCGTCGCGTCGTCGTCTTTCTCGACCGTGAGGCCGATCGCGACGGTGTAGCCGGCGTCCTCTTCGCCCACCGGGGGATATGACCCGACGCCGAAGCAAGCGACACCCTCCCCCTCGCACGCTTCGACGAACGCCGCGTGAGCTTTTCCGCGCGGGCCCTTCGTCCCGTAGGAATCGTCAACTCGGTCAGCCTCGACCGGGTTGTTGTTGACGATCGCGAGCAGACCGTCGACTTCGTCCACGTCATCGAGGCACGCCCGGAAGCGAAAGCGGTCGGACTCGTGAACCTCTTTCGCGACATCGTTCAAAATCTCTTCGTTGGTCCGTTCTTCGGCCATTGTTCTACCTATCAATTCAGGGTTTGAATGCAGCCGCGACATTGCGGACCGCACGTTCAGTTACCGTTGCCGTTTGAAAATTCCGATTCAAGTGTTCATGCCGCCTTGGATTCGTCCGGGGCCGCCGCGGCTTTCCGTTTTTCGATGAATTGGTCGACCTTCACCTCGATCGAGTGGGACGCATCGAGCAAGACGCCCTCGATCGATCGCATCAGTTCGGACGTGTCGTGCCAGCGGTCCCGGTCCGGGTCGGCTTCGTCGACGTCTTCCCAACCCGTCAGGTATTGGGCAGAGTACAGAGAGCATCGCCCCATCTTTTCGAACAGCCGTTGCCGAACTCGGTTGACGAGCCACGCGGCATCGTCGTCGGCCGCCGCGGCGAGCCGGTCGAGGTCTGTCGGGTATCGCCGGGGCGGCGAGTCATCGGCGACTTCGACGCCACGCTTTTCGCGAAAAGCGGTGATCACGGCGGGTGGCCCGACCGTGAAAACACCCGGGTCACGAAGCGACGGGATGTGGTTCGACACCGTTCGGCTGACTGATCCGTCTCGCGTAAATCGGGAGGTTCTCGAACCACATCTTGTGCCTGTCGTCACCCGGCCGAGAATCGGCCGGGCCACCCGTGGTTGTACGTTATTCGGAATGATTCTTGGTAAATACTCGTTAGGCTTCACGCATATGGGTCGCCAAATTCAATTGTACGTCTGTCCTTTGATGCGAGAGGCAATCGTTTCGGAGGCGAAGCGTGTCGGCGCGAAGCTCGTCAGCCATAGCGCGGCGGGCGCTGATATCGAGTTCTCGACTAATTTCGGCGGCTCGCCGGAAGGTCGAATTTGGACAGAGGCAGCCGACCCATCGCAGTATCTGGCTCTATGTCGCGCCGCGAAGCGAGGCGCGGCCTATGACCGCGAGGCCAAACTTTGGGTGAAGCGAGCGTCTCAAGAAGAATTCCGTGCGTACTGGGTCGCACGGCAGAAGTCGCTCGACGAGTTGGTCGCACGAAATCGAAAGTTTTACATTGAGGTGCTTGGTGGCAGGCCGGTAAAACCATGAACGCCAGTCAAATCGCTGCGGCGAAACCCAGCCCCGCTTTGAAACTGGACGGTTCGGATTATTTGGCAGCGATTGTTCTGCTCACTTATCGGCGGGTAGCCCGGGCGCACGACCGGCCGGGTCGCGAAGCGACAGGATGTTGTTCGAAACCATTCCGCTGACTGATCGGTCTTGTGCAGATCGGAAGGTTCTCGAACCACATCTCGTGCCTGTCGGCACCCGGCCGAGAATCGGCCGGGCCACCCGTTGGCAATTGAAACAAGGCTACTCTTAAGAGAAGAAGGCATAGCCGTCCATGATACCCGGCGGGTGGCTGCGAACGGTCTCGTAGAGCCGCCCCCAGCGAGCGCGGGGTAAGGCTGCTGTTGTTATTTACCCCAGCCACCCGTCGCGGCACCCGTAGAATCGCTTGGGCAAAATGTCCAACCGCGGGAAATTTGCGACATACGCAACCGGAGAATCAGACGGACCCATCTGCCGAGAAATTACCATTTGTCGTCTTGATAAACTTCCTCCTTCTTACCGATTAAGTTCGACTCGGGTTGGCCGACAACATCCGTGTCTTTGTTGAGATAGGGCACGGCATTGAGGACGTACTTCATACAGGCCAGCCGAGCGCGCTTCTTGTCGTCACTTTTGACGACCGTCCAGGGCGAAAACGTCGTGTCGGTCGACATAAACATTGACTTCTTGGCTTCCGTGTAGTCGTCCCACATGGCCAGCCCCTGCGCGTCGACCGGGCTGAGCTTCCATTGTTTGAGAGCGTCGTGTTCTCGAGATTTGAAGCGCCGAAACTGTTCTTCCCGGCTGACTGAGAACCAGAATTTAAACAGGCGAATCCCGTCGTCGATCAGCATATTCTCAAGCATCGGCACCTGTCGCAAAAACGCATGGTGTTGCGACTGAGTGCAAAAACCCATCACCGGCTCGACAACGGCGCGGTTGTACCAGGAGCGATCGAACAGCACGATCTCTCCGTTCGTCGGTAGCTGTTTAATATAACGTTGAAAGTACCACTCGCCGCGTTCGGTCTCACTCGGCTTACCCAATGCGACGACCCGGGCATTTCGCGGATTCATATGTTCCATAAACCGTTTAATAGTGCCGCCCTTGCCAGCCGCGTCCCGACCTTCAAACAGCATCACGATCCGCTCGCCGTTGGTTTCCACCCAGTGCATCATCTTCAGCAATTCGACCTGCAGTGCGTGCTTCTCGCGTTCATAAGTTGCTGTATCGATCTTTTTGCTATACGGATAACCTGATCCTAAGACCCGACCCTTGCGGGCCTTTTTCACGCGATTGCGAACTTCTTTAGGTACCACGTGGTCTTGAATGGCGACCGTGGCTAGGCCGGTTTGTGAACCGTTGCCGTTCGTCGAGAACCCGTTGCCCACGGATTTTGCAGACTTATTTCCAGACATCGCACGCATTCAACCAAGAACTGGAGCCATTCTCAGGAGCGCGGAGAAAAGCCGGAAAGGGAGATGGAGCGGATGCCACGCAATGTGGCGGTCCATCAGGCGATCAGGAATCCCTTCCGGGCGGGCAAGACATGACGATCGAACAAATCCAGACCATCAAAGCCCGCGAATCGACTGCTGACACCAATTGAGCAAAACACGTACCACACTTTTGCCGGAGAAGATCATCAGCAGTACGACGATCATCTTCCGGGAGGGGCAAGTTCAAGGAACCGCATAGATTACTCGCGAGGAGATCACGGGCCGAATTCTCAATTCTTCGACTAAGACGTGTCGGCCATGCGAGTGGCCGTTCATGGGGTCGAGTTCGATGGGCAGGCTGCTTAACAACCGGGCACGCTAGTGTGGCTCCTCACAAGCCCGTCACTCCCTGCCGGATGTGAGAACTTCTGGGCAGTTCAGCCGAAGTCTTGGGCCGTCGGCGGGTGGCTGGGGACGGTCTCGTAGAGCCGCCCCCATCGAGCGCGGGTTAAGGCTTAGGATGTGGATCATCAATTGCGTTCTCGGCCCGAAGGTATCATTGGGCGAGCGGTTGGGCCGCAATGTATGGTCAACTTCAACAGCAGCGCGTCCTGAGATGACCGCTGGTTCGGCGGAGAGTGGATGATTGATCTACTATGAGCTAGAGTCATCCGGTTCAAGCCTTGCTCCGCCGTTCTGGAGGGCCGTGCCCTGTTAAAGGGGATTCAATGCCCGGAGGTTTCTGATGTCGTCGCGCCGCTTAATGTTGTCTTCCACTTTCGCGTTCCTGCTGACCTGCCTGAATGCTGTCGGCAGGGCGGATGAGCCGAACGTCCTGCTCGTCATGCTGGACGACGCCGGCTGGACCGACTTTGGCTGCTACGGCTCCGACATCGACACGCCGAATATCGATGCGTTGGCGGGCGAGGGAGTCCGATTTACAGACTGTCACGCTGCGGCCCCGAACTGCTCGCCGTCTCGCGCCGGGATGCTCACGGGGCGGATGCCGACGCGGGCGGGAATTTATTCCTATATTCCCCCCGGCCATCCGATGCACCTTCGCAATGAAGAGGTCACGCTTGCCGAAGTTCTTAAAGAGCATGGCTACGCGACCGGTCATTTCGGCAAGTGGCATCTCTCACAGGTCGGCAGCGATCAGCAACCGCAGCCGTCCGATCAGGGGTTCGATCATTCCCTCGGCACCACCAATAACGCGAAGCCCAATCATCTTAATCCGACCAACTTCTACCGCAATGGACAGAAGCTCGGCCAAGTGAAGGGCTATTCGTGCGACATCGTTGTTAATGAATTCGACCAATGGTTGAGCGACGTGCCACAGGAGCAGCCGTTTCTCGGCGTGGTCTGGTTTCACGAGCCTCACACGCCGATCGCTTCGCCGCCTGATCTTGTTGCAAAGTATCGAGACCGCGGTTTAACAAAGAAGAAAGCCAAGTACTTCGCCAATATCGAAAATGTCGATCGCGCGATGGGCCGACTGCTTCACCTTCTTAAAAGTGCCGGACGTGCCGACAACACGTTTCTCTTCCTGACGTCCGACAATGGCGGCGTGAATGACTGGTCGAACCAAGGTCTTCGCGGTCGAAAGTCGTTCGTCTATGAAGGCGGCCAGCGTGAGCCGGGGATTCTATGGTGGCCCGACAAGATTAAGGCCGGCACCGTTTCCGATGAGACGGTCAGCCATCTCGACCTGTTCCCCACGATCTGTGAAATTACGGGGGCCTCGCCGCCGGCCGATCGCTCGCTCGACGGGACGAGTTGGCTGCCGCACCTCGTAGAAGGGGAGGCTTTAACTCGGGAGACGCCCCTGCTGTGGTACTTCTATCGGGTCGCGCCCGCTGCGGCCATGCGGGACGGCGACTATGTGCTGCTCGGCTATCTCGATGACCCGATTCACAAGCACTCTCACGCGCTGACAAAGCCCGATATGCCGATGATTAAATCGGCCCCCCTGCACCGCTTTGAACTTTATAACTTGGCGACCGACCTTGATCAGACGACCGATTTATCCCTTGAGCATCCGCAGCGCCTGCAAAAAATGATGCAAACGATGCAGCGAATGCACCGCGAGGTGGTGAGCGAAGGACCGAGTTGGAATCTCGACGACTGGCGGCGTTAATCGTCCGGGACTCATTCAGTCGTTCGCTGTGGCGCTTCCCTCTAGCATCGTGAGCGCGTACGTTTCTATATTGTCACCAACGAATCGAACCCTCGGGCACACATCGGATGAACCAAAATCCTTTCCCCAGCCTGAGCGATGACGAAATGTCGTGCCTGCAGCAATATGGCACATGTCGTCAGTTCGACGATGGCGAGTCGCTCTTCGAGGCGGGAGACCGCGACTATTCATTCTACGCGATCAAGTCGGGCGAGGTCGTCGTGCTCGACCGGACCGGTGACGACGAAAAGGAAGTCGCTGTCCATCAGGAAGGCGAATTCACCGGCGATGTGTCGCTGCTGACCGGTCAACCCGCTGTCGTCTCTGCCGTCGCCCGAGGTGGGTGTGAAACGTTTGAAGTAAAGGCAGATCGAGTTCGGTTTCTTTTAAGCGAACTTCCCGGCCTGAGCGAAAAGTTGCTCGAGGCGTTTCAAATTCGTCGGCAAATTCTGGAGGGCTCTGATTTCCAAGGGCTGCGGGTCGTCGGCCCGCTGAATTCAATGCCGACGAATCAACTGCTGGAGTTTTTATATAAGAACAAAATTCCTCACACGTTCTACGATATCGCAGATGAACAGGGGGAAAAGCTTGCCGACAAGCTCGATGTTTCAACGGACGAGACGCCGTTTTTAGCCTGCAATGAGAAGGTGGTGAAACGGCCGTCACTGGCGGGTCTCGCCGAGTGCCTCGGCATATCACGAGATATCGACGACCGACTTTATGACACGGTGGTGATCGGAGCCGGGCCGTCTGGTTTGGCCGCCGCGATCTATGCGGGGTCGGAAGGCCTCGACACCGTCCTGCTCGACAGCATGGGGCCTGGTGGTCAAGCCGGGCAAAGCTCCAAGATCGAGAACTATATGGGGTTTCCGGCCGGACTCTCCGGCGCGGAGCTTGGAAATCTCGGCTATCTTCAAGCCATGAAGTTCGGGGTGACCTTTACGGCGCCGGTGATCGCCCGTGATATTGAATCGACCGACGAGGGACATCTGCGAATTAAGCTTTGCACCGGCCAGAATGTGCGCACGAAAACGGCCCTCATCGCGACGGGCGTTTCTTACCGCCGACTGCCAATTGATGATATCGAGCGATTCGAGGGGGCCGGCGTTTACTACTCTGCGACCTCAGTGCAGGCCCGGATGTGCCGCGACGCGACGGTCGTTGTTGTTGGCGGAGGAAATTCCGCGGGTCAGGCCGCCCTTTATTTGAGCCGACATGCCGAGCGTGTGTTGATGCTGCTGCGTGGTGACAACCTGCGAAAGAGCATGTCCGACTATCTCGCCAAGCGGATTGAAAACAGTGACCGGATTGACGTGCGGTTTCATACCGAGGTTGAGAGCGTTGGCGGTGAGGATCAGCTTGCCGGCGTCGGGCTCGTCAATAACCAAAGCGATGAACGCGAGCAGATCGACTGTGCCGGGCTGTTCGTGTTCGTGGGCGCGAAACCGCACACCGAATGGTTACCCGATTCGGTGGTGCTCGATGACCGCGGCTATGTGCTGACCGGCCCTCGGATTCAAAAATGCGACTGCTGGCCGCTCGACCGCACGCCATGCGAGTTGGAGACGACGCTCCCAAGCGTCTTCGCCGCGGGCGACGTTCGCAGCGGCACCACCAAACGCTGCGCGTTCGCCGCCGGCGATGGTGCCATGAGCGTCAGTTGCATGCACGAAGTGCTGGAAGACCTGTCGTAATCGACCGGTCGCATGGGCGGGACTCGTCTATTCGCTTAATAGCCGATCCAGCTCGGCTTGCAGCGATGGAAGAATGGGCGGCGTTTCAGATCCGCTCAGCAAATTGCGCATCTCATAGGGATCGTTCTTTAGGTCATAGAGTTCATCCATGCCTTTAAGATCATTATACCGGATGTACTTCCAGCGTGAGGTTCGCACCGCGTGGTAGCCCATGTTCTTAACGCGTGGGAAGACGGTGTCGGTGTTGTATTCGACAAGTAGCGAATCTCGCCAGTCGTCCGGTGACTCTCCCTTAAGCAGCGGAACAAGGCTGCGGCCGTCCAATTTTCGATCCACACTCACTTCGGCGAATTCGAGGAGTGTCGGAGCAAGATCGACGATCGCGGCCATCTCGTCGACGACCTGACCCGCAGGCACCGCCCTCGGATAGCGGACCAATAGTGGAACACGAAGCGCCTCTTCATACGCCAGTCGCCGCTCGACGCTTAAGCCGTGCTAGCCATACCAGTAACCGTTATCGCTGGTGAAAACGAAGATGGTGTCGTCCAACTTCTTTGATTCCTTGAGCGACTTCAGAAGCATCCCCACGCCTTCATCGACGGCGGCCAACATCCGCAGCCGATCGCGAATCGTCTCGTCATCGGTCCCGGTCGCTCGACTCAGGGGCGGAAGCCCCTCGATCTCTAGCTGCAGAGCCGGTTTATCGCTGATGTCGTCAGTGACATTAAGCCGCCGCGGGATCGGATCGTCTCGGTAGAGGCCCTCATGTCGCTGGGCGGGGAGGAATCGTGCCGCGGAAGGATCGGAAATACTGCCGTC
This sequence comes from Stratiformator vulcanicus, assembly GCF_007744515.1. NCBI lineage: Bacteria > Pseudomonadati > Planctomycetota > Planctomycetia > Planctomycetales > Planctomycetaceae > Stratiformator > Stratiformator vulcanicus. The sequence goes on from NZ_CP036268.1 coordinate 1,144,104, forward strand.
ATCATATTGAATTAACTCGGGATGAAGCGCTTTCTGGGCGACGTAAAGGCAAAAGGGCGTTTCTCGCTCGCGTCCTGCGAACTCGGCTGCATACCGGTTTAAAACATCGGTCGTGTGCCCTTCGTGTGAAACGAACTTTCCGTTGATGTTTAATTCAGGATTGAACGAAGTTCCTTGCCCTTTAATACCGACCCAATGATCGAAGCCGGGTCGGGCGGAGGCATCGTTCCCCATGTGCCACTTCCCGACATAACCCGTTTCGTAGCCGGCCGCCTGCAGTTCCCGTGGGAAGGTCTGCAAGCGATAACTCTGTTCGCTGCGGTCGGTGTTATCGCGAATGCCGTGATTCTTTGTGTATAGACCGGTCAGCAGGCAGGCACGCGCGGGCGAACATAATGGGGTGTTGCAAAATGCATTGCGAAAGCGTGCACCCTCATAAGCCAGACGATCAATATGCGGCGTTCTTACAATAGGATGCCCCGCACAACCGATGTCGTCCCAGCGCAAGTCATCGACCAGAATGACAATGATATTGGGTCGGGGGATGTTGGGTCGGGGGTGGTCCGCCGCATCAGCGACGCAATGGGACACGCAGAGCGCGAGCGCGACGGCCGCGATGACGGCTGATTGAGGAATGATCATTGGTGTTATCGACAAGGCCTGTTGAGTTGAGCGCCGCGGGACGATTCCACGATGCGGCGACCGGCCTTACGATGTCAAGCCCGGCCCCTGAATTTGGCGATGGCTCCGCGGTCGCCAAATTTCCGAGGCTGCGCCTCATGTCGTGCGAAAAACGGCTGTCAATCTAAGGTTTCGCGCGGAAAGATCTTGTTCCAATCACGCCGCATATCGACAATTAGCCAACCGTGCTTTTCTGCTTCGTCGAGAGCTTTGTCGGAGCGACCGATTAATGAATCACGGTCGTAAGCGTACTCTCGCGTTGCGTCGGTGTGATGGATTAGGATCGCCATTCCGGGGCCAACCGTGTTCGCGGCCCACTGAAGCATTTGGAGGTCGCCGTCGGAGTTGCCGCCGGCAATGACGGGGCGACGACCGATGACCTGTTGAATTCCGACCGGCTTGCCGGGGCCATCATCGATGAGATCGATCTGCGGCAATTTCATTAATACTGGCTGCCCGTACCGTTGATCGAATTTGTATTTCCCTCGGGAACCGACGACCTGCTCGGGTGGGATGCCGTAGACTTCTTCGCACCATGCCCGCACGAAGTCGACGCCACCACCCGTAACAATGTAGGTCTTAAAGCCGTTCGCCCGTAGAAAGGCAAGCAATTCGACCATCGGTTGATAGGTCATTTCGGTGTAGAGCAGCCCGGTCTCGGGGTGACGAGCTGACGCAATCCATTCGTTGACGATCGATCGAAATTCGTCGACGCTCATGCCGGAGTGCGTCGCCGCGATAATTTTCGCCAAGCCCGGCTTCCCCAATTTCTTAAGGGACGCCATATCACCTTCCAAGACCGACTTGTAAGGCTCTTCGTTTTTCCATTCCGGGTGGGCCTCGGCCATCGCCTTAATTCGGTCGATCGCGAACACAAGTTGCACGTAGGCCGGCTGCTCGCACCAGAGGGTGCCATCGTTGTCAAAGACGGCGATGCGCTCGGCGGGCGGTATAAACCCTTCCGAACCTTCAGTGGTTGCCTGTTCGACGAAGTCGACGATCGACTGCTTGGTGGCATTGTCGTTCCAAGAGGGCAATGGTTGGGTAGATTCTTCCGCGACCAGTGCGTGACACCAACATCCCACGAAGAGGAGACTGACCGCTATTGGGGTTGCAAACTGATTCATCGTTTTTCCTTCAAGTCTTACCCGTCTGTCGCAGTTGGCGGTGTCGGGGCGGCAGTTCGAGTGGCTGGCCCGTCCTCGGTTGGCTTTAAGGTGTTCACATAACATAGGGAGTCACGGCCGAGACGTTCGAACGTCGCCATGACGTCGCCGACCTCGCCCTCGATCGGTTTGACCCGGTCGACCGTCACAAAACCGACATGTCCCGCCCACGGGTCGGGTGAACTCGGCAGGTAGAGTGTGACAAGTTCGTCAGACCGCTCGACTTCGAACGCGATCCTCGTCGTATCGATCATCTCGACGAGGACCGGCTTAAGACGAGACTTTGCAAATTCCCCGCCAATCCCGCCCGAGACCTGATCTTTATAGATCGAATACCGTGGGAAGATGAGGGTCAAATGCTTCTCGACGAACTCTCCCAGCCGCCTGCTGATCGCAAGTTGTGCGGCCAGCCCCGCTGCAAAACAGAGCAGGAGTACGAGTGCGACGGCCGCGATGAGCAACACGAAGTAGCCGTAAGCGGTCTCAATCCCGAGGGTGTCACGCAGTATTCCAGCGACAACTAGGACTACCTGGCTCACCTTGCCGAGCAACACTCCGATCACGATCAGAGGCAAGAGGAAGACCAGCCCGCCGATTGCAGTCGTTCTGAGAAAGCCAATCGATTTTGTCACCGCTTCCAAGTTGCGACTCCATCACCTCGGCATTAAAGACGGCGAACCCGACCGGGTTTCAGATCGGGCTCGCCGCGATAGGTTGACCGAAGATATTAACGCCCCCGGGCCGCGTTCTCGATCTGCTCTTGCACCTTTTCGAGATTAAACGACCCGGCCTTCTGGCTCGGCGGATACTCCTGCAGAGACTTAAAGAACTTACCGGCGATTTGCTGCATGGGGACGATCGCGAATGCACGATCAAGCACCCAATCGTTGTAAACGGTCGCGTTGTGCTGAGCTTTCTCGAACGGATCGCGACGCAGGTTAAAGATCAGCGGTACGCGCAGCTCCGTAAACGGTTCCCGCCACACCTCGAACGCCATGCCCCTGTTTTCGAGGAACACGCCCTTCCAATCGCCCAAGCGGATCGCAACGACCGCCCCGTCGTCATTGACATAGAAGAACTGTTTACGCGGTGACGCCTTAATGTTCGCTTCGATGCTCTTATAACTGTCGGCATTGGCCAGATACTCGGTCAGATCATGCCCGTCCAAGTGCTGGCGGTATTCTCGGCCGATGGCCTCGTAGCCGTCGAGCATGTCCTCTTTCAGGTCTTTCTTGCCGGCGGCGGCGGCGAAGGTCGGCATCCAGTCTTCGTGGGCCACAATCCCATTGACCGTCGCGCCGGCGGGCCATTTGTCCGGCCAGCGTGCGAAGGCCGGGACGCGATACGCGCCCTCCCAGTTGCTGTTTTTCTCGTTGCGAAACGGCGTATACCCCGCATCGGGCCACGTGTTGAAGTGCGGCCCATTGTCGGTGGAGTAGAGAACGATTGTATTGTCAGCAATACCGAGATCGTCGAGCAACGTGAGCAATTCGCCGACGTGGCCGTCGTGTTCGACCATGCCGTCGTGATATTCATCCCCGCTGCTGCCGCTAATTCCCTTATTCTCTTCTTTAACGTGCGTGCGGAAGTGCATTCGCGTCGCATTCCACCAGCAGAAGAATGGTTTGTCGCCATTCTGCTTACGCTCGATGAAGTTCTTGGCCGCCGCGACCGTTTCCTCGTCGATCGTCTCCATCCGCTTTTTTGTCAGCGGGCCGGTGTTCTCGATCGTCTGGGTTCCATCGGGATTGGCTTTGGCTTTCAAGACGCCGCGGGGGCCGTACTGCTCAAGAAATGTCTTCCCGTTCGGCAGCTTCATCTCGCCGGGGTAGTCGCGGTTCTCCGGCTCCTCTTCGGCATTGAGGTGATAGAGGTTGCCGAAGAACTCATCGAAACCGTGATTTGTCGGCAGGTGTTCGTCGCGGTCGCCGAAATGGTTCTTTCCGAACTGCCCGGTGGCGTAACCTTGCTCTTTAAGCACGGCGGCGATGGTGATGTCCTGCTCCTGCCAGCCTTCCTTGGCTCCGGGGAGGCCGACTTTCGTCATCCCGGTCCGCACGGGAACCGTGCCGCCAATGAACGCCGCCCGCCCGGCCGTGCATGATTGCTGGCCGTAATAGTCGGTGAAGCTGATGCCCTCGCGCGCGATGCGGTCGATGTTCGGCGTGGCGTAACCCATCATCCCACGGTTGTTGTGGCTGATGTTCCACGTGCCAATGTCGTCACCCCAGATGACCAAAATATTCGGTTTCTCCGCAGCGTCTGCGGCTGGGGTCGCCAGAGATAGCGAAAGCAGCAAAGCTGCCAAGAACTTCAACCGTGGGTAAGCTCCCATGACTGTTCCTCTCAAAGAATTGTTGTGCCGGGCCCGGCTTTTGATGTGGATGACTCTCATAGGTTGCCGCCCCCCCCGACCGCATTGCAAGTCATTTCGGGTTGCTGCTTCGACCGGGCGATTGATTCTCAGCCGCGTGACGAACTCCGGCCTTCACGCCATAATCCCTTGCTTGCGCTGCGGGCTTGATTCACACGTTTTTGAGAAACGCGACATGCACTTCCACCAAACCACGCTCTCCAATGGTCTCGACGTCGTCGCCGAGGTGAATCCCAAGGCGAAATCGGTCGCGGCGGGGTTCTTCGTCAAGGCGGGGAGTCGGGATGAGACGCCTGATGTATCGGGGGTCAGTCACTTTTTGGAGCACATGGCTTTCAAAGGGAACGAGCGGTATTCGGCGGATGATGTGAACCGCATCTTCGACGAGATCGGGGCCGACTATAACGCCAGCACCGGCGAGGAGGTGACGACCTATTACGCCGCGGTTTTGCCGGAGCATCTGCCGACGGCGTTCGAACTGCTTTCGACCCTGGTCCGGCCGACGCTGCGGCAGGAGGACTTCGATTTGGAGAAGAACGTCATCTTGGAGGAGATCGGGATGTACGACGACCAGCCGGCGTTTCTGGCCTATGACAAAGCGATGGCGGCTCACTTCGCCGGGCACCCGCTGGGGCGGAGCATTCTCGGATCGAACGAGTCGATCTCAGCCCTGACGGCGGACGCGATGCGGAAATATCACGCCGGGCAATATGTCGGGGGAAACATCACGCTGGCCATCGCGGGCAATGTCGGCTGGGATGAGATCCAGGCATTAGCCGGAAGATATTGCGATGCGATTCCCGAGGGGGACTTGGAGCGGGAAGTTGAAGAGGCCCGCCCCGTCGGTGGAACCACGGTTTTGACCCGCGACAATACCACGCAGCAATACGTCATGCAGATGGCTCCCGCGCCGTCAGCCGAGAGTCCGCTGCGATTTGCGGCGGAGCTCTTAAGTGTTGTCGTGGGGGATGACTCGGGGAGCCGGCTCTACTGGGACATCGTCGACCCCGGCCACGCGGAAGCCGCCGAGTTGGGCTTTAACGAATACGACGGCAGCGGCAGCTGGCTGACCTTCCTCGCCGGTACTCCGGAAGAAACGACGGCGAATCTCGACCGCATCGCGGCCATCTATGAAAAAATTAATGCCGAAGGCATTTCTGAGAAAGAACTGGAACAGGCCAAGAACAAGGCACTCTCCCGCGTCGTCTTAAGAAGCGAACGCCCGATGGGCCGGCTCTCGTCGCTCGGCAGCAACTGGGTTTATCGCAAGAGCTACGAGAGCGTGGATGCTGACCTCGAAGCGGTGAAACGCGTCACCACCCACGACGTGCGAGACTTGCTGTCCGTCTACCCGCTGAAACAATTAACAACCGTGGCAATCGGCCCGCTCGATGAGTTGCAATGGCAAGCGTCTTAATACAAGCCAAGTTTGCTGAGAACCGCGGGCCGCATTGGGGAACACATTACCAAGACACGTCCCCGCCTCCCGACGCGCTCGATCCGCACTTCACAGGAAGTGCGGCTTGTTGTTGGGTGACCTGTCGCTTCTCCTCCCAAGCCGAGGTTCCTGAGAACCGCGGACTTATTGAGATTTCGAAAAGAGAGTTCCTTTACGACCAACTCATCGCGGTTTCATCGGGACACGATCAATTGCACTGCAACTGGCGGCATTTGAAAAATTTGAACCGTCCTTCTTCGCCATGATGAGCGACGTGAAGAGCGTGGCGGAGAACTCGGGTCTGTCCACGATGTAATCGCGGCCGCCCGGAACGAGCATTGATTTGAGCCGTGCGCGTTCATGTTCCGGGGTGTGGTCCCCGACGAGTGACCACAGTTCTGTTAAGGCAATATCGAAAAAACGCCGGTCGATCCGCGAGAGCGGGGATAGTCGATCAAAGCCGAATGAATAACGCTTCGGATTCCTCCAGCCGTTTCGTTTGAGAATGCGGTAGGCGTATCGGCTGAAGCAAAGCCCATCGATCCCGGCGGATCGGCGTTCAAACGCCGTGGCCAGTGCCTGCTGAACGATTCCTTCATCGCGCGGGTCGAGTGGCAATACCATCCGATGCATCCCGTCATCTTCCAGTATGACGAGTCGGCCGCCGGGCTTGAGGACCCGATTCATCTCTTTGAAGAGGCGTTCGTGATTCGAGAGCGTTTCGAGGCTGTAAGCAAAGAAAACGAGGTCGAAGAACTCCGGGGGAATCGGCATGCGATACGCCGACGCATTCAGGAAGGCGACGTCTCGGCCGAGTTGATTCACGCAGACGCTGTGAGCGTTTTCTAAGGCATTGACGTCGGTATCAACGCCCAGGATCGTGGCCGACGGATTCAGCCCGCTCAGCAGGCGGGTGAAGAACCCCCTTCCGCAACCAACGTCGAGTACGCGATGCCCCGGCTCGGAAGGAACTCCGCGAAGCATTGTTTCGTATTCTTCATCGAACGCCGCTTCGCGGGCATCGAGAGCGCTGATTTCCGAGTCGATCATCACCGACCACATCCGTATCTGGCGGGGAGAGTCTTGTTGTTGCTCAGGCGGAGGGCCAAGTTCTACTCAGGCTTGGCGATGCCGATGGCAAATAAGGCGAATCATGAGACATCCTCTGATAAAAACTTGGGGATTGGCGCGCGAGATCGAATCGAGGTCGGGACGCGACCGCATTTCAGAATGCAATCACCGTTCCGGATGAAAAAAGCAGTGTTTTGCACGATTTCCCCGGTCCCGACCTCATCGTTTCTGGTGGCGGAGCGTCCAATCTGTGCCGAGTGCGGCCAGTCACTCTCATCGACCAAGGCGATAAGGCTTGAGTCCGGTCTGCTTTGATGGTGAGATCAACGTCCCTTGATGCGGCATCCAACCTGAATTTCGAAGTGCTCATGATCCGTCAAATCCTGCTTTTCCTGATCGCAACCTCGGCAGCGTTCCAACTCGCACCCTCCCGCTCGGCGGCCGAGGCGTTGGTGGAGATCGCGCCGAACGAGCGAATTGCGCTGGTCGGCAACGGTCTTGCCGAGCGGATGCGACTGTTCGGGAACTTCGAAGCGATGTTGCAATCGAATTTCCCGGAGAAAGCGATCTCGGTCCGGAACTTCGGCTGGCCCGCCGATGAGGTGGGCAAGCAGCAGCGCCCCAACGACTACACCCACATCGACGACCCGCTGAAGGTCTACTCGCCCGACCGGTTGATCTGCTTCTTCGGCTTCAATGAGTCGTTCGCCGGCCCTGAGGGCATCGACCGCTTCCGGCGGAACTTGAAGCATTACGTCAAAGAGTCGACCGACCGGCTCGATCGGTTGGCGAAACCACAATTCGTGTTCGTCTCGCCGATTGCCTACGAATCGACCGGCGATCCGCATCTGCCAGAGGGAGTCGAAGAGAACGAAAATCTCGCTCTCTATGCCGACGCAATGCGAGAGGTTGCCGCTGAGCTTGAGGTCCCGTTCGTCGATCTGTTCACGCCGACGAAATCGCAATTCGCAAAGCAACCGGGCAATCAATACACGACTGACGGCGTTCATTTGAATGCCGATGGTGATCTCGCCGTCGCGACGCTGCTTAGCGAAGCGCTGTTCGGAGAGTCCAGCACCGCTGATCCGAAGAGCGCGACTTTCGAACATTTAAGAGAAGCGATCGTCGATAAAGAATGGCATCACCAGCAGGACTACCGGATGGTCAACGGTTGGTATGTGTACGGCGGCCGTAGTTCGCCGTTCGGCGAAGTCAACTTCCCCGAGGAGTACGCCAAAATTCGCCAAATGGTCGCGCTGCGTCAGGAGCGGATCTGGAAGATCGCCCGGGGTGAAAAGGTCTCGGAGGAAGTCGATGACTCACAGACACTGCCGCTCAAACCGGTCCCTTCGACATTTGGCACGAAAACCTATTCGGAACCCGAAGACCTGCGGTTCTTAAGTCCGGAGGAGGCCCTCGGTGCCATGACGGTCGCGCCCGGCTATCGGGTGCAGACGTTCGCCGACGAAGAGCGATTTCCCGAGTTAGCCAATCCGGTGCAAATTAATTTCGACAATAAGGGGCGATTATGGGCGTCGTGCATGCCGACTTATCCGCAGTGGCATCCTAATGAAGCCCGACCGAATGACCGCCTCTTAATTTTTGAAGACACCGACGGAGACGGCCGCGCCGATGACGTGAAAGTCTTTGCGGACGACCTCCATATTCCAACCGGCTTTGCCTTCTGGAACGGCGGCGTGATTGTCGTCGATCAGCCGCGGCTTGTGTTCTTGAAGGATACCGACGGCGATGACCGGGCCGATGTGAAAGAGGTCCTGCTTGACGGCTTCGCCACCGACGACACGCACCACGCGATCGGGGCGTTCGAATTAACGCCCGGCGGCGAGGTGTTAATGCTCGAAGGAGTTTCGATGTCGACGGCTGTTGAAACGCCGCGGGGTCCGTTTCGCAATCATGGCCGGTCAACGATCTATCGTTACGACCCGCGAACGAGGAAGATCGAAAAGCACATTCAACCGGCTTTCGCCAACCCGTGGTGCGCGACTCACAATGACTGGGGCCAGCAGTTCGTCGGTGACGGCACCGGCGCCACTCAGTTCTGGGCGACGCCGCTCTCGGGCAAGGTCTATCCCGGTCGGAAGGGCATCGGGCAGTTCGTGCATTATTCCGGCGGGCGGATGCGACCGGCGATCGGGTGCGAATTCCTGTTCTCACGGCACTTCCCGGAGGAAGCCCGCGGAAACTACATCTACGCCTGCGTCATTAACCTAAACGGCATTCTGCAGTTTGAGGTTGAGGACGAAGGAGCCGGCTATCGCGGCGACCGAATCACCGACATCGTCAATTCGACCGACCGCAATTTTCGTCCCGCCGATCCTCAAATCGCCCCGGACGGAACTCTCTACTTCGCCGACTGGCACAACCCGCTGATCGGCCACATGCAATACTCGCAGCGCGATCCCAATCGCGATCACCGCCACGGCCGCATTTATCGTTTGAGCGCCGTCGACCGCCCGACGGTTGAGCCTGCGACTCAGCATGGAAAGTCGATCGAAGAATTACTCGAGCAGTTCCGCGAATATGAACCGCGTACCCGCGAGCGGGCCCGGCGGGAGCTGCGTGATCGAGACTCCGGCGAGGTGGCCAAGGCGATCGACCGCTGGGCGGCTGATCTTGACGAGACCGACCCGCTTTATGATCAACTGCTGACGAATGCCCTGTGGGTGCAGCAGGGGCATCATCGGGTGACCGAGGAGCTGGCCCAATATGTTCTGAATGCTCGAACGCCTGACGCCCGCGCGGCGGGTATTAATGTCGTTGTCTCGGAGCGCGCGTATCTGCCGACTGCGTTTCAGATGATCGCACCACTCGTCGATGACGATCACCCGCGGGTTCGGCTTGAAGTCGTGCGGGCGATGAGCTTTTTCCCCACGAACGAAGCGATCGAAGTCGCCTTACGTGCAGCTGATAAGCCGATGGACGAAATGCTGGATTACACGCTGGAAAGCACGCTCGCTGCGAATGAATCGGTGTGGCGAAGAGCAATAGCCAACGGTATCTCAATTGGCAGCCCCAAGTCGAAGGGCCGTCAAATCTTAGCCCGATTGGCGGGCAAATCAGATTACGGCCCTCGCGCGACCAAAGTTCTCAAACAGATTCTCGAAGGCAAGAATCTGCGGATCGATCGGAAGCTCGCGCTTTACGACTCGATCTCCAGTATGAGCGGCGACCACTCGGCGGGTGCGAAAGTCTTTAAACGGGCATGTGCAGCATGCCATAAAGCCGGAGAAGCCGGGGCCAAATATGCCCCGAATCTTTCCGACGTTGGCAAGCGACTCAAACCCGCGGAACTCGTCGAATCAATCCTCTATCCGAACGCAAAATTGAATCCTGACTATCAAACGGTCAACGTGCTGACTGTCGACGGGATTATCGTCACCGGTTTAATTGTCGAAGAGACCGATGAGGCTGTGACGGTTCACGTCGGGGCAGACAAAATTAAGAAGGTGCCGCAGGACGATATTGAAGAGATCATCAAGGTCCGGGTCTCCAGCATGCCGGAGAAGTTAAACGAGACGATGTCGGGGGAAGAGTTCGTGGACTTGTTGGCGTTCTTAAAAAGCCGGCGCACGAAGCCCTAATGTCGACACCCCACAAGCCCGACGCGCAAGCGAGGGATTCGCGGGGGGGGGCGTCCGCGCAGATTCCACACGTTTAAGTGGGAGCGCTCCGAGTAAATCCCTTGCTTGCGCTGCGGGCTTGTTGAGGAGTGACTCTTAAAGCGAGCCGCTGCGGATGATGCCGTAGACGAGCCACAGGCCGAGCACGCTCGACAAGATAAAGATCGGAATCGCGAACCAGGCGTTGCCCGGGCCGGAATGAATTAAGAGCGCGGAGGCGACGATCAGCGACGCCATCGCGAGGCTGACGGTGACCCGGTTGCCGGTTCGGTCGATCTCGTTGGTCAATCGCTCCAAGCCAGCCGGTCGGACCTCGATCTCAAATTTATCGCGAGACATCTTATCAGCAATGATGTCGAGATAGCCCGGCAAACGTCGGGCCACTCCGCCGATCTCAAAGGCCTCCTCGAAGAATTCGGACGCAAGTCGATCGGGGCGATAGCGATCCTGCAGGACCTGTTTCACAAAGGGACCAAGAGCGTTGGCCAAATTAAAGTCGGGACTGAGGGCCCGTCCGGCGCCCTCCAGCGCGACAAGGGCCCGGATCAGCATCATTAGATTCCCGGGGCAACGGATCCCGTGAGCCGACAGAATGCCAAGGAAATCGCTGAGCAAATTGGCGACGCTGACCTGGTCGAGCGGCACACCGTAATACGCTCCCAGAAAGTCACGCACATCGGTCCGCAGCAGTTTCGTATTAACCTCGCCAAGCGGCTCGCCGATCTCGACCATCAGGCGTGAGACTTTCGGCACGTTGCGATTCGCGATGCCGGCGAACAGATCGACCAGGTCTTCGCGGAGTTCATCGTCGAGGTAACCGATCATGCCGTAGTCGAGCAGGCAGAAGGCTCCTTCTTTTAACACCCGCACGTTCCCCACGTGGGGGTCAGCGTGAAAGATACCGAACTTAAAAATCTGTTCCATAAACAACTTCGAGCCGACCTCGGCGATGTGATGCGGGTCGATGTCGAGTTCGGCCATCTGCTCGTGGTCGCTGACATGCAGTCCGTCGACGAACTGCATCGTGAGGACTTTTTCGGACGACAGCTCGAAATAGACGTTCGGAACGGCGAACTCTTTATTGTCGGCAAACTGACGACGGAACTCGTCCATCGAGCGGGCTTCGCGTACGAAATCAATTTCGCGACGGATCGTCCGGCTGAAGTGTTTCACGAGGCCCATCGGGTCGAAGATTCTCGCTTCGGGCACGCGATGCTCCAACAGCGCGGCCAAATCGACCATTAACATCAGGTCGCGCTCGATCGTTTCAACGACTCCCGGCCGGCGCACTTTCACCGCGACGGGTGTACCGTCGCGATGCACGGCCCGGTGAACCTGAGCCAGCGATCCCGCGGCCATCGGCTCCCGATCAAATTTCAGGAAGAGCTCGTCGACGGTGCCGCCCAGCGAGGCTTCGACCTCGGCAACGGCCTGTTCGCTGGGAAATGGCTTCACGTCTTCCCGCAAGCGTGACAGTTCCTCGATCACCTCGGGGGGAACGAGGTCAGGGCGAGTGCTGATCACCTGCCCCAATTTGACGAACGCCGGGCCGAGTTTCTCGAGTGCCATGCGAAGCCGTTGCGCCAGCGACAACTCTTTAACGCGTGGCGAGCGGCTGCTTCGACTGAACAGTCGCTGCAACTTCGTCCGCCGTAGCAAATCGCCGAAACCATGCGCAGCAAAGACGGAAACGATCTCTCGTGTCCGATTGAGGTTGCGGATCAGACGAACGGGGCGGGGCTGCATGAGGCGTGGGTTTTAGGGGCAATGAGCGAGGAGTTAGTAGTTAGAAGTCTGAAGCCGACGCGGGAAGGGGCGAATCAAAGTGAATCGCGGCGGATGGCTTTTGTATAGCCGTCGAGGAGTTTCGACACCTGCTCGATCTGCAGAAAAAGCTCTTCGGGATCGAGAAAGCCGGGGTCTCGGGCGAGAATCAGAAAGTAACGAGTTTCGTCGAGCGATGCTTCGGCGATGTTCAAGAAACGCAGCTTGTCATTCTTTCCTCGTTTCCGGAACCCTTCGGCGATATTTGCAGGTACCGAGTACGCGGCTCGACGAACTTGAGAAGTGATTCCGTAGATCTCCCTTCTTGGGAATGCCTCAGTCCGGCGATAAATGTCGAGCGTCAAAGCGTGCGATTTTTGCCAAACAACGAGGTCTTCGAACCGCCGAGCTGGATTTCGCATGGGTCGGTCTCAATCAGCCTAAACAAAACCTGCCATGTTCGGTTTCAACTTTACATTCTGCCGAAGCAAATGTCTCCCACCTCCCCATTTGCCACTCCTGCCTTCTATCTTCTGTCTTCTAACTTCTGCCGCCCTGCTCCCCGCTCCCCGCTCCTCACATCACCGAGAAGTAATTCTCCACCGCGAAGTCAAAAGCCTGCGGGCTGAGTTTCTTCGGCTCTTTCTTGTAGACGCAGTAGTTGCGGACCTGGAGCAGCAGGTCGCGGGGATGGCAGGCCCGAAAGGGGCGCCCCGCGGCGTGATAGTGGGTCTCGATCAAATACTCGACCGACTCTCGGTCCTCGCGGTCGTAACTGAAACCCATTTTCGGAGCGAACAGCTCCGTCAATTTGCGGAACAAATCAGCCGAGGGGTCGGTCACTTCGATTTTGTACGGGATGCGGCGCAGAAACGCGCCGTCGACGAGGTCTTTCGGTTCCAAGTTGGTCGAGAAGATGATCAGTTGGTCGAACGGAACCTGAACCTTCTTGCCGCTCGGCAGGTTGAGAAAGTCGTAGCGCTTCTCTAAAGGCACAATCCAGCGATTCAGCAGCACGTCGACCGGCATCGTCTGCCGACCAAAGTCGTCGATCACCAAGGTTCCACAGTTGCTCTTAAGTTGCAGCGGGGCCTCGCAGATCTTGGTCTGCGTGTTCTGGCAGACTTCGAGCTCCTTCATCGTCAGCTCGCCCCCGGCAATAACCGTCGGCCGCGTGACTTGCACCCAACGCTGATCGACGCCGGAGAGATCGAAGATGCCGTCGTCCTGAGGGTCTTCGATTAATTCATGCACACCGGGGTCGTAAAGCCGGATGATGTCGCCGTCGATCCCGATCGCTCGTGGAATCCAAATCGTGCTGCCGAAGCACTTGGTGATTCGTTCGGCGACACTCGTTTTGCCGTTGCCCGGCTCGCCGAACAGGAACATCCCGCGGCCCGAATTAATCGCCGGGCCGAGCTTGTCCATCATTTCGGGTTCGAGGATCAGATCGCTAAACGCCCGCGCGAGGTCTTCTTCGGTCACCTCCTGCTTGGCGATGCTCTGCCGCTCCATCGCCTGAAGATAATCCTTAAGCTGCACCGGCGCGGCACCGAAATAGGTGCACTCTTCGGAGTACCGCCGGGCCCGTTCGCGACCGTAATCGGTAATCTGAAATTCATAGTCGCCCATCTCCGCGGCTCCGCGGAAACCGACGAGTTGCTCCTGCTTCAATTGCTTTAAGATCGGGTCGACCAGCGCGAAGGGCAATCGCATCTGCTGGCAGATTTCCCGCCCCGGTGCCGAGCCTTTCGCTAGAAGAAATTTTAAGGCCAGTCGTTCGACCTCGTCGGCCATTAAGCCGGTTTCTTCGAGCGATTCCGGAACCGGCGGGCGGAACGTGACTTCCTGCTGAGACTTCGACCCCAGCAGGTCGTGCACGCGGTCGAACAGTTGTGATAGCCGAGCGTTGTGAGCCGCCGCCTTGGGCTTCGCCTGCCCGTCTTCGTCCGCCGTCTGACCGGAAGGCTCACCGCTTGAATCATCGCCCGAAAACGATTCCTCAAGGTCGTCGAGATTGATGTCGAGGTCGTCCAGCGCACCGAGAACCTGCTCGTCGCTGAGATGATCGACCCCCGCCTGACCCTTTAATTCGGCCAGAAACTCAGCGGGCGACAGTTTGAGATGTTCGTCGGACATAGATGTCGGAGGTGAGGCGTCAAAGAGAGGCGCATGGGAGTGCGGCGAATGGCCGTTTGCCCAAGGCAACGCTACGTCACGCCCGGCGTCGAGGTTCCGCAACGCCCCACTCCCGCCGGCGTCCGCTCCCTCCCCCGCTCGGGCCATGCGACTTGTCGCGACTGTAGCGATTCTGCACCCGCTATTTTGCGTCAGAAATCGATACGCACTTCCAGTGACAATTCGATATCGATCGATCCCGGACGAGTAAGAACCGTAATCGCCAAAGGCCCTACGACCCGAAGAAGCGAGACTTTTGCGGCCCGGCCTCGTACACTTGCCGCATTGATCACGAGCCTCCGGAACCGCGAGTTCACTATGCGCAGCAAGTTCGTCTCAGCCGTCGCCCTCACACTCTCGACGTTGATGGCCACCTGTTCGTTCGCCGAAGACTGGCCGCAGTGGATGGGCCCCCAGCGTGACAACGTGTGGCGGCAATCGGGCCTGATCGAAAATCTCGACGACGCCGAAGTCGTCTGGCGACAACCAATCGCCTGGGGCTACGCGGGCCCGGCTGTCGCCGATGGCACCGTCTTCATCAACGACTTCGTCACCGATGCGAACGTCAAAGTCTCGAACTTTCAACGACGAGGCTTCGACGGCACAGAACGTCTCACCGCCCTCGACGCAGCCACCGGTGAGGAAAAATGGACGTTCGAGTATCCGATGACGATCACCGCGTCGTACCCCGGCGGGCCGCGCTGCACGCCCGTGGTTGAAGACGGACGGGTCTACTCCCTCGGTGCGGAAGGATTCCTCGCCTGCCTTAATGCGGAAGACGGAACAAAGATCTGGTCGGTCGATCTGAAAGAACAATACAAAGTCAACTCGCCGCTGTGGGGCTATGCCGCCCACCCACTGATCTATAAAGACAAATTAATTACGCTCGCCGGGGGAGAAGGCACGCACGCCGTCGCGCTTGATACGAAGACCGGCGAAGAGCTGTGGCGAACGCTGAGTTCCGAGCAACAGGGCTACGCCCCGCCGACGTTAATCGAGCACGGCGGCATCCTTCAACTCATTCTCGCCAAGCCGGACGAGGTCGCGTCGGTCAATCCCGACACCGGCGACGTCTATTGGAGCGTCCCCTATCAGGCGACCAACGGCTCGATCATCATGTCGCCGGTTTTATTTAAGGATCATCTCTTCGTCGGCGGGTACTCGCAAAAGACGATGCTCTTAAAATTAATTTCCGCCGCCGAGCAGAATGACGGCAAGCCAGGTGCAACAGTCGAATGGCAGGACAAGGGTCGGGCGGGGATCTCGCCGGTGAATGTGCAGCCGATCGTGACCGACGGCGTGATGTACGGCTTCGACCAGAACGGCCAACTCTACGCCGTCGAACTGCCGAGCGGCAAGCGGCTGTGGAACACGCCCGAACCGGTCAGCAAACGCCCCCTGGGAACCGGCTCGGGCTTCATCGTCCGACAGGCCGAGACCGACGTCTATTGGATCTTCACCGAAGCCGGCGACCTCACCCGCTGCCGCCTGACCAAGGACGGCTTCGAAGAACTCTCCCGCACCCACCTCCTGGACCCCACCAACTCCGCCTTCGGCCGAGCCGTCGTCTGGTCCCAACCCGCCTTCGCCGGCCAGCGAGTTTATGTAAGGAATGATAAAGAGATCATGGCGGTTGATTTGGGGGAGTGAGGGTGGGGGAATTAAGCCGACGGCTATCAGCTTTCAGCCGTCGGCTTTTCGATAGGGCAATGTGTGCCACTGCGGTCTCGTTCCGCAGTGCTGCGACTAAAGAATACTTGCCCCGCCGTTGCAAAGAGTCCCCCGTTATCGGGGGACTCGGAACGATGTAATAACGGATCGCACCCTAAGAGCGAGCCGCACTGCGGGACCAGCCTGCATTGGCATCCGGTGCTTGTGTGGACGGCACAATCACTGGCAAAGCAAGTGCCACCCGCCCGCGTTCACTTGGGGGAAGTCGTAAATGACGATCTGATACAAGTCGTTTGGAAGGAGGTAATTGACGAAGATGTGTATACAACCCTACCAAGAACGCTTGGGAAGGCGATTCCTCAAGCGATTAAAGACGCAATGCCTGAACTTGCAGATTGGATATTCTAATGAATAAAAATGAAGCCGATGTCGATCGACTCGACGGGTGTGAAGAGGCGAAATCCAACTGGCAGCGGCAAATGTCGATTAGGATGTTTCTCGGCGATGTCTATGATGAATGCCCTTCTTTATCCGAAGACGGATTTCCGATACGGATATCCTTCGATGAAAAATACGTACGTGAATATAACGAGTTTCTTGATCGACTATTGGACGAACATGGAATCCCAGAGTGGAACCCGGGACGTGTCATCGGAGACGAGTCGAATCGGACGCAGTGTATGGATAACGGCCAAGATTTTGAAAGTTTTTGCGAACAAGTTCAAGCAGAAGATTTAGCAAGGGTGCTTCGTGCAGTCGAACAATCTTGGAAGAAGCTCGAAGGAGCCAGACCGCTCCGCGCATCGTACTGCCTTAATGGCCGGTACATTATCGTTGGCGGGGATATCAATCGGGGGACTCGATTCGACCTCGTTGATGCTCGTGAAGGAGAGTGGACGTGTGCAGATCTTGAATTAGACGAAAACTGGATTGCTGAACGCCGACGGGGCCCCGCCGAGTAGCCGGGGCGAGGGCTGAACGCGGGTGGCCCGGAGGTTGCACCTCCGGATCGCGGAGCGACAAGAGGTCGCAGAGTGGCGTTTCGATAAACGGCGCGACTGTGAGATTCGGTGAGGGTCAGCTTTGGTCGTCCGCGGTGCTTAGTCTGTTTAATGAAGCTCCACACCAAACCTCTTGCGGCTGCGCCGTCCGGACGTGGTAACGTCCGGGCCACCCGCGGTATGGTCGCAAATTGTGTTCATCCAATCAATGCTTTCACTACATCCATATCTCGCAGTTTCATTCTAAGGTCTTTAGGCTCAAGTGAGTCTTGAGTCACTTTGACCTCGGAATCACTTTCTGCTGATTCATCCATCTCCGGGTCAGTGTCGCCACCCTCAGCCTCCGCAGCTTCTTGGACCATCCCCGCTGTGAATGTTGACCCAAACACCTTCTCGTATACCGTTAAGAATTGCCCTGAGCGACGAAACTCGCGAAATAGGGGCCATGTGTGATACGCAGACTTTGTAACGAGATCACCCTTTTTTCCGATCTCGGTCATCAGGCACGCTGCGTCCTCAAAATTGCCACGAAGTACCTCGACAGCTAAATTAAAGTCTTTTGATGCAGCGGACCAATCTTCCGCCGAAAGCACGTCTTCGCACCGGCGTTCATTTCCTGAGAAGCGATAAGCGATCGCGCTGTTTATTACACGAATTCGGCGGTCACGCTCATTGGCCTTTCCCTCTACAGTTCCGGCAAATTCCGAAATCAGGATAGCACGATCCCACCTTTCAATTTGTAGTGATTGATACACAGGGTCGATCAGATGGCTATTCGCGATATGATGCTCGTTCGGAAAGACTTTGCGCCAAAGTGTTTGTCCAAGTTTGAGAGTGACCTCATATAGAACAGAGCATGACCGCAGTAAGTAGCCGAGGGAAACACTGAGTTGGTCACCCTCCATCAAGTCTTGCTGTATCTCTGTACCATGCTTCGCACACACTTGTAGATATTGCTTGGAGACCACGCCTTCGCAGTGTGTGATAAGGTTGCGACGCTGTCCTATTTCTACGAACTCACTCCAAGATTCAAGAGATCGCAAGGGCAATCCAAACCGCTTTTCAAGCAACTCGAACTGTTCTACATAACTCTTTCTCCTGAACGCGTCTATCTCATCTGCTAGCACAGCTTTTTTGAGATCGTCAAAAGTGTCGAAGCGAAGTATTTCGCTGAGCGGGACTTCTGCATTGAGTGATTCGAGCAGGTCTGGACGGCGAAGATATATGGCTGAAAGCAGATTCCCAGTGAATGCGTCAAAGGCGGAGAAAAGACCCAGGAATAGGCTTACGTTAAGAGTTCGTGGAAGATTCGCCTCCGCAACACGGTCGATCACGAGCATGGCATCGTCTAAGTTCGCGGCAAGATTGCCGTCGCCGCAATCTTCTTCGCCCCCCTCGTCTATTTGTTTGCGTGCGGTTTCAAACACGTCGTTCGCCGACTGAAAAATGTCCTTCTGGAGCTTTGCTGCAGCAGGAACAAGTAGCCTGGAAACCGCTTCGATATCCCGGTATCGGTGCAAAGCGGTGTCAATGGCATCTTCTATAGGATGCTTTTTCTCTTCATCGTCAACCTCCGAATTCGGGTTATCGACTACTTGTGCATCCGCTAGTTGATCACGATTCGCGTCGCCTTGATTGTCATTTTCTTTGGTTCCCGACAAAACTTCTTCTCCCGTGTCATGAACTTATCTTACTGCTGATAAGACTTGGCTATGCAAGTTGTTGGAGACATCTTTAATTTCGGCAGGTGGCATTGGCTCCGCTAGTGTTTGTGCTCGTAGCGCGCTCTCGACTCGAATCAAACGTCAGAGCAACCAACAGTCATAACCAGTTCGCTTCGACATCATCACTGCGCGTTCGCACTGGCAGAGCCAGTGGCACCCTTTGCATCCGCTTCCCATTCCCCAACATTCCCCGCACTTTCTCGGAATTCTGTTTGAGAGTTGCGCAATCGGTGGCGATTCTCCCCCGTTCAGTGTTTATCTGAACCCGTCACTGTGGGGGCGTCAAGCGTCCTTGGAAAGGCGAGTGGCGAGTGTCTAGGGGCGAGAGAAAGGGGGATTGCTGCGGTTGCGGGGGGCGGGGGTGGTTGCAGGGGGACAATCGACTTGTGGGGGTGCTGTGTCGTGTTTCCCTCGTGAGCCTCGGCGCAACGTGGTTGGCGGGGGAGGTTGTCCCCGGTGGGGGGAGGGGAATCGACGCCGTGAGAGGGGGGGCGAGCTGCGCTCGGGTTTAGAGGTGAGAGGTGAGAGGTGAGGACTCGCTGCGCTCGTCGTAGGGGGCGCGAGAGGAGTCGGGGGAGTGGCGTGGGGGTGAGGTCCCCGTGGTCCCCTCATCCGCCTTCGGCACCTTCTCCCGAGGGAGAAGGAACTGTGGGGACTCGCTGCGCTCGTCGTAGGGGGGCGTGTGAGGTGTTGGGGGAGTGGCGTGGGGGTGAGGTCCCCGTGGTCCCCTCATCCGCCTTCGGCACCTTCTCCCGAGGGAGAAGGAACTGTGGGGAGCTTACTCTTGGTCTTCAGTTTGGCTCGGGTTCGCCGAGGATGGTGCGGAGGCGTTTAAGGGCTCGGAGGTGTCTCATGCCTGCCGCTGCGGGGCTGATTCCGAGGGCTTCGGCCGCTTCGCCGTTGCCGAGTTGCTCGAAGTGCCGCATCAGCAGGATGTCGCGATCGTCTTCGTCCATCTCATCGAGTGCGGCGAGGAAGCGTTCCTGCAGTTCCTTGCGGATCGTCGCAGCCGCGGGCGTTAGCTCGGGATCACGAAGCTGGGCGGCGAGTTCGATGGAGGATTGATCGCCGAACTGTTGCGATTGGAGCGGGCGTTCTTTGTCGACGCTGCGTTTCGCCGCCGCGCGGTGCCTGCGATGCATGTCGATGATGCGATCGCGAGCAAGGTGGCGAATCCAGAGGTGGAACGGCATGGAGCCGTCCTTGAAGTACTCGGGCAGCCGCTGATGGGCTTCGAGCATGACGTCCTGCACGACGTCGCTGGCATCGACACGGCGGATGAGCCGCCGGTCGAGCCGCAACTGGACGAGCCTGCGGAGCGAACCGCGGTGCCGCTCCAACAGAGCCTGCACGGCGTCTGCATCGCCGTCACCGGCGTTTTGCAGCAGAACTTGCGTCTCGTCGGCAGTCGGCCACATCGGACTTCCATCTGTCTGTTGGCCTTCGGGCGAGTCACTCTGAAGACATTTGCCAGGTTCCGTTCACCGCAATCTTCCGGGGGCAGCGAAAGCGCTGTCCCCGGCCACCCGCCGCAGGCACGTGACGTGCCCTATTTGTCGTCGAGGACGGCGACCGCTTCGAAGGTCTTGCCTTCGAGCATCTCGAGGCTGGCCCCGCCGCCGGTCGAGACGTGGCTGACCTGATCGGCGAAGCCGAGCTGCTGAATGGCAGCGGCGCTGTCGCCTCCGCCGATGATGCTCGTGGCGGAGGAATGGGCGATGGCTTCGGCGACGGCTTTGGTGCCGGCGTCGAAGGGGGGAACTTCGAACACGCCCATCGGCCCGTTCCACACCACGGTCTTCGCATCTTTGACGATGTTGGCGTAGGCGGCGGCCGTATCAGGGCCGATGTCGAGGCCTTCGTAGCCGTCGGGGATTTCGCCAGAGGTGACGGTCTTCTTGTCGAGTCCGGCGGCCTGTTCGGCGGTCTTGGGGAAGCCGTTGGCGCAGTGGGTGTCGGTCGGCAGGACGAGCTTATCGCCGGCTTTTTCGATCAGTGATTTGGCGAGTTCGACTTTGTCGGGTTCGACGAGGCTGTCGCCGACCTTGCCGTCCTGGGCGAGGCTGAAGGTGTAGGCCATCGCCCCGCCGATGAGGACCTTGTCGCACTTGGCGAGCAGGTTGTCGATGACGTTGATTTTGTCGGAGACTTTGGCCCCGCCGAGGATCGCGACGAAGGGGCGTTCGGGGCTTTCGATGGCGTCGGTGAGGTACTGAATTTCCTTCTCGACGAGATAACCGACGACGCGGGGTTTGCCCTGCATGGCTTTGGGGACGGCGAACATGGAGCCGTCGGTGCGGTGGCAGGTGCCGAAGGCGTCGTTGACGTAGGCGTCGCCGAAGGAGGCGAGGGTGGCGGCGTATTCGGCGTCGCCCTTCTTTTCGCCAGGGTTGAAGCGGACGTTCTCGAGGACCAGAACTTCGCCGTCGATGAGCTTTTCGACCTGAGCTTTGGCGTCGTCACCGACGGTGTCGGTGGCAAAGGAGACGGGGTTCTCGATGAGGTCGCCGAGGCGATTGGCCGCGGGGCGAAGGGAGTATTTGGGGTCGGGCTCGCCCTTGGGCCGACCGAGGTGGCTCATGAGAATGACCGATCCGCCATCTTCGAGGACTTTTTCGATTGAGGGGATCGCCATCTGAATGCGGCGGTCGTCGGTGATCCGGCCGTCGTCGTTGAGCGGGACGTTGAAGTCGACCCGCATCAGCACTCTGAGGCCGGAGCAATCTAAATCGGCGATGGTTTTTTTAGCCATGTCAGAAGTTCCTCAAAGCGTCAGTGGGCCGGTGTCGGCATGCTTGTACTTATTGATCAGTTTGATGAGCGATGTATTTGGTCGCCCGCGGTATCAGGTTGTCTGCGCTAATGTAGCCGTCGCGGTTAGGAACGCAAGGTTCGGTGTTGCGGATGACGGAGACGATCTCGAAGATGTTTGGAAGGAGGTGATTGATGAGTTCCGTTCATTCGACCGATCATGCAGCTTCGCCGGCCGATGCCGAGACGGCGCGTCGACTTGAGCGTGTGTCGTTCCCACTGAAGTCGGGCGACCACCTGACGCAGGAAGAGTTTCACCGCAGGTATGAGGAGACTCCGCCAGGCTTTCGCGCGGAGTTGATCGGGGGGATCGTTTACGTGTCGTCACCAGTATCTGCCAATCACGGAAAGCCGGATAACACGATCTCGACATGGCTCGGCGTCTTCGCCGCCCGGACTGCCGGTGTCGATGCCTACACGAACACGACCGTCATCTTACTCCACGACGGAGAACCGCAGCCGGACGGATGCCTGGTCGTCGAGGGTGGCGGCGCGGAGTTGGTCGAGCAAAAGACCCGTCACGGCCGAAACAAGCTCTATCTGAAAGGGGCTCCCGAACTCGTTGTGGAAGTTGCTATCAGCAGCGCCGACATCGATTCATTTGAAAAGAAAGACGATTACGAGAAGGCGGGCGTGAAGGAATATGTCCTCGTCTTATTGGAAGAGCATGAGGTGCGGTGGTGGCGGAATTCATTGGATGAGGAACAAGAGGAGCGAAGCTTCTCTGAGATCGAGCCTGATGGCGTCGGAATTTATCATTCAATACAGTTCCCGGGATTGTGGTTGAATTCAAAAGCGTTTCTCGATGGAGATGCTGCAGGTGTGCTGGCAACATTGGAACAGGGGTTAAAGGCGAGGAACGACTAGCCGATTTTCTACTTAGCGGCGAGTGGCGATCGACGATTTCAGGTCGCAGTTCGGAAATACATTCATTACAAATTGTGACAGAGCCACCGCTCAAAGGATGCAAGTTATTTAATTCGGAATTCGGCACGATCTTGACAGTGCAGCTCTATAAGTGAGCGGGCACAACTTAGAAGACACGAATCTTGACCGACAAATCAACCGCAAACCGATCTCCTTGAGAAAAAAGTCATGACGCTCGCGCTGACCGTCGCACTGCTGGCTACCGTTTCCGCCGCCGAAGTTGACGGCGAAGCCGTGCAGTGGGAAGAGACCGTTCTCACTTTTAGCGGACCTCGTTGCGCGGAGGGCGGAACGCCGAGTCCGTTCACTGATGTGCGTGCCACGGTCACGTTTTCGCATGAGGAATCTGGTAAGTTGCTCAGCGTTCCCGCTTACTTCGCCGCCGATGGCAACGCGGCCCAGAGCGGCGCAACCGAAGGCTCTAAGTGGCGGGCCCATTTTCGTCCGCACCTATCCGGCCGATGGACGTATCGGATCGACATCCGTGTCGGCAAGGGCGTCGCGATTTCAGACAAACAGATGCCGGGCGAAGCGTTTGGCGAGGGCGACGATGGTGCGAGTGGGAAAATCGACATTGAAGGGGCCGTCTTCACTCAGCCGGTGCCGGGACCGATGATCGCGCCGCGTTATGTCGACGAGCGGTACTTGAAAGACGTCGCGACCGGGCAGTATTGGTTAAAGCTGGGTGCCGGCAGCCCGGAGAATTTTCTCGCCTACGCCGACTTCGATGGGACACGGTCGGTCAAGGGCGAAGTCCGAAGCCGTAAGAATGATCACAAACGAACGGTCGGCTTTCTTCATCGATACGAGCCACATATTAAAGACTGGAACGACGGTGACCTTGTCTGGCACACTTCCAAGGGAAAGGGAATCATTGGCGCCATCAATTATCTCTCGTCTCGGGGCGTTAATAGCATCTATATGCTGACAATGAACGTCATCGGAGACGGACAGGATGTGTGGCCGTGGACCGGTCCTGAAGAGCGTGATCGGTACGACGTCTCGAAGCTTGCTCAATGGGAGATCGTCTTCGACCATATGGACCGTAAAGGCATGATGATCAATCTCATCACGCAGGAGCAGGAGAACGATCAGTTATTAGACGGTGGCGAACTTGGGCCTGAGCGAAAATTGTATTACCGCGAATTAATCGCTCGCTTTGCACATCACCGGGCGATCACGTGGGACCTCGGTGAGGAAATTACGAATACTGAAGAGCAAACAATCGCGTTTGCCGATTACTTTTCGAAGCTCGATCCTTACGGGCATCTGATTTCGGTTCACACTTTCCCGAAAGATCAAGAGAAGCGTTATCCGCCGCTGCTCGGCGACAAATCGAAAGTGACTGCGACCGCCATCCAAACCAGCGGCGGAAAATCCCAGGTCGCACAGAGTGTGCAGCGTTGGGTCAAAGAATCGGCGGCAGCGGGCAAGCCTTGGGTCGTGATGGTCGATGAACCGGGCACGGCAGGAGAGGGCGCTAAGCCCGATGCGGACGCTCCCAATCGCGACTTTGATCGCCGCTATCACCTTTGGCCGGCTTTAATGAGCGGTGGCGGGGGAATCGATTGGTATTTCGGCTACAAGTTTCCGCATCACGACCTCAATTTAGAAGACTTTCGCAGCCGCGACGAACTATGGCGACAATCGAAAGTCGCGATCGACTTCTTTCACGAGAATCTGCCATTCGCGCGGATGGAAAGTGCGGATGATCTCTTAAAAACTGATTCCAAATACGTGCATTGTCTGGCCGAAACGGACGAAATCTATTGTGTATTCGCTCCCAAGGGAGCAGAGTTCTCCTTGAAGCTCGGGCACGGCCGATATCAGGCTCACGAGTTCGACCCGATCAAAGGCGGCCCGCTACGACCACTCTATAAAGCGGAGGTTGACGGTAATGACTTTACGCGACCGCCCAAGGGCGCTGCTAATCGCGATCGCGTTGTGCTGTATCAGCGGGTTCGCCGAGACGGATGAAAGAGTCTTCGCCGGAGATCAAGAGTCGGACATTTCAGTCGACTTGAAAGACGAAGTCCTCCTCGTCCGAATCGCCGACAGGGACGGAATCGGTCGGCTGACGGTCGAACGACCGTCAGCCGGCTGGCCCCAAGCGATTAAACTGCGGCTTCATCTGAGTGGTCTGGAATCTTTGACGATTGGTAACGGTAAACAGACTTTGCGCGTCTCAGTCCAGAGCTACGGCAAACACCGTCAGATCATCAATCTGCTTGAAAACGGCGAGGAGATCGCCGTCGACAAAAAGAGCCCTTACTGGTTAAAGGTCGGCTCGTTAACAGCGAAGTCGAAGACTTCCGACGACCCCGCCCAGGCCGCCGGGTTCGAAGTTACACTGCCGGACAAGATGACTTCTCAAGATCCAAAGTCGCTCGAAATTCGCTGGATCGATTTCTACCGAAATTGAACCTTAGCGAGATGATCGAGATCGGTTTCTCAAGCGAACGAACTGCCAATGTCATTTAATCACGGAGTCATCTCTATCTGAGTGAGTGTCTCGCTTAAGAACTCGCAACCTGTTCGGCGACGGGGTAACGGTATTGGGCGGCCAATTCCGAACTTTCAGGCAGGTCTTCCGGTTCGACATAGTAGACGGTTCCACCGTACTGCAGCACGCGGTTAACGATGTCTTCGATTGCGTTGCGATGTTCGCCGCGGCTCGATGATGTCCCCGCCTCGCCCGCTTCCCCCGTCCGGATCAGAACACGATTGGAATCATCCGCCTGACCGGAAATCCAAGCTTTCTTCGACACGTAGAGCGTCTCGACGGCACCGTCCAGACTTGAAGCGAAGACCTTGTCGGGGTCGGTCTCACCCAGGTCGGTTGTGACGGCCTTCGACAACCGCTCCAGTTTTTCGTCCAAGCCGGTACGATATTGCTGATGGACCAGTGGCCAAGCTTTCTCGAATAGATCTTGGGCCGAAAGGTCGTCCGGATTGCCAGCAACGGGTTCATCCAGCAGCGCCGAGTAGCGGGTCGCCTCTTTGAAGATCGGATAGAGATACTCCACGCCTGCAAAGACGAGTGGTGCCTCTCCGGTGCCAAGGGCTTCGGCAAGCGCATCGTCAATTCTGCGAAAGTACGAGGTCAATTCGGTGGCCTTGCGGCGATCGAGGTCGCTGCCGCCCTGGCCGTGATAAATCGCGTCGCCGCCCGACGAGTCTGCCCCGACGGAGTGGAACTGCAGATGCTCTTTATACTCGTCGATCCTCAACGCTTCGACGAGGTTCTCGGGCATCGCGGCGTGCTCGATTTCGGTGAGTCCGAACCGACTTCCTTCGAACAGTCGGACTCGGTTGGGGCTGACTGCGAGAACGAAATACCGACCGTCGCCTTGGACGACCTGCACCAGCGGGGCAACGTCGGGCCGGTGATCGACAACGCAGCGTGACTCGAATTCGACAGGCATCCGATACGTGGCGAACAAATCAGCTTCGCCGCTTTTCACCCCGACGAAAGCGACGAGCCCGTCACCCTGATGCTCCCAGAAATTCTCGTCATCCTGCAGCTCAACGAGCGGCCGAAGGGTCGTTTTTTGCACAGACTCGTCGGCGTTGAATTCCTCCAACTGCCCCTGTGCTTCGTTAAGCAAGTTTTTGAAGCGGATTCGATCTTCTCTGAGTTCCGGCCCGCCGGTGCGGTGGGTCGGCATCGTGATTGTCAGGACGACGTCTCCCCGGTAGGCGAGCAGTTTGTCGAGTTCTTTCCGAGTAAAGCGATCCACGGTGAGCGTTTCCTTCAAAATCCGGACCTCGGTCAGACTGATGTCAAATCACTGAGCTAAGGCGGGACGGGGGGCGGCAAGGGATTGAGGCAGACCTCATCTGCCTCCTTAACGCCGCAATTGGCATTCCGACATGGGTTGGAACTGCGAATGCAGGCCAAGCAGGCGTCAGTTTTTGGCCCTGATGCGTGCCGAGAAGTCAGCTTGGTCGCATGGCGACCAACTGCTTGGTCGGTGATCGCTTGCGATTCAGTCGGCGGAGCGTCACAACAAAGAGACTTTGCAGCCGCACATTTTCGATCTCCTGTCGCTTTGAGAACGGTATGAACTACGCACTTCGCTCGCTCGCCTCAGCTCTGTTCGCAACATCGGTCGCCCTTTTTCTGGCAGTGACGGCCTCAGGCGAAGAGTCATTCGTCGAATATCAATACGACTGGAACAACACTGCCGGCTCAGTGACTGACATGTCGCACTATCTGGATGCCCCGGCGGGGAAGAACGGTTTCATTCGGGTCGATGGTGACGATCTCGCTACTCCGGACGGCTCCCGATTTCGCATTTGGGGCATGAATGTCGGCGGGAATGAGTGCTTCCCGTCGCATGAAGACGCCGCGGGATTTGCAGGCGACCTCGCGCGGATGGGTGTCAACGTCGTACGGTTTCATCACCTCGATTCGAAGCGTGAGAAAAGCACGATTGATTACTCAAAGGGAGACTCCCGGCATCTCGACTTGAACGACCTCGACAAGCTCGACTTTTACATCGCCGAACTGAAGAAGCGCGGCGTCTATACGAATCTCAATTTAAATGTCTCTCGACGATTTATGCCAGGAGATGACGTTCCCGGGTGGAATGAAATCGGAATCGCCAAAGGGGCGACTTTATACGATGACCGGCTGATCGAACTGCAGATGGAATATGCCCGCAACCTGCTGACGCACGAGAATCCTTACACTGGAATGCGATACTGTGACGACCCTGCGGTCGCGGTTGTGGAACTGGTTAACGAAAATTCGATGTTCGAGTCGTGGTGGCAGGGACGACTCTCCGGCAGCTCGGACCGCGCCGGTTTCATGGGCGATACGTGGGCGCCGCTGCCCAAAGCTATGACGGACGTTCTCGACAACAAATATAACAAATGGCTGAAGGACAATTTAAAACAGGAACAGCTCGCCGAATTGCAAATCGAAGTTGACGCCGCCCTCGACGGGCGCATTCCGCGATTGGAACCGTCCGAGTTCGCTGCCGCCTCCAAATTAAGATTTCACTCCGAATTGAAATTCCTAATGGAGTTGGAAGCCGAATACTTTGAGCGGATGAGAAAATTGCTGCGAGACGAAATCGGATTGAAATGCCTGATCGTCGGTTCGGCCGATCACAATGACTGGATCAGCCCGTTCCCCATCGTAAAAAACCTTTTAATGTTCGATATTGTCGACGGTCACGGATATTGGCATCACCCGCAACTGGGAACACCGACGTGGTTCGGTATGCACTACCCGATGGTCAATGACCCGCTCGATTCGTCGTTCGTCCAGTTTTCGAGAACGCCAGTGCATGGCAAGCCGTTCGTCAGTTCGGAAACCAACGAGCCCTTTCCGCACCGCTTCACCGCGGAGAACTTTCCGATCGTCGCGGCCTACGGACTCTTGAATGATTGGGACGGAATTTATTGGTTCGCGTGGGGCGACGGTCGTGAAGCGAAACCGGAGGAGGGGCTTCCGACGAATCGCTGGTTCGACGTGGCCAACGATCCGGTGAAAATGACCAATCTCGCCGCCCTCGCTCCGATGTGGTATCGCGGCGACGTTAGAGAGGCGGAAACCGAAATCGTCCGCGAAATGACCGACGAAGTTATGCTGGAAAGCGCCCGGCTCGATCGCAAAAATTTCCGACCGTTCTTCACTCCCGACTTCGCCCTTTCGACACCGTTGCGACACCGCGTCAGTTGGAAGGTCGGCGACAAAACTGCGACCGAGTTTCCCGCGGCGATTCCCGTCCTCGATCACATCCCTTCCGACACCGGAGAATTGAACTGGGATAATGTCGACAAACGAGCCGGTATCGTTTCGATTAACACGCCAAAGACGCAGGGGTTGGTCGGCTTTGTGAAAGGGTCCGGCATTGACACGCCCGTTCTTAAGCACGAACTCGAAACCCCGTTTTGCTCCTTAATTCTAACGTCACTTGATGGAAAAAGACTTTCGAAGAGCAGCCGCATCTTATTGGCGGCCTGTGACTGGGCGACAAACACTGATTTCGAATGGAGCGTCGATAAAAACGTCGTCAAGAACTGGGGCAAAGGTCCGACTGTGATCACACCTGTGAAAGGGCGTATCTATCTTGCCGATGGATTTGCCGGTGTCAGCGAAAATGCGATTCAAGTGACGCCATTGACACCGGAGGGGCGAGAAGGCGGAACGACCCTGAAAGTAACATTAAAAGACCCACAGTCGCCAAGTTCGGCCAAACGCCGCGAAGGGCTGCCGTCATTCGAGATCGGTGATCCGGCTACGACTTGGTATTTGATTGAAGTCAAGCGGCCCGAGTGAACTGACTTCGGAGCGGCTCTCGCATCGGGCTTAGGCAATTAATGAAAACGAGGGATTTTCTTGGCGGAAACCGATCAGAATTTGACGTCCGATGCGACCGCTCCCGATCCGGAGCTGCGGGTCCAAACGATTTGCCTGCTCGTCATGACCGCGGCCCTCGTCGGCGGATTGGTTTATCTGCTTCGGCCGGTGCTTCTACCGTTGGTTGTCGCGGTCTTTGTCGTCAGCGGCGTGACACCGGTTCTGAAATTTATTGAAAAGACGTTGGGCGCGGGCCGGTGGACGGCGGTCGTTATTACGGTGCTCGGCGGATTGGTCGGAATGACCCTTCTAAGTTGGCTGCTATGGCTCTCGATCGGTGAATTGCAGGCATATCAGACCCAGTACCGTGAGCGAGTCCAGGGTCTCATCACTTGGGCCGAAGGGTTGGCCGACTTCGAATGGTCGATCTTCGACGATCGCACCTCAACCGACACTGATAAAAACGCTGATTCCCCTGTCGAAGCGATCCGACCGGAGGAGGACGCGGCTGCCGCAGCCGCTCGACATGAGGCTGCGTCGCGCGAAGCGCGAAAGGCACTCGACTTAATGGTGCAGCGCGGTGCGTCTGTCGTGACCGGGACGTTGCTTGACATGTTTTCCGTGGGCATCATCGTCTTAATCTACGTTTTCTTTCTGCTAATTGGCGCCCCGACACTTCCTGAGCAGCGAACGCCGATGATGCGAGAAATGGATCTCTTGATCCGAAATTATTTGGCTCTTAAGACAGTAATTTCGCTGTTCACGGGACTCGCGTTCGGCGGAGTCTTGTGGATATTCGGCGTGCCGATGGCCGTGGCATTCGGAATGCTTGCGTTTCTGCTGAACTACATTCCCAACCTGGGGCCGCTCATCGCGATAGTTTTGCCGATCCCGCTCATCCTTCTTCATCCCGACGGCACGATTATCTGGATGACGATGGTCATCACGCTTGCGGCGCTCGTGCAGTTCGTCAGCGGCAACGTGATCGAACCGAAAATCATGGGCGAATCGGCCGACCTGCATCCGATCGTCATCCTCTCCGCGTTGATGTTGTGGGGAACGATTTGGGGGTTGATGGGGATGTTCCTCGCAACGCCGATTACTGCCGGAATTAAAATTGCACTTGCTCGGAATCGACGGACCCGCTCAGTCGCCGACTTTATGGCCGGTCGATGGGACGCGTTTGACAAGTCGAGTGAAAGCAGTGAGTCCGCCACGTCCCTTGTATCCGCGGATTAACGAATTGAGGCCTTCATCAACAGTTTTAAGGGGCTGAGTCTTCAGCTGGCTGTCTCACTGCAAATTTTACTTACCGTATGAAAAGGAAAAAGATGTCGTTAAAGTTTAATCCTTCAGCATGTCGACCCGCGACGGCCTTGTGCATCGGGGCACTCTTCGCGGCATCTTGCATCGCCGGTGAAAAGGCCTATACGTCGGCGGACGATGCCCCGTCCAGTATTAAGATTCAAGGCGAGTATGTCGGTACAATCGAGTATGACGACGCACCTTTGAGGTTGGGCGTACAAGTCGTCGCGCTCGGCAATCAGAAGTTCAAATTTACTGTCTGTCCCGGCGGGCTTCCCGGCGCGGGATTTGTCGGTACTGACAAACTGGAAACGGAAGGCATTCTAGAAGAGGGTAAAATCAAATTCGGCGACGATGAGAAAAGCGGTGTGTGGGAAAAAGGGAAAATCGCCTGCTACCTCGGCGACAAGAGCGTCGGCACACTTGATCGGATCGAACGGGAAAGCGAGACGCTCGGTAAGGCACCGCCCGAAGGCGCCGTCGTACTGTTCGATGGAACGTCGACCGATGCTTGGAAAAATGCTTCCATGACCGAAGACGGCTTGCTGAATGTCGGAACGACTTCAAAGCAAAAATTCGGCGATCACTCGGTTCACTTGGAATTCCGCACGCCCTACATGCCGGCGTCTCGCGGGCAGAAACGGGGCAACAGCGGCGCTTATCTGCTGGGCCGCTATGAAGTGCAAGTCCTTGATTCGTTCGGATTGGAAGGTAAAGACAACGAGTGCGGCGGGATTTACAAGGTCTCGAAGCCGCGGATGAGTATGTGTTTCCCTCCTCTAACTTGGCAGACTTACGATATTGACTTTAAGGCCCCGCGCTTCGACGACGCTGGCATGAAGACCGAAGACGCGAGAATAACTGTCCGCCACAATGGCGTCTTAATTCACAATGATATCGCCGTGCCCAAGATTACGCAGGGGGGGCGCGGAAGCGAAGAAGTTCCGACCGGCCCGCTCTACCTGCAAAATCACGGCAACCCGGTCCACTACCGCAATGTGTGGGTTGTCGAAACGCCGCAAGGTTAAGTTGCGCGATTATTGAGGCGGGCCAATACCGATTGCGAGCGGTGTCCACAGACTCGTCCGAACGCCGGCCGACTTGACCACATCGTTCGCCCAGGCATTACAGGTATAAAACAGAGTGTAATTTCCACGGGCTTCATAGAAGGCATCCGCCGGGCCGTAGGCAGCGCCGGGAAGGACCGTGGCTGCCCCGTCCATCGGGGCGGCCACGTAACTCTTGACATGTTGAACGAGTCGCAGGTACGCATCGCGACTCAGCATCACCCGGCGGAAATGATCGCTTTGCTTAGGACGTGGAGAGTGGGTGACGTGCAACACCGTCGGCGTGGGCCAGAGTATGGCTTTTAACGTCGGTCCGAGGCGAACATCACTCCACTGCGGCGTACTCGGGTAGAAGTCGCGGTCACCCCAACCGATGCCGATATAATCGCCGCCGTCTGGTTGGACTCTAATGTCGGTCAGACTAAAGATATCGCCCCAATCGACTAGATCAGTCTTCCGGGGAATGAAGACTTCGCTGTGGGCGATATCCGCATAGACAAATATTTCAATTCCGTCGTCAGCCTCACGATGATCGAGGTTGACCGGAATCTGCCCGACAGCGATGGCAACCACCGGAATCGCCAAGACACCAACGGCAGATAGAACAATCTTTTTGAGCAGTGATTGCTTTGGTTCAGATTCTATATCGGGATCACCCAAGGCATTTGTTCTCCGCGAATACGTCCGCGATTTCTCAGCAAACCCGTCGGATTGTACCGATCTCGCTGTCTGCTCCGACTTGGTCATCAGTGCGGCGAAATCGCATGGGATAGACTGATCTTAATGCAAACTCCGGGCGCTGACGCTTCCGGCTCGCTGAAAATTCTTTTGACTACTTTGTCAGCTTCGTTCCTTTGCGTCGCCGCGGGCGAAGATGCTGGCGACGTATTGCAGTACGTCAGTGGCGCTTTCGTCGTTGTAGCCGAAGTCGCGAATGAGGCGGCTCTTAACGATGTCGATCTTCTCCTGCGTCGCCTGATCCATCGTGTTGGAGACGAGGCTCGTTAATTTGATCGTGTCCTTCTGGTCCTCAAAGAGTTTCATTTCAAGGGCCTTCTGCAGCCGCTCATTGGTGCGATAATCGAACTTCTTCCCGTCGAGCGAGAGGGCACCGATATAATTCATGATCTCCCTGCGGAAATCATCTTTGCGGGTATCGGGAATATCGATTCGTTCCTCGATCGAACGCATGAGCCGTTCGTCGGGTTGTTCTTCTTCTCCGGTAAACTTGTTCTTGACCTTCTCCCGCTGCGTATAAGCCTTTACGTTGTCAATGTAATTCGCGCAAAGCCGTTCGAGGGCTTCTTCATCGGCAGCGATCGCGCGCTGCACCTCGTTCTTGACGATGTCGGTGTACTCTTCCTTCACGGCGTTAATGAGCTGCCGGTAATGTTCTTTCAGCTCTTCACTGTGGATCAGGGAGTGGTGTTTGAGGCCGTCTTCCATCTCCTTAAGAACCATGAACGGGTTCAAACTCGTCGCGTCGCTATTGACAACGAGGGCGTTCGAAATTTTGTCCTGCACATAGCGTGGACTGATGCCTTCCAGGCCTTCGTGCCTGGCTTCACGGCGGAGTTGGACGACGTTATCGCTCGTAAAGCCCGGAAGGCTCTTGCCATTATAAAGCTTCAATTTCTGCAAAAGCGTGAGCCCCGCATGATTGGGCTGCTCCAATCGCGTGAGAACCGCCCACATTGCGGCGATCTCCAGGGTATGCGGGGCAATGTGCTTGCCGCGCACGCGACGGGTGTTGTAATCCTTCTCATAGATCTTCACTTCTTCGGTCAGCGTCGTGACGTAAGGAACGTCAATTTTGATCGTCCGGTCACGGAGCGCTTCCATGAATTCGTTTGATTGGAGCTTCTTATACTCCGGCTCATTCGTGTGGCCGACGATGACTGTGTCGATGTCGGTTTGCGCGAATTTCTTCGGCTTAATCTTATGTTCCTGAGAAGCCCCGAGCAGGTCGTACAGGAAGGCGACGTCGAGCTTTAAGACTTCGATAAACTCGATCATCCCGCGATTGGCGACGTTGAATTCGCCGTCGAAGTTAAACGCCCGCGGGTCGGACTCTGAACCGTACTCAGCGATCTTGCGGAAGTTGATGTCGCCGGTCAGTTCGGTCGAGTCCTGATTCTTTTCATCCTTCGGCTGGAACGTGCCGATGCCGATCCGATCCTGCTCAGACAGCAGCAGCCGTTTGACGACGATCTGATCAACGACTTTGGTCCAATCGCCGCCGGACTTCTCGAGGCGTTCATTAAACACATATCGGGAGAGCGGACAGACTTCGCCTTTAATTTCAATGTCATATTCGTGCTCAACGCCATCGGCGATCCACTCGCAGACGGCAGTTCGATGCTTAAACGGCACGAGTTGCAGCGGGTCGCTGTGCATGGGGTCCCACTGGATTGATCCGTCGTCTTCTTTCCAGCCGAATGTATAGATTGCCCCCTCATCGGCCCGGCTGTAGCGTTCGAGCCCACGTTTCAAGAGGCGGGCGATCGTTGATTTGGACGAGCCGACCGGTCCGTGCAGCAAAATGACCCGGCGCTCGGTGCCGTACTTAAGGGCGGCCGACTTCAGCACGTTGACGAATTCGATCAGCGTTTTCGTCAGGCCGAAGATTGCGTCTTTACCGTCGTTGTCGGGGTCGTCGAAAAAGCGGTAGCGGATGAGGCCCTCTTTGGTACTGCCGACCGAATAGGTCCCGTACGACATGATCATGTCGTACATCCGCTGGTAGGCGGTCCGGGTATATCCCGGGTTCTGCTTGACGAGGTCGAGATATTCGTCAAACGAGCCGGTCCAGTGCTCCTGCTGGTACTGATCGAGCTTCTGGTCTTCGGCAATTTGGTCGAGAATTGCGCGGCCTGCACTCATCGATCTGTGCTCCTTATTTCAGAACACCGGTCACTCAGCCGCCCGCTTCCGCCCCAACCGCACTCTCCGGTTCGCGGACGCGCAGGCGAAAGAACCTCAATGTCGCACTCAATCGCGACGTGAGGTCTCAGGCAGCCGTCCATGGCCGAGTGCGTGTTGTGAACTAGCGGGGGCCGACTGTCCGGCAGGACACCGGCCGTTACGAGTGGTTCGTGGTGGGGCGCCTGTGGCGCCGGTTGCGAGCCATTCCCAATTATCCGGCTCAAGCGCTTGGCGACAAGATCAGATTCTTACGAAAGTTGTAAGTCGGGCAATGCGATCGGTGGACGGGGCGAGGGGGCGAAACAAGAAACCGCCCCCGCGACTTGCGCGGGGGCGGTTTGAGCGTGAACGGCGAAATCCTTTTCGCGAAGGGCAACGCTCACGATCGGCGGCCTTGCCGATCGAAGATTCATCTTGTCCCTAATAGATGCCGTCTTTGTCCAGGAAGAAGTCGTCCGGACCTTTGGGGGTGAAGTACGGATACTGAACCATCGCGCCGGGAGTTCCCGGCCCCATACCGCCACCCGCGGCGGTGCCGGCCGGATAGGTGCCGGGGGGATAGACGAGATTGCCCGGGTTCTTGTAGCTGACCGAATATTTGTGATCGGGCATCCAATTGCCTTTCCCGCCGAGAAGTCCGGGGTAGAGGCCGCTGAACATGCATTTTTTGCAGCCATGGCCACCGCAGATGGGGCATGGGCTGTAGTGACCGCCGAAGCCCTTATATTGGCAAGAGTTGCAGCCGGAGCCCTGGCACATGCCGCAGGCGGTCGTATCGCAGCTCGGTTTGCCCCAATGGCCGACTTGCTGAACCTGCGGGTTCTGATAGCCGGCGGGTGTTGGCAGTGTCGGCGGGCCTTGCATCGTCGGCGGGTTCTGCCCGCGAACAAGGTTCGCTTGCTGAGCACATCCGACTGTCAGCGGAAGCGCAAAGGCGGCGAGAAGGGCGGTTTTTAAAAAGATTTGCATCGTCGCACGTCCTGTTTGCGTCGTTTCGCGGCGTCGGTTGGTCGAACTGCACGCAGCGGCGCGGGGTCCCGCACCGTCCTCATTGGTGTTATCGGCAAATCCGGCTCGCGACCTGACACAAGACATACATTCGCTGCGGACCGATCAGGCGGCATGATGGTCAGATCGATTCTATCTTGCAGGGACCTCCTGATCGGAATACTCTGCCCAGTCTCTCACCGCGGGACGGCTCCCGCTGATTTCCCACCGAGCAGGCATTTCATTTCGCCTCGTCCGGACTGAAGGAGTGTACTGTTGTTTGTTGCCGTTTCGTTGCAGTCGTTTTGGGACCTTTCGCTCGAAAAAGCGCTTGAGCTGGCCGAAGAAACCGGGTTCGACAAGGTCGAACTCTGGTTCGACGATCAACAGGGCATGATTCGCTCAGCCGATGTGGCTGCCGCGCCCGAATCGTTCGTCAATAAAATCCGCGACTTGACGCGACTGACGCCGATCGCTTTTCAGCTTGATAAAAATGTCACCCCCGAAGTGATGACGGGGATCGCAAAGGCGGCCAAACTGCTGCGAGTGGCCCAGGTAACGGTCCCCTCGTCGCCGTTGGGCACACCGTTTAATGAAGAGGTCGATCGACTTCGGGCACTCGTCGGGGCCGCATCGCCGGACGGCGTCCGTGTCTCGGTCAAGACGAAGACCGGCGACCTGACCGAGGATCCGGACACGACCCGGTCCCTGTGCGATTCGGTCAAGGGGCTGGGTGTGACGCTCGACCCGAGTTACTTCTTGTGTGGCCCACACCGCGGCGTCGATTATGACGTGCTGTTCGAGCGGGTCTACTTGATGCACCTGCGGGATACGAGCACCGAGAGTGTGCAGGTTCCCGTCGGGCTGGGCGAGATCGATTACAGCCGGCTCATCAACAAAGTCGGCCACTATCGCAATGATGCGATCCTGAGCGTGAATCTCATCCCGGAGTTCACCGACCCCGAGACCCGCGGGCTGGAGCTGCGGAAGCTGCGAATGCTGCTTGATACGCTGCTTTAAGCGTGGCCTCAATTATGGGGCGGGCCCACGGGGCGGTGCCCGTGGGCTTTGAGGGCTTATTCGCCCTTATTTGAAGTCGTCGGGGTTTCCGAACAGGCCGCCGCTGGATTCGCCCCCGGTGTTGCCACCCCGCAACGGCCCTTTGCGTTTCCGCTTATAGGGTTCGGGAGGAGGGCCCGAGTCCTGTTGCCGTGAGGCCCCCTCGGGCTTCGGTTTGAGAGCTTTGAGTGAAAGCGCGATCCGCTTGCGGTTCGGCTCGACCGAGAGCACTTTCACATCAATCTGATCGCCGACATTCACGACTTCATCGACCGTCCCGACGCGGCGATAGTCTAATTCGCTGATGTGGACCAGCCCTTCGACGCCCTTCTCTAATTCAACGAAGGCCCCGAAATCGGTCGTGCGGGTCACTTTGCCGTTGACCTCGGACCCGATGGCGAATTTGCTTTCCGCGTCGCTCCACGGGTTGGCTTCGAGTTGCTTCATGCCGAGGCCGATCTTGCGAGCCTCGGGATCGAGCTTGACGATTTTCACTTCGACCTGCTGGCCGACGGAGAGCACCTCGGACGGATGCCCGATGCGATTCCAACTGATTTCGCCGACGTGCAAAAAGCCGTCGACGCCGCCCAAATCGATGAAGACGCCGTAATCTTTGATCGTCTTGACGGTTCCCGATCGTGACTGACCGATAGCCAACTCTTCCCAAAGCTGCTTCTCGCCTTCGCGACGTTCTTCTTCGAGAATGGCCCGCCGACTGACGATCAGATTGCGTTTCTGAGGATTCACCTCCGTGATTTTGACCGTCACCTTCTGACCGACATACGCGTCGAGGTTCTCGACGAATCCGATGTCGACCTGGCTGGCCGGGAGGAAACCGCGGATGTTGCTGATCGAGACTTCCAGACCACCCTTGTTCGTCTTGGTGACCATGCAGTCGACGATTTGACCGGCGGCAACGGCTTCCCAATTCCCGGCCGGTTTTCGTTTCGCCTTCGGCGGGCTCAGCGTGACCGTGCCTTCGGCGTCATTGATCGTGTCGACGACCATCGAAAGCGAGTTGCCGACCTGCGGCTTCTTGTTCTCCGGGAATTGTCGAAGTTGGGCGATGCCGGTGTTTCGGATCCCCGTGATCTTGAAGAACACATCTTCCGCAGTGACCGTATCAACGATCGCATTGATCCGCTGTCCGGGCTCGAGCTTGTCGCCGGCATTGGCGATCTCCGCGTCTGTCGCCGGTTGCTTCTCGGCGGTGTCTCCAGAAGATTCGGTTTTCGCTTGCAGCTCGGCCGGAGCACCTTCCGGTTTTGCCCGACCGACCTGCTGCTCGACGACCGGCGGGTTCTCTGGCGACGGAGTGACAGGCGCCGCGGATTCAGACCCTTCGGGAGAACTCGGCTCCGGCTTCGCGGCCGGTGGCTGATCAGAACTCTTCAGCGCTTCGTCGAGCGATGCGGCCATCTTGTCGTCGAGCGGCACGTCTTTGGGAATCTCGACGTTCAGAGGGCCGCTCCGGGCGACAGCCGCCTGCTTGGCCTCTTCCGTCTCTGGCACATTAGGAATCGCCTGAGCGTCCTTCACCCCAATTTGCGGCCGCTTCCGAGAAGCGTCGTCACCCGCGGGTGTCACGTCCGCTCCAGGTGCAGTCGGCGATTCTTCTTGGACGCCCGCTTTTTCGGCTTGTTGCGAGACTTCCGCGGCAATTTGTGTCGTCTGCTGGGTCGGAGCCGTCGGCGGTGTTGGGTCGGGCGGCGCTTGTTCCGTCACGGTCGTCGGAGCGTCGAGTGCGGCGTCGACGAGTGTGCTCGTTTCTGATTTCGCTTGTTGTGCGGATTCTTGTGCGGGCGCGGCCTGTGAAATCGTCGGCTCGGCGGAAGAGTCGGTTGGCGGATCGGCTGACGCCGACGCTACGGCCGCCGAAGTTTCGGCGTCCAAGGGCGAAGACGCAGCAGGGGAACTCTGCTTGGTCGCATCGTCGCCTGCAGGATCGGGCGGTGGCGGACTTTGCAGCGCGGCGTCGGCTTTCACGTCATCGGCAGACGCACCATCCGCGGAAGTGCCGTTGCTGTCGGGCGAGAGGGTACCGGACGAATGCTGCGGTTTCGCCACGGCATCGACCGTAGTCGATTCGGTTTCCGACGTTTGAGGCTGATCCTCTAACGCCGACTCAGGAGAACGCGTCTGATCCGGGCTCATCACCAACCACATACTTGCGAAGACGTTTCGCTCGAACTTCTGACCGAGACATCGGCCCGCCAGCCGCATTCCCGAGCCCTCGGTAAACGGCCACGAATCGAGTTCGTCGAAACGAACCAACTGCGCGCGTCAGAATAGTCGAACATATACGGAATCTCTACCACCTATTGTGTTTTCGCGAAACTCTCGGTGAGTTTCTCGCATGATTTTTTCCGATTGCTGCCCCCTTTGAGGAGGCCGCCAAACTCGGCAGAATGGGACTGCTTCACGCTGAGCGGTCGGCCAGCCTGAGTGGAACTACCAAGCAAACTCTCTCTGAAATCCTCTGACATGTCAGATATGAACAATGTTCGCAGCCCCGGACTTCTCGGGGCTACGCAGACGACCTTGTTTGTGATTGACATTCAAGAACGCATGCTGCCGCATATTCATCGAGGCGACGACGTCGTTGCTCGATGCGGAATGTTGGTCACGGGCGCGAAAATGCTCGGTATTCCGGTCATTGCCACGGAGCAATATCCTCAAGGGCTTGGCGCGACGGTCCCGGCATTGAGGGAATTGCTTCCCGCGGAACTCCCTTCGAAGAAACGCTTCAGCGCCGCAGCGGCGTCCGGACTGCTCCCCGTCGGCGAGCGCGACGATGGGCGTGATCGCGTGCTGCTGTGCGGTATTGAGACCCACGTGTGCGTATTGCAGACGGCATTCGACCTCGTGTCGCTCGGTTACCGCGTCGGCGTTGCCGCTGACGCGGTGTCGAGTCGCCGCGATTTCGATCACGACCTTGCTTTGCAGCGGATGCGCGACTCGGGGATCGACTTGGTTTCGTCCGAGGGCGCTCTGTTCGAGTGGTGCGAAACCGCGGAGCACCCGGCGTTCAAACAGATCAGTGCCCTCGTCAAAGAGAATTGAGCCGCTCATTGGCCCGACTCGCCCGCCGGCTTTTTCTTCCGCTTCCGATTTGATCGGCGACGGCGTTTTCGAGGCGGTCGTTTTTCAGAATTTGAAGTCTCGTCCTCCGACGGTCCTTGCTTTGGATCGATCGTCGACTCCCGTTCTGCCTCGACCGATTCGGAACTGCCGGTTTCAGATTCCTTCAACTCTACCTCAGCCGGAGCAGCGGCTTCGTCCGGTCGATTTTCGGACGTGACGTCACCCGCTAGCGACGAGAGATGCGATTTCGCCGAGTCGTCGTTCGATTCGGTTTGCGGCTCGGCCGCGGGCACAACCTCGGCGGTCTCAACCGTTTCCGGCTCTGAATCTTTCTCTTCAGATGCCGGTGCTTGATCCGGCTCGGAGGGCGTCGGGTGTCCCGATTCGTCCATGTGGTCGGAGCCGACGACCGCGGCAATCCGTTTCTTGGCTTCATGCGCGACATGGTCGAAGGGTGATCTGGTCTTCCCCAGTTCTTTGACCAGTTCGCAAAAGACATCGGGGTGGCGGTGATCGCCACAACGCAATTGTTGAACGTCGCCGTCCCGAAACTCTTCCCGCCCGCACTCCGGGCACCGCCAGTGCCGGCGTACATCGAGGGCGTGGCGGAATCCCGGTCCTTTCACGAGCAATGACCCTTGCTGAGTGTCATCGAGCACTGCGAGCCGGCGGAGGCCAGCTCAGACGCCGCGTATTGCCACCGGATATCCCGAGAGACGACAATCGCCGAGGATGTTTGGACAACCATCCGCAGTGCTTCTGTGTGATGGGAAAGTAATCCGAGGGCATGAGTCCGTGATCGTGTCATCGCCTGCACGATCCGGCTCGCCCCGATCGAGCGAACCCGGTACGATCCACGATCGCAGGGAGTACCAAGTCCACCTCACGGAACAAACTACTGTGTCAACCGTCATGGAAGACGACAAGGCAACGCCAACCGATCATACCTCAGAAGCAGAATCGGGCGCCGCCTCAGCAGGGTCCGATGTTGTTGCGCTAGCGAAATCGAGCGCGGCTCATTTCGGACGCGGCATTCTGATGGGCGGTGCCGATATCATCCCCGGCGTCTCCGGGGGTACCGTCGCGCTGATCGTGGGAATTTATGACCGCTTGGTTCGCGCCGTCAGCCGGGTCGACGGAACGTTAATCCGGATGATTCTCCGGCTCGACGTCGTCGGCGCCGCGAAATATCTCGACCTGATGCTGTTGATTCCGCTTGTGCTGGGAATCGGCGTCGGAATCCTGAGTTTATCAGGCGTGATCGAGTATCTGTTGACCGACCAACGAGAACCGACCTTCGCCACGTTCTTTGGTCTGATCGTCGGCTCAGCCGTTCTCGTCGGTCGCATGGTCACGGCGTGGACATGGAGCCGGGCGGGCATTGCTGCCGCGGCGGCAGTCACCGCCTTCGTTCTGGTCGGGCTGCCGTTCCTGTCCGATCCGCCAAGTCATCCGGCCTATCTGTTCGTGTGCGGGGCGATCGCAATTACGGCGATGATTCTTCCCGGGATCAGTGGCTCCTATCTGCTGCTCGTCCTCGGTGCTTACGGCACCGTGCTCGAAATGCTGAACGGCATTCGGGCCGGGGATGTCACCGGCAGCGCGATTGCTTCGCTCGCAGCGTTCGGAGCAGGAATCGTTGTCGGAATCCTGTCCTTCAGTAAATTACTGCGCTGGCTTCTCGAGCATTACTATGCCGTCACGATGGCCGCTCTCACCGGCCTGATGATCGGATCGCTTCGTCGGCTGTGGCCGTTTCAGGTCGACCTGACTCCCGACATCGAAAAGCTGGGCCATAAAAGATATGAACTGGTCATGCCGGAGTTCGGCGATGCCACCACGTGGATCGCGCTCGGTGGGGCCATCGCCGGATTTGCTGTTATCTTGCTGCTCGATCGCTTCGCCAATCGGCAAAGCGCATCGATCGAATCGAAATAGCCAAAGCGACCAC
Organism: Stratiformator vulcanicus; assembly: GCF_007744515.1. NCBI lineage: Bacteria > Pseudomonadati > Planctomycetota > Planctomycetia > Planctomycetales > Planctomycetaceae > Stratiformator > Stratiformator vulcanicus. The sequence continues at coordinate 1,185,242 of NZ_CP036268.1, forward strand.
ACAGCCTGTGATCCCCTTCGTGCCCCCGCCCGCCCAATTGTGGGAAGAGACTTCGTGGACCGCGCTCGGCGTCACCGTTTTCGGTTATTTGCTGACGCTCCTGTTGATCCGCTGGGTCCTGTTGACGCGAAAGGAGAATCCCGGCGCGACGGTGGCCTGGATCATGGCCATCGTCTTCGTTCCGATTTTCGGTGCTCTGCTGTTCTTAATGTTCGGTGTCAATCGCGTCGATCGGCGACTCGCGATGAGGCAGGAGTCCGATCGAGAGTTTAAGCAGACGCTGCCGGTCATTACCGTTGACCGCGTTTTCGCGGCTGAATCATCTCAGGAGATCGATCGCACGTTGATGACCGTCGCGACCAACGTGGGCCGCTACCCTGCCACAAATGGTAATTCGGCGCAGATCCTTAGCGATACGAATCAAGCGTTGGGATTAATTGAGCAGGCGATTCATCGTGCCGAAAAATCGATTCACCTACAGTTTTATATGTGGAAGCAGGACGCCACCGGCACCCGCGTCCGTGATCTGCTTGTCGAAAAGGCCAAGCAGGGGGTAACGGTCCGATTCCTTTACGATGCGTTGGGTTCGTCGTTTCCGGGACGAGAATTCTTTCGCCCCATGCGCTCGGCCGGTATTCGCGTTGCTTCAACCGCGCCGGGATCGGGCCTGTTCGGGCACTGGAGCATTAACCTCCGCAACCATCGCAAGATCGTGATCTGCGACGGGAAGGTCGGTTTCACCGGCGGTATGAATATCGGTGACGAGTACTTGGGAATCACCGAGAAGCGCGGATACTGGCGCGATACGCACTTACGGTTGGAAGGCCCGGTCGTTTCTCACCTACAGCAGATTTTTGCCGAAGACTGGTATTACGCGACCGAAGAAGCACTTTCGGACCGGCAGTATTATCCGGAGCCTTCTGGCAACGGCACCGACACCGTGCAAATGCTTTCGGGGCAGCCGACCAACGAAGCGAACGCGATTCGAACCGTCATGTTCGCGGCGATCAACGAAGCACGTTCGCGAATCTTAATTACGACCGGCTATTTCGTTCCCCCGTTCGCCATCGTTCGATCGCTCGAAGCGGCGGCTTACCGCGGCGTTCGCGTCGCCTTAATGGTTCCGGGGACGTCGACGTACTTCTATACGATGTGGGCGGGCCGGTCGTATTACGACTCACTGCTCGAAGCCGGAGTCGAAATTTACGAGTATCAACGAGGTGCGCTACACGCCAAGACGATGACGGTTGATGGGCAATATTCGATCGTCGGCAGCGCCAATCTCGACAATCGGAGCCTGCTGCTTAATTTCGAAGCCTCGGTCGCTATTTTTGATGACCGGCAGGCCGAACAGCTCGACCGCGATTTCAAGTCCGATATCAAAAACGCCAAGCGGATTGATCTTGCGGAATGGACGAAACGATCGAAGACACGCGTCATGGGCGAAAACGTCTGCCGCATGTTTTCGCCGATTTTGTAGTGCGTGGAGTAACACGCAATCGCAGTGCATGACCGAACCTATCTCGGCACCGATCTCGGCTCAGTGCCCCGGAAACTTAGTGCCCCGGAGATTCAATCTCCCGGAAATTTAGTGTTCGGGAGATGTCGAAAATTGCATCTGGAATACGCCGTGGGGATTCGTGCCGTTTTCTCCCACGATCGCGGCAGCCAAGCTATGTTTGCCAGTAGGAAGTTCAACGCCTTTAAGCGTGACTTGGTTCCACTCCCGATTCGGCCGCGCCCGGTCCGTTGTCGCTTGGGCAATCGTCTCACCGTCGACCGTGATTTCGACGGCTCGATCAGTCTCACTCGGCGAGTAAGTGACGAGAACGTCAAACGGGCCGCCGTCTTTAATGTCAACGACCCAACGTCCACGATCGAATTTTTGCCATCCGGCGTCGCGCCAATCTTGACGGGTTAATGTCACCGGAGATTCTCGTTTCAGATCGATCACGATCCTCGGCGGCGCATAATTCTCGTCACGCGTTGAAGAGACATCGCTAAACCATTCTTCATAGTCCGCTCTCAATTCATTGGCGATCTCCGGATGGTTTTCGATCAGGTTCCTTGTTTCACCGGGGTCCTCTTTGAGATCGTGCAACCGCAGCGGGATTTGGTCTAAAGAAGGAGAATTGCCCCGGAATCTGTCGGGGTTCAGCAATTTCCAACGGCCCTTTCGGATTAAGAAGTGATTGTACATTTGGGGTTCGTCGCCGCGGTGCCATTGGAGCGCGATGGGGCGGGAGTTGAAGTCAAACTCGGAATCTCGCCCCTCCACAATTGGCAGGAAACTGCGGCCGTCCAGCGCCAGGGCATCCGGCTTTTCAATTCCTGCCGCCTCCAAAATTGTAGGCAGCACATCAACATGCGCCGTCGGGGCGTCCGACTTGATGCCCGGCCGAATTCGCTCCGGCCAACGCAGCCACATGACAGTCCTGACGCCACCCTCGAAAGTATCACTCTTCATGCCACGAAACGGACCCGCGTATCGCATCGTATTGGGGCCGTTGTCAGTTAAGAAGATAATTAATGTATTGTCGGCGACCCCAAGTCGATCGAGCCGTTGCAGCAAACGGCCGAAATTCTCATCGACGTTGGAAATCATTGCGGCGATCCGGCGGAGTTTCTCGTGCTCGGCCTCTCGGTTCTTATGCCGCTCGGCGCTCCAGTACTTCATGATCGAAGTCATATCGACCGTCTGGTAATAGTCGAGCCAGCCCTTCGGGACGTCATAGTACGGCCCATGCGGGGCATTCGTCGCGATGTACGTGAAGAACGGTCGGTCTGCTTCGACCGACTTGCGAATGAAGTCGGTCGCGGAATTGAAATAAACGTCGGTGCAATATCCGTTCGTTGGGGTGAGTACCCCATTATTTACTAAAACGGGGTCAGTATACCGGCCTTCATTTTCGATCGGATCACCGGGTTGTGCCAGTCCGCCACCGCGGTGGACGAGCGACTCACCAAATCCTTGATCCATCGGCCGGAGAGGATAGTTGTCGCCCAAGTGCCACTTGCCGAAAATCCCGGTCGCGTAGCCGGCGTCCCGCAGTAGTTCGGCGATCGTGACCTCGTCGGTGTCCATCATGGCCCGGCCGAGGTAAGTGTCGATCGCTTTCGTCCGAAAATTCCAACGACCGGTCATTAAAGAGGCCCGTGTCGGAGTGCAAACCGGGCTGACGTAAAAATCGGTCATCCACGCTCCGGACGTCGCGAATTCATCCAGGTTTGGCGTTCGGATTAATTCGTTACCGGTCGCGCCGAAGTCGCCCCACCCCTGGTCGTCGGTCATGACCAAAATGACGTTCGGACGGGCCGCTTGCTCGGCCATAAGTGAATTCATGAAAGCGAGTTGCGATAGAGCGATCCCCGCCAACAAAAGAGCCTGAGCAGCCATTTTGCGTTTCGACCTGCGATAGAGAGACCTGCCGCAACAGGCTCGCGTGCTGAGAAAGACTTCAAGCATAATGGTGCCGTTTCTAAGTTCTCTGCGATTGCGAACCGTTATGAATTCAGCAGTTCCGGTAGTGGTCCGGTGCTGTCGCCGAATTCGTCGAGTGGTACTCCCGCAAGCTGCGCCGTGGTGACGAACAGGTTTGCCATCGGCGTATTGGCGGCAAGTTGCACGTGCCGGCCACCTTGAATCGCACCGCGAGCGTGGCCGGCGATCACACACGGAATCCGGCCGTGATCGTGCTTGCGGCCGTCGCCCATCCCGCTGCCGAGCGTCACCAGGCAGCTGTCGAGCAACGTGCCGTCCCCTTCAGGAATGTTTCCAAGTCGGGCAACGAAGCGGGCATACTCGGCGACGGTGAATTCGTCGATCTTTTGAATGTCCGCTTCCTGACCCGTGCTGTGGGTCAGTTGATGATGGCCCGATTTCACACCGAGGTTTTCGTAGGCGCGGTTCGTTTGCGAGTTCGCGAGCATGAATGTCATGACTCGCGTTGCGTCGGTTTGAAAGGCCAGCGCCAGTAGGTCGTACATCAGGCGAGTGTTCGTGACGAAGTCGGCCGATTCGCCGTCGGGCCGACTTTCTGGCGGGACATTAATCGGCGGCAGGCGAGACATCTGGCCGATCTGCCGCTCCACCGCACGGACGCTTTCAAAGAACTCGTCGAGTTTGCGACGGTCGGTCGTTCCCACTCGGCGTTGCAGCCGCCGGGCATCTTCGGCAACGAAGTCCAATACGCTTTGTCGCGACGCCGCACGTTGACGGACGCGTTCCCCCTCTGCGCCCGACGCACCGAAGAGGCGATCAAAAGCCCGCCGCGGATTAATCTCAACGCCGCTCGGCTGCGTGGGGCTGCGCCAGGAGATGTTCGACATGTAAATGCAGCTATAGCCCGAATCGCAACGGCCTCCTTTGCGGTTCGGCTCCGTGCCGAGTTCCACCGAGGGCAGCCGTGTGTGTCGACCGATCTGCCGCGCGAGGAGTTGGTCGATCGAGACGCCCAGATGAATGTCCTTACCACCGGTTTTCTTGGCCTGCACGGCGGTAAGAAACGTCGCGCCTTCCCGCGCGTGCTCTCCGGCACCATCCCCGTTGCCACGTGCTTTATCGTGCGCGAGATTCGAAATGAGCGTGACGTGTTCGCGGACGTCGGCCAGCGGGGCGTTGGTCTTATTGAACTGAAAGTCGCGTCCTTCGCCCTGTGGGGTCCAGAATTCGCGCACCATGCCGTTCGGAAAATAGACCCAAGCCAGGCGCAGCGGCGGTCGGACTGATTCGGCCGCGCGCCCTCTGGGCAGCATCGCGTCGAGGAACGGCAGACTCATCGCGGCACCGAGACCGCGAAGCAGAGTTCGTCGGGGAATTGGTTTCATGGTTGCTCCCTCCGGCAGTGGCCCTCAGCGGGCATGAGTCGTGCCCCTCATGCGGAATGGTCGGCTCAGGACGACCTCTCGGATGAGGTCTTGAAACCGGTGGCTGCGGGGCTTGGTCCGCTGCACGATCTCGTCGAGTGCGACTCGGTCATAATACTCGACGCCGCGGCCGATTGCGAAAGTTAGTAATTTACCCGAGAGGTGCCGCACGAAGTCTTCCTCCCGCTTGGAAAGAATCGCGATCAATTCCCGCGATGATTGAAACGATTCACCGGAAGGCAGGTCGCCCGCCGAGTCAATCGGGCGGTCCTTGTCGTGATCTCGCCAGCGGCCGATGGCGTCGAAGTTCTCAAAGCCGAAGCCGATCGCATCCATCGTGCGATGACATGACACGCACGACGGGTTCACCCGGTGCTGTTCCAACTGTTCGCGAAGCGAAAGATCGGGCGCGGCGGCTTGCGTGCGTTCCAACTCGGGGACATTTGCCGGAGGCGGAGGCGGCTCTTCGCCCAGGATCGCTTCGAGAATCCAGTTCCCGCGTCGCGTGGGAGATGTTCGATTCGGATACGAAGTGAGCATAAGCAGGCTGCCATGTGTGAGCACTCCCTGGCGCTGCGAACCCTTTAGCGACACACGCTGAAAATCAGATTTTCTACCAATCCCGTCAATGCCGTAGAAGCGGGCCAGTCGCCCGTTGAGGAATGAGTAATCGGCGACGAGCAATTCCAGCGCGGGCCGGTTCTCGCGCACCAGCGATTCGACAAAGAGCAGTGTTTCCTGACGCAGGTTGTCTTTTAACTCCGTGCTGTATTGCGGGAACAAATTCTGGTCGAACGAAGCACCCGACAGCTTTCGCAACTCGAGCCACTGACCGAAGAAGCCGTCGATCATCGCGTCGCTTCGTTTATCTCGCAGCAGACGATCGGCCTGCTGCGCGAGCACGTCCGGGCGGCTTAATTGTCCTGTCCTCGCCAGTTCAAACAGTTCTTCGTCCGGCATGCTGCTCCACAAGAAATAAGATAGCCGCGACGCGAGCGAAAACGCATCGATCGGCTCGGCCGCTTGACCTGGCTTAACCTCTGAAGAGTCGCCGCCCGCATTGAACGATGGCTCGTAGAGCATTAAGAAACGTGGTGAAATAAGAATGCTCTGCAGCGTGAGTTCGAGGGCGCGATCGAACGATTCACCGGCGCGAACCTGTTGCTCGAAAAAGCCAACGAGTTGATCCAGTTCCGCTTCGCTGAGTGGACGCCGCCACGCGCGATCGGCGATCTTGCGTAACACATTGCGGGCCGCTTCGCGGCCTGACATCGAGTCGCTCGACCCGGCTGTCACAAACGCTCGATGAGCCGGCGTCAGTTTCGCATCGCCGATTTGAATCGGGCCGCGGACCTGCACTTGTCGCAGTCCGAGTCGCGGAGCCAGCAGCGGCTTCTTTAGATGCGAGGCGACTTGCTCCTGGTTCATCTCTCGCGGGAACCGATGCCGAATACGGATGACGTGCTCGCCCGCCTGCGCCGTGAATCGCAGTGAATAGCTCTGCTTAAGCGATGTCGTGGCATTGCCGGGCAGCACCGGCACATGACCAATGGCTCGGTCCTCGCACAGCAGCGTCGCCTCGACAACCGGCTTCGCGTCGGGGTCGATCCGAAACTTTGACTCGGCCTCCAGCCAGCGCTCGTTCTGTTTACGGTCCTTTTCGATCGGATGCTCATCGCCCCAGGCGTTAATCGTCACCTCGTACTCTCCCGGCAAAGGGAGCTCGAACACCGAATACAGCTCCGTCCCCGGCACCAGTTCTCGACCGCGATCACTGCTGTTGCGCGGTCGAACGCCATTGAATCTTAAATGCCCGGCTTCGATGAACTCGTCATACACCGGTTGGTCCGAGTAGCCGCGAAGCATCGCCGTCAGTTTCTCGGCGGCATTGAGGTATTGCTCCATTCGCAACGGCGAGACGCTGAGCACGTCCCCGATATTGTCAAAGCCGTAGCCGACGTCATCTTCGGGAAACTCATCCGCCAGCGGCAGCGAGACGCCAAACAGATCGCGAATTGTATTATTGTATTCGGTGCGATTCAGTCGCCGGACCGTCACTCTTCCCGGATCGGCCGGCTGCGTCGGGTCGACATACACGACCGCCAGATCGAGCCAGCGGACGACGGCGTTGAGCTGCTCGGCTTCCGGTCGCGGCATTCCATCCGGGGGCATGGCCCCGGCCTTCAATTGGCCAAGGACGTTCTCCCAGACTTTTCGATTGTCGAGTAAATCATCCACTTTGGCGAACCGGGAAAGATTCAGTTCGCCCTCGGCTTCTTCGGCGTTGTGGCAATCTAAGCAGTGCCGCGATACGAACGGCACGACCTGCTGTCGGAATCCCTCGGGATCGAACGGCTCTGCTCGAACGCAGTCAGGGATTAGCAGTATCACGATTACAATCGGAAGGACTGCTTTCATGGTTGACCTGCCAGGTTCGAAGACTTCAGAGCTACAGGACGGGCCACTTTGAGGATGCGGCGCCTGTTTAGCACGGCAAGACTTCGGCGGGGATGGGTCTGACTCGTACGAAACGGGGGCAGCCCGTTACCAATTTAACATGCCGCTCACACATGAAAAGGTCATGCTCAGCAGATACCGCCGAACACGGCCAATGACCATGCCCCACCAGTCCTTAGTCGGCTCGTCGAACATGGCGCTCGCCACCGGCAATCGCCGACGACTCATCAAGTATGGCAGCATTGGCTTCGCCAACCGGTTCAAAAGTGAGAAATCAAACGCTTTCCCGAAGTTGTGTTCGGGAGTTATCGACGGATATTCATTCGAGAAAGGTCAAGGGAAGAGCCGTTCCCTCAAAGGGCCCGAAGCACCAATACGGAGCTAACTAGCACGAAACTCGATGGTGTGTAAGGATTCAAATAGGTCTTTATTCCTCGCCGATACGCGTGATCGACCGTATGCCAATCAGTGCTCTTGTCACCTTCCTCTGGACGGCGTTGCTTTTCCTTGTCCATCTTGCCGTGGTCGCGAGGGTGATTTTGCGTCCGCACCGAGAACCCGCATCGAGGATGGCGTGGGCAGTGGTCATCCTGGTGATGCCGGTGCTGGGCATGATCGCGTACTTCTTGGTGGGAGAGACGAACATCGGACGCCGCAGGGTGGCACGGATGCGAGAAGTCCTCGCCGGGATGCCCGCCCCGACGCCACTTGGTTCGGACGCCGAATGGCTTCGGCCCGTATTGTCCGAACCCGTTGGGTCCGAAGATCGCAACCACCTGTTTCGACTCGGACGAACCGTCAACGGATTCGACCCCGTCGGGGGAAACACGGGAAAGCTCTTGCCCGATTCGAATGCCACCATCGCGGCGATGACTGCTGATATCGATGCCGCGACGCGTCACGTTCACTTAATTTTCTACATCTGGCTAACCGATGAAAATGGCCTGGCGATGGTTCGAGCACTTCAGCGGGCTGCTGCCCGCGGTGTCACATGTCGGGTGATGGCAGACGGACTCGGGTCACGAAAAATGATTGCATCGACATACTGGGCCAAGATGCACCAGGCCGGTATCAAATTGGCCGTCGCGTTGCCCCTTTCGAACCCACTGCTAACTCCGGTGCGAGGACGAATCGACCTGCGGAATCACCGCAAGATCTTGGTCGTAGACAACCATATCACGTATTGCGGAAGCCAGAACTGTGCGGACCCGGAATTTCGAGTTAAGGCGAAGTTCGCGCCTTGGGTCGACACGATGATTCGTTTCGAGGGCCCGATCGCGAGGCAAAATCAACACGTCTTCGCCAGCGACTGGATGGCGCACGTTGACGAGAATCTCGATGAATTGCTCCGAGAGCCGCTGCATGAGGGTGAGCCCGGTTTCGCGGCACAGGTGATCGCGACCGGCCCGACGGTTCGATTCTCAGCCATGCCGGAAATGTTTGAGACTCTGATGTACGCCGCCCGGAAAGAATTGTTTATTACGACTCCTTACTATGTGCCCGATGAATCCATGCAGGCCGCACTCTGTGCCGCAGGTCGCAGAGGCATAAAGACGACGATCATTTTTCCGGCGAGAAATGACTCGTTCGTCGTCGGCGCTGCGAGCCGAAGTTACTACGCCGAATTACTGGCTGCGGGAGTCCGCATTTTCGAGTACGAGGCCGGCTTGCTGCATGCCAAAACGCTCACGCTGGATGGCAATTGGTCGCTTATCGGTTCCGCTAATTTGGATCGCCGCAGCTTCGAATTAAATTATGAAAATAATATCTTGCTCAATGACCAGAACCTGACCTCCGATTTGCACTCGCGACAAGAGTCATTCCTCCGTCAGTCGCACGAGGTAACCGCTGAAATGGTCGCCACGTGGTCGGTCCGCCGGCGTTTCTGGAACAATTCGATCGCAATGCTCGGCCCTGTATTGTAAGCAGCAATTAAGATGAATCGACGGAAACGTGACACCGAGACGGCTTTCGCTTACATAACGATCAGGGTTGCTCTTGCGACTGTGGAGACCTGCGATCTTTGGCATATTGAGTCTGGGCAAGATGCGATCAACTGTCGCCTCATGCGAATTCGCAACGCGACAAAGGGCCCAAATAGCCTCCGCCAAGACGACGTCGCGGCTTCAGGCTCACTGCCCGTAGCCGATCGAGTCAAACCAATTCTCTAATCACGCCGTCGGCTTCGCCGCCTTGGAAATCTTGTGGGATGGGCGCGCCCATGAAGCCGAACATTGTCTGCCAAAGATTGCCGAAATAGTCGTCTTCTTTAATTATGTGCCCCTGATGGCGGACGCCGAGTTTGTGCCCGCCGACGAGCATCGTCGGTAGCCAGGTTCGATTGTGGGCGTTTCTTGTGCCGCCACTGCTGCCCCAAACCAGCATCGTGTGATCGAGTAGCGAGCCGCTTCCTTCGGGAACGCCCTTAAGTTTCTCAATGAAGTAAGCCCATTCTTCGCTGTACCACGTATCGACCTTGGTGAGCCACCTGAGCTTGTCGGGGTCTTCGCCGTGATGCGTCATTTCATGGTATCCGTACGGGCAGCCCATCGTGCCGTAGGCGTAAGTTCCGTCACGGAGGTCTTTACGAGCCATATAGCTGATGACCCGTGTGCTGTCCGTTTGAAACGCGAGCGTGATGACGTCGTACATCAGGCGTTGATAGCGGCGATAGTCGAAGGTCGACTTCTTTTGGCGCTGCGGATCGAGTGCTTGCAAGTCTTCGCCGAAATCGACCGGTTCGACCTCGGGTTTCGGCCGGTCGAGCCACGCCAAGTCTTCGGCCATGGAGTGCTCAAGGTCACGGATCGATGTAAAATATTGATCCAGTTTTCGTTGATCAGCCTGCCCGAGGCGATTATTCAATCGCGTCGCTTCGTCCCGCACCGCATCAAGGACACTGGCGGTGCGGGCGGAACCGGCTTTACGCGCGGCAATTTGCTCTGCGTTTTCGGACCGGAAGAGGCGATCAAAAATTACATCAGGGCGGTTCTCGGCGGGAATTGGAGTTCCGCTTCGCGTCCAAGAAAGCGTGTTGTCCTGCGGGTTGCCAAAGCTCGTTCCCCGATTAATTCCCAAAACAAGAGATCTAAATCGAGTGTCATTGCCGACGACCTCCGCGAGTTCCTGATCACAGGAAATACGCAGTTCGGAACCAGCATCGTGGGTCGATGTTCCCGTTAAGAACGTGCGGTCTCCACCGTGCCCCCCGGAGTGCGTCAGCTTCAGTCCGCTGACGATCGTAAAGTCGTCGCGCAGGTGAGACAGCGGCTTGAGGATTGTCGTCTCTTCCCAGTTTTTTCCCGTTTGAGTCGGAGTGAAGTCTCGGCCGTTCAGGCCCAAACCCCACATCGAAAAAACTGACCGGCGCGGCCGCTCGTGCTCGGCAATTTCGCCGGCGTTCACGACGGAGCGTGACATTGACGACATCGATTCGAGCCAAGGCAGCGCGACGGCGACTCCGGTTCCGCGAAGCATTGTACGACGGGAAAGCGAGTGGCGGTTCAGGGGAGGCATGTAATTGACCTTAATACTCTTAAAGCGATTGGCATGTTTAAACAAAGAAGTTTGCAGCGCAATCAAAAAGTTCTGGTTGAGAACAACATCACGCGGCACTAGCCGATTCGTGAAGGTGGCCTATCGATTTAATCACTTTCACTTCGTTTGAAACGGTTCGGATGCGATGATTGCTTGAATTACCGAATGAAGGCGGTAGTCGTTTAACTTCGTCTCTGAGACAATTTTGTTTACTGTTTTTTCGTCGGCAAAGCCGATCGGTCGGCATAGCGCATAGGTCAATAGTTTCTCGGCAAACGCGGTAGCGAACGTTTCACGTTCTGCCAGTAAGGCCGCTTTGTAGCCTTCCAAATCGCGGAACGAGCGCCCCGATTTCAAAGTGCCGCTGGGGTCAATGACGGGGGCGCGATTCTCACGAATTCCCTCTCCGTTTTGCTTCGTTCGCCATGCCCCAATGGCGTCGTAATTCTCAAGGGCGAGGCCGTACGGATCAAGTTTAGCGTGACAACTCGCACAGGTTGGCTCGTTTCGGTGTTGGGCGAGGCGTTCGCGAACGGAGAGGTCATTGCCTTTGACATTGGGCTGAATCTCACCCGCGTTCGGCGGCGGTGGCGGCGGCGGATCATTAAAGAGGTTCTCCCGCACCCAAGCGGCGCGGCGGACCGGCAGGGTACGCGTACCGTCTGAAAGCAATGTGAGCAGCCCTGCCATACCTAATACACCGCCGCGATGATGGTCGGGGCGCAACCGCACGGGACGGAACTCTTCACCAGTGACGCCCTCGATACCGTAATGCGTTGCGAGCCGTTCGTTAATGACGAGAAAATCAGAATTAAGAAAGTGAGTGATTGGAAGGTCTTTGTTAAGGACGTGCTCGAAGAACGATAGCGGTTCCTCGATGCTCGCCGCCTCAAGTTCCGGATCGTAACTCTTGTACTCGTTTGCCGGCATGACGCTACCGAACTGGTCGACGCTCAGCCATTGGCCGGCGAAGCCGATCACGAACCGTCGGGCTTTCGGGTCGCCCAGCATGCGTTCGACTTGCCGGCGGAGAATGCGTGGCGAACTTAGCTCTTTTCGTTCCGCGAGGCGGAGCAACTCTTCGTCCGGCATCGAACTCCAAAGAAAATAGGACAATCGACTTGCCAATTCAAAGTCGTCCAACGATCGCAAGCCGTTGGTGGCGGGGGGCAATTGAACCTCATGGAAATATGTAAATGCCGGCGACGCAAAGACTGCCGTTAGTCCCATCCGCAGGGCTTCAATAGTTGAGAGTCCATGGTCTTGGCGAGCCGACACAATTAACTGAACAATCCGGTCGACCTCGCCGCGCTCGACGGGCCGACGGTAGGCTACGGGGAGTAGCCGTGCGAACATTCGACGAATGTCCGGCTCTCGTTCAGGTAGCGATTGAGTAATCGCCAGTGCTTGATGACTAGCGGGCGGCCATTGCTCGGCCACCGGGCCTTCGAATTCAATTCGGCTCAGAAATAGTCGCGGAACGGTGGCGAGATCGTACTGCTCGTTGTGGAGATAACTCGGTCCGGAGAACGTGTTCAACTTCTCCAAGACCTTGTCCAACTCTTTGCGGAGCCGTTCAGACGCGACCTTATCTTTGGCGAGTACCGCTTTCCGGCGGGCATTGAATAGTTTTTTGCGGCTACGTTCCAGACCTGCTAACTCCGGATTGCGGATGCGAACATTTTGCAACCCGTTCCACTTCACGCTTACGGCGGTTTTCTGTCCCGGTTGGCCCGCTTTCAGGAACACGAGTTTCTCTGCGACCGCCGGTTCTCTTAAACTACCTTTAACATCAATGTAGTGAACCGATTGCAGAGGACTGTTGGCCGCATAGACCAGCATCAATTGAATCGGGTCGCCCCGCTCCCCCGCAAAACTTCCGCCGTGAACCCGAATACGATAGTAGCCGTCTTCGGTGACGATATTCGACAAATTTGGAGCTGGGCCCGGTGGGATATTTTTAAAGTCTCCGCCGCGCTTGCCGTAGGGGACGCCATTCCAAACTTCGAACCCACCGTCACGAACCTTGTAATAATCGGCTCCTAACGGAACCTTGTGCTTGGCTCCCTGATAAACCGCTTCTGTTGGCTTTGAGGGTCGTTTCTTGGCATTCCAGACAAGTTTCTGCGTCGCAGGTGGCTGACCTTGAATCGCCTTCTCGGCGATCATTTCGGCAACTCGCAGGTAGGAGTCGAGTTGGGTTTGGTCGTAGAACAGCGCGGAAGACAGGCGATCGAAGCCTTCAGCTTTACCGTCTGCGGGAAGTTCTTCCTTAATTTTCGCCACGAAATTGGCATCCAGGCTCAACAGATCGCCGACCGTATTCGCATACTCTTCGCGGTTGAGCCGCCGCATTACGATCCGGCCCCCGGAACTTCGCGCTTCACGTTCCGCCTGCCGAAGACGATCACCGACCCACTCGACGACGGCGAATGCTTCGGCCGGATCGGGGCGAGGATGATCCTCGGGTGGCATGTCGCCAATGTTGATGCGGTCGATAACTTCCCGCCACATTTCCGGGGCTTTGGCGACCGAGAAATCGGCTCCCAGGCTGTCGATTCTGAGGCCCGCTTGCGCTTCCCGAGCATCATGACACTGGTAGCAGTGCTGCTTCAGGAAAGGCACGACTTCACCCTCGAATGTGGGCTCGGCGGCGTCGACAAATTCAGGAGTCGTCAGCCCTAAAATCAGGCACAGCAACAGGATCAGTGATGTTCGCATCGATTCTCGGAGCAGTTTGGCGAGCATTGAGTGAGTCCGGACTCCTGTTTGTTAGCGCAGGAGTCGTTCATGAATATGACGATCGAGCCACTCTGGATCATCCATGATAGTTGCTGATCGCAGTATTTTACCGCGATTTCCGTCGCGATACTCTGGCACCTCTTGTCCGAGTTTCCATTAGCCAATCAGTTTTTTCGCGGAGCTGCGTACGTCTTGGCCTGAATACCGCGGCTATCGACGAATTCCCAAAGCAAGATGAGATCATGGCCGTTAGGCTCGCTGGCTTGAAGAACTCGCCCGAGCGATGAGAGGCCAGAGCGATGGCCGTGCTTCGTGCGAGCAGCCGTTCGGCCCCACGTAGGTGGCTATTGATTTGCTCAGTCGCCAATCGTTTCCGCGGCATCGCATGCCCCCTCTGTTTTGGATGCCAATCGCCGCGGAGCCTAATCCAGCATCTGGCGTCAAGTTGAAGGGGCAGGTCAGTGCTCCCACGTGCCGTGCACGCCTATCCGTCGACCGCGACGGTAATCGCGGTCTCCCCGCGATCGTTTACCTAGGTCACGCCCGACAGCCTCCCGAACCCAGCGGACCAATCCTGCCTCCAAGGCCTCTGATTCTAACACCACCATCAGTTCGCGACCCCCTTAAATTCTCAGCGGCTGACGGGTGAAACTGGGCACGCCCCAGCTTCCGGCGGCTAAGCAGGGATGCATTTTGCGATCGACCGAAATACCGCAGAGCGTCGCACAAACGTTCGCAGTCAGGATAGCCGCCAAAGGATGGCGCCGTCCGTGACGCCCGCGATGACCGGGGGATTGCTGCAAAAATGGAAACTAAGTTCCGGCGGTTGTGGTCTACACGGGAGAAAAGCATCGAAATTCCGGGCCATTGTTGGTCCTTCGCCTCCCTCCAAGACTCTTCGTGCGCCTACACATCGCACGTCACAAACCCTGTCATAGGCGAATTCGTATAAGCGCTCCGATCGTAACGCATTTTTGAGCGAGTGATAGCAAGTCGCGAGATCGGATTGGCTTGCAACAGCAATTGAATCTTTGTCGCCGCAGCAACTCTCTCTGCTGTCGCAAAACATCGAAACCAGCGTTGACGGTACGGGTGAATTATGAACCACAACCACACGGGCGGCGTAGCGCCTGATGCCACGTTGAAAGCCGCCAGCCACACCGCGAACTCCCAATTCCACACGAGCCATGCTGTGCTGCCAGATGCGGGTCACCCAAACGGACCGCCGCATCAGTCGCAGACGGCCTCTGCTGCCGAGAAATCGCCTCGGTTGCAACGATTTAGTCATGCAATCCGAAGCCGCACAAAGAACCTGCTACGTCATCCCTAAAGAGTGACGAAACGTCTGAGCCGACCTTTCGTTTTGCCGGTTCTCACTCGCCTCCGCTGGCAACTCTTCGGAGAATTGCGGGCCGAATTGCGACGCGAACATGCTGAGCTGATGGAGACAGTGCAGAATATCAGCGGAAGCATCCGCGGCATGAGTCACCGATTTGATCAAGTCGAAAATCGTCAGGAAATCAGTCTTCGGCACCTCAGTCAGGTTGAAGCGTACGCGCAAGCGACGGCGCAACGGTTCGTGATCAATTGCGGTGACGACGGCTTGCTCGTGCGGACCGCAGTCGGTTACTTGTTCTGTGACTCAAAAGATTCTCAATTAATAGCATGTCTTCTTGAGAATTGAGAACTTGAGTGTGGAACCCGTCGCGTCATCGAAAGGTATCTGCGTCCCACCGATACCTTCGTCGATGTTGGCGCGAATATTGGAATCCATACACTTGCCGCCGCTACGGTTTTGAGAACCGCCGGACGTATATTTTCGTTCGAACCATCTCCGCGGACTTTTTCGCTACTTGAAGCCACAGTTCAACTGAACAGAATTAATCAAGCTGTTGAACTCTACGAGGCAGCAGCTTCGGACAGTGACGGAGAACGCACGCTTCACTTCGGCGACACATGTGGGCACGACTCGCTGTTCCCGGTTGAGGCTGCCTCAAACAAATCTATTAATGCCAAAACCTTAAAGCTAGATGATGTTCTCGGTAGTACTGACCGAGTGGACTTTATCAAGGTCGATGTCGGGGGGGCGGAACTGTCAACTTTGCGAGGAGCCTCAGGCGTCATCGCAAAGAATCGCGACGTGGCCATAATCGTCGAATACGGTCCCTCGCACCTGCGTCGTGCGGGTCAAGAGTCAACAGACTGGTTCGACGCCTTCGCGGAGGCAGGGCAGATCTATAAAGTAATTAACGAGCAGGACGGAAGTCTATTCGACGCCTCAATGACAGACCTGGAATCGATAGACTCAGTCAATCTCTTCTTTGCTCGGCCGGAATCTTCGGCCTGGGAAAGAGTTGCGGCATGAACGACGAGATGTAGTGGACGGCGCCGGGGGGCATGCCAAACTATGTTTTGAATTTTTTCGCAAAGAAGACTGCCAAAACGTTCGTCCTATCGGATCGAATTCGGTAAGGGTAAAGCTCGCCGCTCGAGCGCATGACGCTCGATACGAACTTGTAAACGCAATCAGTCCGGCCGCCCAAGTTTCGCCAAGTGCGATCATGGGCCTGGGAATTGCCGTAATGACTGGTGCCGTCATCAATATCGCTCCCGAATTCGGGACTTTTCCAATCATAAACACCGGTGCGACAGTCGATCAGCCTGTCGAATCTCAAGCAGCGCTCATGTTGCCCCGCCGTGCTGTCTAGCACGAAACTTCTGATCAACGCGAAAATATTTTTCGTGATAGGCTGCAGGGTCATACCCGAAAAACAATCGTCGAATCGAGTGTGTTCGGTGGGGGCCGTGTTGTTACCAAGGATCTTCCATCGCATATCACCTCTGTGAGTGTTTCGGCGAAGGTGATCCGGTCGCACAGTCAAGCAGCCGCCTAATACGCATCCCACTATAAACCTGCGTTCTTGATGTCGTTGACGGCGCAGACGGTTTTGACGAGGTGAGTCGCTCTTCATTCTGGACGCAGCGGAAGCCGGTCATTGGGTATTGGCGGACCGGGCAGGATCCCGCAGTGGTCTTCCGGTTACGCTGCTTGAAAGACGGTCGCGACTTCGCGTCTATGGGCGTCATCAACGAACAGATGGAAGTTCGCGTCGTCTCCCGCTTCGTTGCGCTTCCCGACCGTGGTGCGTGGCATCCCTCGCTCGATCGACCCGAAGACGGGGCATTCAGTCTCAACGACCTTCGCATCCGCTATGAACTGCGTGGCGAGGGTGTTTCGGGCCGGCGGCTCGAGGGCGATCGCTTCCTGTTGTCGGCCGGATCGCGGGCTGTCCTGATCGAGCCGCAACCCGGTTTGTTCGCGGGAGAGCCGATCCAGTTTGAACTCTTAGAACGACCGGGCTTCGTGGCGGTCGACTTGATTTGCTACCGGGGGACGGAGATGTCGGTCAGTTTTGACCCTCCCCCCGAAATCAACATCGAGTGTTCTGCAACACTTCGTGACTCAGCACCTGGCGCGGGCGGCTGAGAGCCGCTGCTCGAGCATGTCGTGACGAGATCTGCCGTTCTGCTCGTGGTGACGCTAATTGGCAATCACTCCACCGTGACGCTCTTCGCCAAATTCCGTGGGCGGTCGACGTCGCAGCCTCTTAAGACGGCGATGTGGTAGGCGAGCAGTTGCAGCGGGACCGAGGTGACGAGCGGTTGGAGGTACTCTTCGACGTCGGGCACGAAGATTACGTCATCGGCCAATTCGGCGATTTTGTCATCCCCTTCGCAGGCGATCGCGATGACCGGGCCGCCGCGGGCTTTGACTTCTTCAATATTGCTGATGACCTTCGGATAAATGTGTCCCCGCGGCACAACGAACACGCTCGGGGTCTGTTCGTCGACCAGCGCGATCGGTCCGTGCTTCATCTCGGCGGCGGGGTAGCCCTCGGCATGGATGTAGCTGATCTCTTTGAGCTTCAAAGCGCCTTCAAGGGCGACGGGGAAGTTATAGAGCCGGCCGAGGTACAAGAAGTTGCGGCAGGTGAAGTACTTCTTGGCGACCTCTTCAACCGCGGCATTACAGGCCAGTGTCGCTTCAACCTTCTCAGGAATTGCCGCCAGTTGCCGCAGCAGGCGTTGGCCCGACGGGTAGGAGACGTGACGCATACGCCCGAGGTACAGGGCCAGCAGCGTCAGAACCGTGACCTGTGACGTAAAGGCCTTGGTGCTGGCGACACCGATCTCCGGTCCGGCATGCAGATAGATTCCGCCATCGGCTTCGCGGGCGATCGTGCTGCCGACAACGTTGCAGATTGAAAGCGACGGCAGACCTTTGCGACGGCATTCCCGCATCGCGGCGAGGGTGTCGGCGGTTTCGCCGCTCTGCGTGATCGAGAAGACCATCGTGTGGTCATTCAGCGGCGGGTTGCGGTAACGCAGTTCGCTGGCGTATTCGACTTCGACCGGAATGCGGGCGAACTCTTCGATCAGGTACTCCCCGACGAGGCCGGCGTGCCAGCTCGTGCCGCAGGCGGTCAGGACGATCCGATCGACGCTTCGCAGTTGTTGCACTGAGAGATTAAGCCCGCCGAACTTCGCGGTCGCTTCATCCTGATCGATGCGGCCGCGCATGGCGTTCTCGATGGTCCGCGGCTGCTCGAAGATTTCTTTAAGCATGTAGTGCGGAAACTCGCCGAGATCGGCCTGTGTTTCCGCTTTGTCGAGAATACGAATTTGAGGCTTGGCGGCGGCAGGAAGGACGTACTCGATTTAAGGAGGCACTTTCGTCCCTCTTTTACAGGGCAATCAATCGCATTTCGGAGGTATCGTTTGAACCCGGAACGGCTGACTTCCGTCTGATGGATCGCGTCGCTGTTGATGCCCTGAATCGTTTCAGCGAGCGCTGGCTGTTCTATCGGGGGCTGGTCCACTGGGCCGGATTTCGAAAAGCGGCTGTGGATTACGACGCGCCGCCTCGCTTTGCGGGTTCGTCAAGCTATTCGCTAACGCGCATGTTCAACATGGGCCTCGATGCGGTCTTCTCTTTCTCGCTTCTGCCGTTACGGGTGAGTCATGTCTTCGGCGTCATCTGCATGTTTAGCTCGATGCTCTATGGGGTCTGGGCGGTTGCAAAATGGATGGTCACGTCAACGCCGGTACCCGGATATACCTCGCTAGCCATTCTCGTGACCTTTATCGGAAGCCTCAATCTTCTCACTCTCGGAATCGTCAGTGAATACGTTGGTAGAATCCATGAACAGGTGAAGGGGAGGCCGGTCTTCTTGATCAAGGAATCGATCGGGTTTGAAAAGAGGGCAGCATCCGACGCTAGCGATACGGCTCATCTCGAAACTTGCGATGCGGCCTGACGGATATTTATCACGGTCCCAGTAGTTTGATTCTTAATCCGCCGGAATCGGCGGGCCACCATTAATAGTTCTCTCTTGACATAGGATCGCCGGCCTTACAGGCGGCAGCCGATCGTCATACTGAGGACGGGAATA
Organism: Stratiformator vulcanicus; assembly: GCF_007744515.1. NCBI lineage: Bacteria > Pseudomonadati > Planctomycetota > Planctomycetia > Planctomycetales > Planctomycetaceae > Stratiformator > Stratiformator vulcanicus. Next base: position 1,204,297 of record NZ_CP036268.1, read on the forward strand.
GGAAGAGTCCATGACGGATACGCTTGACGAGGGTGGGCAAGTTCTGGTTACCGGTGCCGGCGGGTTTATCGGGAGTCACCTTGTCGAGGCGCTACTCGATGCGGGGCACCGCGTGAAGGCGATGGTCCGCTACAATTCGGGAGCCCGCAGTGGCTGGCTCGAAGAGATTCAAGCTCACGAGCGGCTCTCGATTGTTTATGGCGACATTACTGACAGCCGCATGGTCAGCAGTGCGGCCGAGGGCTGCGAGGTCATATACCATCTCGCTGCGCTGATCGGCATCCCTTACTCGTATGTGGCACCCGAGTCTTACGTCGCCGTCAACACGGTGGGGACGCTCAACTTTTTAGAAGCCGCGCGGACCCATGGCGTCGGCCGTGTGGTCATCACGTCGACAAGCGAGGTCTATGGAACGGCGCAATACACTCCCATGGATGAGAGTCACCCGCTCCAGGCCCAGTCCCCGTACGCCGCTACCAAGATCGCCGCCGATCAGATCGCTCTGAGCTACTACCGCTCGTTCGGTATGCCCGTGACGGTCGTCCGGCCATTCAATACCTTCGGCCCACGTCAGAGTACACGTGCTGTGCTGCCAACAATCATCACTCAGGCTTTGGTCGCCGACAAGATTCGAATCGGGAGCACTACTCCGGTCCGAGACATGGTATTCGTTCGGGACACAGCGCGTGGATTCATCGCAGCCGCTTCTAGCGACGCCTGTATCGGGCAGGTCACCAACTTGGCCACGGGCGTGGGCGTCACGGTCGGCGAGATGATTGAACTGGTCCAGCGAATTGTCGGACGCGATCTTCCGGTCGAGGAGCAATCAGATCGCAGGCGTCCAGAGCAGAGTGAGGTTTTCACTCTGCTCGGAAACGCCGAGGCCGCACAGTCGCGAGCCAACTGGTCCGCCGGCACCTCGCTCGACGAGGGGCTTCGCCAGACAATTGAATGGTTCAAATCAAACACGAATCCGCGTACCGCAGGAGCTTATACCGTATGAGGGCCATTATTCTCGCAGGTGGCAAGGGGACTCGTCTTGCACCCTACACGACCGTTATTCCGAAGCCTCTGCTGCCCGTGGGCGACAAGCCCATTCTTGAAATTGTCTTTCGACAATTAATGGCGGCCGGGTTCGATCACATCACCCTATCGCTGGGATATATGAGTGATTATTTCCGGACCTTCTTGGCACAGCATGAATGGATTTCTCAGAATGTGCATCTGGATTTCGTCGAGGAGACCGATCCCACCGGGAGTGTCACGAATTCACTTCCATTGCCTTGGCGAGCCATTCCGTCAAACCTCTGATCCTGGCTCCCTCTATTTCCGCATTGAAGGCTTCAGCCTGAAGTAAGAACTCTTACTGCCAGAAAAGGTAACTGATCAATGACGACTGAACTTGAAGTGCGACCGGAAGAACAGCAATGGGTGGATCGTGGATGCGTCTGCTGCGGTCAGATCGACTGGCGAAAACGGTGGGAGGAATTCATCGTTTGCCAGCATTGTGGGGTCATGACCGTGCAGAAGTGCTACAGCCCTGAGGAACTAACCGCCTTCTATCAGGAAGAGTACTTTAACGGCGAAGAGTACATAGATTACGTCGCCGATAAACCAGCACAGCTAAAGACGCTACGCGATCACCTTAGCGTGATACAAAAGTATGTGCCGCCGGGCCGTTCGGTCCTTGAGGTGGGCTGCGCGTATAGATTCTTCCTCGAACTGCTTGCCGCCGATTACCCGCAATCAACGGGCATTGACGTGTCCGCCCCGGGAATTGAACACGCCGCACGACAGGGGCTTGACGCCCGACTCGGAGATTTGCTCACGATGTCGTTCGACAAGGAATTCGATGCGGTCTGCATGTGGGACACGATTGAGCATTTGCCAAATCCAGGTGAGTACGTAAGTGCGTGCGCCCAGGCACTCGCCCCTGGGGGACACCTATTTCTCTCAACGGGGGATTTTAACGCGCTGCTGCCGCGTTTACAGGGACGCAAGTGGCGACAAATTCACCCTCTCACCCACCTGTATTATTTCACACGCAAATCGCTTTCAGAGATTTGCCGCAGGAATGGGCTCGACGTCATCTCATTCGGCACCGTCCGCGTCCATCGCAAGCTCGGCTCCTCACTCGAGGCCCTTCACCGGTTCCATGGCCAATCGTTGTCCGGCCGGGCGGCCAGCCTGTGCCGCAGCGTGATTCCGAATTTCGTCCAAAACTTCTCTTTTCCTCTCGATCTGCGTGACACGCTGTGGCTCGCTGCGCGGAAGCTGTGAGATACCTCATTGGGCATTTCTCGAGACTATCAAGTTAGCAGTGGTAGATGCAGGTGGGTGCATACTGGACAGCCCGTTGAAAAAGTGCCCAAAGGTTCTTGCGTTAGCTGTCGAGGGCGGAACGGTCGGGCGGCCGATTTGTTTTCGCAGTTGTTGGCAGATTACCAGCCTGACATTGCCCGATAGGGTTCAGTTCAATGTGGACTGTGACCTTGTCTTTTGCGTCGCTACGTTCTCGGTTCGAGGCCGGTCTGCCCGGAGGCCGGGTGTCCGTTGTGGTAAGTAGTCGTAAAGACGGTCCGCGCGACTTAACACCGAAGGACCGGTGATTCATTGCTGCGATTCGCCTTTTGGAATTGGTCGGGATTAATGCGCATTCTCAAAATCGGTGCTGGGGTCGGCCTAACAATTCTGTGTCTATGGCTCGCGTTTCGCGGGACAAGTCCAGCGAACGTCGCAGCGAAATTGGCGGGCGCCGACTATCGGACCGTGCCGATCATGCTCGGCTTGCTAGCAGTTGTCTTCGCGATGAAGACCTACCGTTGGGCGCTGATCCTGCGGCCGCTCGCCCGATTGAGCAGCCGGGAGGTTTTCCCCGCGCTGATCATCGGATTCATGGGCAACAACATTTATCCGCTGCGTCTCGGGGAAGGGATGCGGTGTTTAGTGCTAGCGAAACAGTATCCGGTTTCAGCCGTAGGGGTTCTCTCGACGCTCTTTTTAGAGCGAGTGCTCGATGTCACATCGGTCCTAATCCTGCTGCTTGTGTCGCTGACGGCGTTACCTGACCTGCAAGATGCTATCGGTGGGGCGGGGCTGTTGACGGCAGTCTGGACGGCAGCGATCGCCATCACAATCGCCGTGGCATTTATGATCCTCTATGTTTTTCGGACCGACTACTTCATTCGCGCGGCCGAGAAAGTTATTGAGGTTCTGCCGTTCGTGCCCGAATCATCGAAGGTGCGAGTGGAGGGGCTGCTTGAGGCGGGCTCGTTGGGAATGGGGACACTACGCGATCCTGTCCTGGCAACACAGATTGTTGCTCTGTCGCTCGGACAGTGGGTCGTTGTTTCCGCAACGGCGTACACGGCATTACGGGCGTTTGACATCGACGTTGGTGTGGCCGCGAGTCTGATGGTCAATAGTGTCACCGCTTTAGGAGTCGCAGCTCCGTCGGCACCGGGATTTTTTGGGATCGTCCAATATTGCTTCCGACTTTGTCTCACTCCGCTGGGGGTCTCGGCGGAGAACGCAGTAGCGGCTTCGTGGTATTATCATCTCTGCCATTACGTGCCGGTTACGGTGGTAGGATTGTTCTTCCTGCACCGTGTCGGAATGAGTCTTTCCCGGCTAAGTGAGGCCGTGGAGAAGGAGGGCGAAGAATTGAACTCCGAACTCGAGTCAATGCAAAAGACATCGGCCCACGGTGACATTCGTCGCGTTGACTATGCGGAAACGATCGCAAATTCTTCTGTCGCCATAAATTTTGAATCGCATATCAATATGGGCGAGCAACCTGCCCCGAAGAACGATATCAGCCTTTAGGTAGGCGCGTTTCGCTCCTAGAAGCAGTCTTAAAACCGTATTGATAAGGTGTACGCACAGGCGAGTTGGACGAAGCCGTAATAGAGGTGAGCGTGATATTCCCAGCGGGCGACGATGCGACGGAGGTTCTGCAGACACGCGAAGCTGCGTCCGACCGTCTAGCGTTTTTTATATCTTGCCAGCGTCCATTTTCTCTTGTAGCGGCGGCTTAATCCGGCCGCGATGATGCGGCGTAGTCAGGGCGATGCCTCGCGAGCGCAGGCGGAGTCTTAATGCGTCGCATCATCGCTGTCGTAGATCAGCCGTTCTGGTTTTTAATATGTAAGAACTGTCTTATCGAGCAGCGGTTCGATCAGTTTGACATCGTTTCGGCTGGCCGAATCTGTGTCGATCGCCAATGGCAGACCGCGACCGTCGAGCAAGGTCATGACCTTGGCACCTTTGCCTTGGCGGGTCGGACCGACCTTGAGACCCCACCGTTTTCAACGAAAACATGCTCAAGGCATTGCCGATGCAAAGGTCGCATCGGCAATGCACTCCCGTCAGATCACCGTCCGACGCCGGTCGGATTTTTCGAGCAGGCGGCGCCGGACTTCCTCGAAGACGCCGGCTTCGGTCCACTCTTTGTGGCGTCGCCAGCACGTCGCAGAACTGGGATATCGCGGTGGCCGACTTCTCGACAAACGGGCTTTCCATCGCGCGCCACTTTTTAAGACCCACAGGACGCCTTCAAGGCACGCCCGCGGATTGACTCTCGGGCGCCCCCCGAGTTCCGATGGCGGCGCGAGGGCGACGAAGACAGGGTGATGTGCATAAGAGCCTCCTTTCGGAGGCCGAGGTATGCAACTTGCCCGCCAAGCCGTTCACTTTAATTCGAGTTTTGAAACTGGCTCTAGAAAAGACCGCATCTGCGTGAGACGGTAGACTAGGTTACGCAGAGGCCACGACCAGGTGTCGCTTTTGATCAATGAGACACTGTTTTATAGGGCGACAGTCCGTGATGTGGTCCGGTTCGCGCGAATGGCGAGCGAAGCCGCATTGAGACACGGCCGGCGATGAAGTTCGACCAGCAAGTAACGCATTTGCTGGTGATTGTGATTTAATCCAAGTCCACCCATCGGGCGATTAATGACTCGCCGGCTTTAAGCCGCATTCCTGCGGCGACATGCAGCTCCAACTCCGGCACGTCCGGGACGATGATCTCGCATCGCGAGCCGAATTTGATCATGCCGATACGCTCGCCCGCTTCGAGCTCGTCGCCCGGTCTTAAGATGTTCACGACTTTGCTGGCAATCATTCCGGCAATCTGCCGCACTACGATCCTCCGGTGCGGGGCGGCATGCTCTTCAATGCGAGTTTCAATTGCTTCGTTTTCTCGCGCCGCCTCGGGGCGGAGTGCATTTAATTGTTTTCCGGGATGCCAGCTCACGCCGATGACCCGCCCATTCACAGGGAATCGCTGCAGATGCACGTCGAAGAGCGAAAGGAAGACGCCGACGCGAATTGCGGGCCCGCCGATGAAAGGGTGATGATCGAGGCGAGTCACTTCGACGACCTTACCATCGGCTGGGGCGAGGACGAGGTTATCTGCATTAACGATCTTACGAGGAGGATCTCTGAAAAACCGATGTACGGCCGCCACAATCAGTAATATTAAGACTCCATAGGGTGCAAAGAATAACAGCATCTGCCCTTCGGTGATCGCGTATCCGAAGTCTTCAAGAACTCTTGCGATGAAATAGGCTGCAAAGAGTGAGCCAACAAAAAAAAGCACAGCGGGAAGCTGGATTAGAATCGCGATCTCGGCGGTGCCCCAAGGGGCTGATCGCTGATACCGCCGTACGCGGGCGATGTAGTCCACGAACCGAAACGTTTCAGTCTTATCAAATTGATTGACCGTGTACTTTAGATCGGACCAGAAGGCGAGTTCGGACGGCAGGTCGACAAATCTATGAAGCAACTCTCGCTGGCGATCTTCAACCATCGCGGGATCGACGACTCGTTCGTAGAGCGTTTCCCTGCGACGCCACCATCGTTCGATTCGCATCGCCCAACCGCCCGCCGGTTGAATACACCAAATTGACGGATCGGGCTGCTCGATCGGCAGGCGCTGGGGAGTTTCAGACATCTCTTGATTGCTTGGTTCGGCCAATGTGGGAGCGTTGCCATGCTGCGACGACGATTCGCTTTGGCTTCCCGAGTTACCCGTGAATCGCGCATAGTACAAACGAGAATGTTCTTCGATTGATAGGGTATGATATGTCGTTGAAAGGAATGGCCGCCGTTATCACCGGGGGCGGGTCGGGAATCGGAGCGGCGGTCGCCGTGACGCTCGCCGACGCCGGGGCGAATGTACTCATCGCGGGGCGGACGGAATCAAAATTAAAGGAGACCGCCTCTCGGGGTCCGTCCGGAAAGATCACGTCGTCCGTTTGCGATGTGGCGGACGCCGACGCCTGTGAGACATTGATCCAAGGCGCGGCGAAAGACTTCGGGCGACTCGACATGCTGATCAACGCGGCCGGGATCAACATTCCGCACCGGCGGATTGAAGAGACGACGCCGGAAGAGTGGGATCGGCTGCTTAGAATCAATGCCTCGGGGGCGTTTTACTGCACCAAGGCGGCCCTGCCGATCATGCGGGCCCAACGGGGCGGGCTGATCGTCAACATCTGCTCGATCTCCGGGGTCCGCGCCGCGATGCTCGGCGGCGTCTCGTACAACGCATCGAAATTCGCGATGAACGCGTTAGGAGTCAGTGCTGCGCAGGAGGCGAAAGCGGACGGCGTTCGCGTGACGAACATCCACCCGGGCGAGGTTGAAACACCGATTCTCTCGCAGCGGCCGGTCGCGCCATCTGAAGAACACCGCGCGACCATGTTGCAGCCCGAGGACGTTGCCGCGGCGGTGCTGATGATCGCGAACTTGCCCCCGCGAGCGAATGTGTTGGAGATGGTGATCAAACCTACGGTGCAGGATTTTGTGTAGGTTTTGCTCCGGGCGCTGACGCTTCCGGCTCTCCCTGCCTGTTGTTCCTCGACACGTTGAAGTCTCTCTTTACGTGCCCGCGCAGATTCGCTACACCCCCGACGCTTCGCAGAACTGGGGCGGGGGTTCCGTCACAGTGGCCCGTCTGCGGAGCGTGGGACGCGGGTTTCATCCCCGGTGCCGGCGTCCCGATTGCGTTTGTTCGCCTTCATTCCGGGGGCCTCCTTCGTAGGGAAACACAGGAGAACATCGTGACCCGCACTTATCCGCAAGCTGCCAGCCGATGGCTCGCCATGCTTGCAACCGCGGCTGTTATCGCCGCCGTCGCCGGACAGGCCCTCGCTCAGGACCGTTACTCCGGAGACCGCTACGCCGACGATCGTTACCGATCGCCATCGCCGCAACCGACCGCGGGCTTCGCCCAAGTCGATGACAGGGCGATCATTCAGCAATACAATATGCAAGGCTTCGGTGACGGCTTCGAACGTCCCGACCCGTTCGCGCCGACGCTGTCGATTCAGCAAAACAATGTCGATGTGGCCCGCGTTCGTCGCGACATTGACACGTTCTCCCGTCTCTCGAATGAACTCTATACGGAACTCGACCGGATGCGGGATCGGCTGCCGGCGGTACGGAATCGCCTCGCGGACGTTCTGCGCTTGCGGGCCCGTTCGCGGCTGCTCGCCGATCGCGTGACGAACTACAGTCAACTGCAACAGTATCTGACCGACATTCAGGGCCTCGACCGTGATTGGCGGCAGATTTCGTACGATCTGCGGGCTGTGCGTGGGCTCGACCGCAACGCGATTCGATTGATCGATGAATTGGATCGTGCCAATGCGGACATTTCGACCGCACTCAAAATTCAAAATCCGACGCTAGACTACCGCCAGCTCGTGCTCACCAGTGCGGAATTGCGAGCCGGCATGTCGACCCTGCGGGACGACATCGACATCGAACTCGGTCGCCTGACGAACGCCCGCAATCTGCTGCTCATCGCCAATCAAGCTCAGCAGCAGGCCGCCCACTTCGCCGGTCTGACGCTCGAGAAGGTCAGTCGGGACGAACTTGCCAACGAGTTCAAGCGCTTCGAACGAGTTTGGACCGAACTCGAAACGGGAGTGCGGGCCTACAACAACCGCTACGTTGAGCGAAGCGTTCGCCGGGTTCGCGATAGTGAATCGCGATTGCGCGAACTGCTGCTCATTCCGCAGGAGATGGATACCGCCGACCTGATTTACACGACGCGGACCCTGGAGCGGGATGTCAACGACTTCTTCAACAAGGCTCCCTTGATGGTCCTGATGAGGCTGCCGGAAGCCTCGGTCGCGTTGCCCACCGCCGACCAGTTTTACGGCGTGCTGGAGAACTTCGTCGACAACGTTGAGCGGAATCAGACACCCGAAGACATCATCGACGCCTACGGCTACGTGGAAGATGCCTACCGCTCGTTTGAGCGGGTCTTCCGGCCGATCAATAGCGAAGACGCCCAAGTGGTGCTCAACGAAGTCGAAAAAAATATGCGGTCACTTCAGTCAGCCATGCTGATTGAAGAACCGTTCGACCGTCGCGTCGCCGGGGAAATCGCCGCCGAACTTGAAAACCTGTCGATGCACCTCGATCAGGATGTCCGCCGCTGGCTCAGTCGCAGCCGTCCGCCGTATCGTGATCAAGCTCTGCGCGACGTGCAGAATTACGTCGCCAATGCTCGGGCATTGCACGAGACCGTCGTCACCGGTGGGAACGTGCGAGATATCAAGCAGCGGGCCGACCAGATGTGGAACGACTGGATCCGCGTCTATCAGCACATCACAAAGTGCGACACGAGCGAGCGACCCTACCTCGCCCGTACTTCGAGCCGCACGACACCGAAGCTCGTTGAACTTCGGACTCTGCTGCAGTAAGCGATTTCTTTAACGATGTTCAATGCAAAGGCCGGGCGGCAACACTGCCCGGCCTTATTCTATGCGCATCACAAGCTGCGCATGAAATAAGCGGACGAAGCGTGGCTTTGCGATAGATCGATCCGTTTACTACGTGCGCGGCTTGTCGGGCACACGACGAGCCGAGGCTCGAAAAAATCGCGGAACGAGTTCTCAGCATCATTCTTTAAACGTGTGCCGGGGGCGTGTCGCCCCCGCAGTGCAAACTCGGCCCGCTCCTTGCATCGCGTCCGTTTGATTGCTCAAAACCCTGTCGGGAAACGCGGCAGTGCAAGAAGCTCACGAACTCCCAGATGCGGGGGCGACACGCGCCCCGGCACCCCTCGCGACGAGCCGAGGTTCCTGAGAACCGCGGGATGAGTGCACGGTCGAATCCCGAATTCTTAATGTCGTATCTCACCGCGCTCGATCCGCACTTCACAGGAAGTGCGGCTTGTCGGCCATACAACAAGCCGAGGTTCCTGAGAACCGCGGAACGAGCGCGCAATTAGAGCTCGATAAACCAAACCGGCTCGTCCCCTCGCTCGAGCAGGCCCACTCCGTCTCTTCCTCTTCCGCACTCACGCAAAAAGCTCACGGAGAATTCTCCGTGAGCTTTGTCGATTATCGTTGCAGGGGCTCTAAGAGGAGGCCTTGCGGAAATCGTGATCAGCGTCGGGCGAAGGCTCCGCCGAGCAGTGCGTCGGTCGCAGCTTTCACATCGGGATGATCGGCCGGACGGGTTTTGAATCCGCGGTAAGCCACGTCGTAAGTTTCATCTTCTTCAACGGTAATGTCGGGCTTGAGGCCGATTTTGCCCAGCGTGTGCCCGTTGGGCGAGTAGAACTTCGCGGTCGTGATCCGCAGTCCGGTCCGGCCCCGCATCGGAAGAATGCTCTGCACTGACCACTTGCCGTAGGTCTTCCGGCCCACAATGACGCCCCGCCCGTAATCACGGACGGCCCCGGCGACGATTTCACTCGCCGACGCGCTATTCTCGTCAACGATCAGTGCGATCTCGAGATCGCGATGCGTTCCGGATCGATGGGCGGAGTGCTTCCAGTTCTGATCGAAACTGCGACCTTTGGTCGACACGAGCACGCCGTCGTCGATGAACCGGTCGAGCACATCGACGGCGGCCGTGAGCAGGCCACCGGGATTGCCCCGCAGGTCGAGAACCAGGCGTCTCATGCCCTGTGACTTCAGCTTCGCAAGAGCCGCATCGAGTTCCTGAGCGGTCGTCTTTTGAAAGCCGCTTAATTCGATATAGCCGATGCCGTTATCGGCATCAATCATCTCGGCGACCGGAATACTTTTGACCTGCACGGCCCGTCGCGAAAACGTACTGCGACGCACCCGTCCGAAGCGATCTTCCAAACCCAGTTCAACCTGGCTGCCAGACGGGCCGCGGAGTAAGCGTGCGGCTTCGTCGGTACTCATGTCGCGGCAGTCTGCGCCGTCGATTTCGACGATGTGCTCGCCTTCGAGCATCCCGCCGGCTTCAGCAGGGCTGCCGCCGATGACGTCGACCAGCAACATGCCTTCGCCGGCTTCGCCCTTCATTTCGATCCCGAGACCGACGAATTCGCCTTCGATATTGCCATATAAATCGTCGAGACGATCGGGGGTCAGATAGTTGCTGTAATCGTCGAGGGCGTTGCAGCCGCCGAACACATATTCCATCACCACCGCGGTCTCGTCGAGATCGGCAATCTGCCGAGACAAGCGGCAGACTTCCACAACCAGCGCTCGCGATGCGCGGCCGTCTTTGACGGGACGATTCCAGTAGCGATCCCGCAGTGTCGTGCGGAGTGATCGCAATTGTTCGGTCTTTGTCGCGGGCAGGTGCCGGCTCAGAAATTTCTGATTCGCGAGGGCCAAGTACAGACTCTCGGTACCATGCGCCACAAAGGAGGTATGGCTGATGTTGTCGACGTAATTCGATCGAATCTGAGAAAGCAAATCGTCGAACACGCCCAGCGCCTCCGAAGGCGATTTGCCGAGCAAATCCTGGTCGAAGCTTTCGTCGGCATAGCGGCGTTCGATTCCGAAGTGGATCTTCGACCGACGTAGTCCGTACTCGAGGCGAGTGTTCTCGGGGTATTCTTCGACGGCCTTGCCGTAGAAGTCGATCGCTTCTCCCCACTGCCGCCGGACCTCCAGTTCCAGACCGGCCTCAACGGCTGATCTCTCGCTACGAAGCGCGACGTCATATTCGTCGGAGACTGAGGTTTCTGCGAAAGCGATGCCGTCCGTGCCTGCCCAACAGATCGCCATCCCGACGATCCACGCGTACCAGCCGTAACGGCCGCAAGCCATGTTGTTCCCCTCATCCACACGCCGAATCCCGCAGGATTCGGCCGGTTCAATTCTTCGGACTACGCATGTTTCATTAAAGAATCGCAGCCGTCATTTGTTCGACTATAAGGTGCGCTCCGAGGGTGGTCAAATTTCTGCAACGTGTCGCGCGCGGAGTAATTAGCGCGACCGTTAAGGTTTCAAAACAGGGTTCCGATTACCCCGGTTGTGTGGCCCGATTGGCCCAATTCCGAAGCAACTCGATTGAAAAAATTTCAGAAAAATTGTCAGACCGACCAGTTGGCGAACGACTCCGCCGATGCGCAGCGAAAAGCCCACGGGCCTGAACCCGTGGGCTTTTATCAATTATTGCGGCGATCTCGGTCGCGGCCGGATCGAAACGACGGCTCAGAACTACAGCGTCCAGCCGTCGCGGTATTCGCGAGCAACCAGATCGTTCGCCGCGGACGAGTTAGTGCTGCGGAGGTTCTCCGAGTCCCATTCGACCGGTTCGCCGGCCCGCAGCGAAAGATTGCCGAGCAGGATCGTCTCGGTGAGTCGACCGCCGTAGGCAAAGTTCGACATCGCCAGGTCAGGCTTGCCTTCGCGAATCGCATTAGCGAGTTCGGTGAAGTGGCCCGGCGAGCGGGGCAGAGACTGTTCCGGCATTTTGTAGTCTTCAAACTTCGCCAGCGGAAGCAGTTCCCAGATCCCGCCGTAATCGTGCGGCGAGTAGAGTCGGCCTTCCGAACCGACCGTCAGCGAGCCGCTGTTGGAGACTTTCAGCGTCTTCTTCTTACCTGCATCTTCGCCGAGGATCATGTCGGCATCGGGCTTGCGACCGCCGTCGTACCAGTAGAGCTTGCAGGCGGGCAGCGTGCTGCCGTCGACACCGGTTCGCTCCGGGAACTGGAACGTGATCTTGCAATCCTTCGGATAGCTTTCGCCTTCGACGAGTCCTTCGGACTCGGCCACGAATGAAATGGGGTCGAACAGGTTAAGAGCCATGACCGGCATGTTCGCGGTGTGACAGGCCATGTCGCCTAAGGCTCCGGTGCCGAAGTCGAGCCAGCCCCGCCACTTGAACGGGTGATACGCCGGGTGATAAGGACGCTCCGGTGCCGGACCGAGGAACAGATCCCAATCAAGGTACGGCGGCGTCGGCGGAGTTTCGGTCGGCCGGCCCTTTCCTTGGGGCCATATCGGCCGGTTGGTCCACACATGCACTTCGGTCACATCACCGAGTGCACCGCTACGAATGACTTCGACGCCTTCCCGTAATCGCGTCACAGCCGTTCCCTGGTTACCCATCTGGGTACACAGGCCGGTTTCGGCGGCCAAATTCCGGAGGTGCCGTGCTTCGTGCACGCTCCATGTCAGCGGCTTCTGGCAGTAAACGTTCATGCCCTTCTTGAGCGCCATCGAGGCGGCCGGGGCGTGCGTGTGATCGGGCGTGCTGACGGTGACCCCGTCGACCTTGCCTTCCAGTTCGTCCAGCATTTCGCGGAAATCGCTGTACGTCTTTGCCTCCGGGTAACGCAGCGACTTCTTTTTCAGCGAGCGCTTATCGACGTCGCACAGGGCGACCACCTGTCCGTGCCGACCCGCATCGTCGGTATCGCTTGAGCCCTTGCCAGCAACGCCGATGCACGCGAACTGCAGTTCTTCGTTCGCGCTGCGAGGTTGGGTATCGTCGGCCAATGCCGAGGCGCCGACCCACCAAGCCGACGAGACGGCCGCGGAGGTCTTCATGAAGTCGCGGCGAGATCGTGACGTTGCCATCGTAGAGTGCTCCTCGAATTGAAACTGACTTGAGTAAAGGACAACGGGCGATCCGGTGGACCGACCGAGAGTTTCCCAAATCAGTCTACGGGGACCAATCGGCGTATGGCAATGCAATGATATGGGACGCGCAGTGATTCGGTCCCTACGAGCCGATGGACTTTTGCGGTAAGATAGGAAACGAGGCCGCGCGATTTCGCGCCGAATCTCAGCGCGTGCCCTCGCCACAAATCCCGCACATACTGACTGTTGGATGTCCCAGCACGCGCCGTCGCGTTCCCGGCCGAGCTCCATTTTCGACGATCGATCCGCTCGCATGTTTGCGACCGTGGGGTTCGCCGATCGGGAACGCGCTGCCCGGCGGCTCGAAGACCTGTGTGATGGCGATGAGGCGCGGGCCGAGCTGGCGCGCTGCCTGCCCGCGCTCTTAGTCGCGCTTTCCGAAGCGGCAACCCCCGACGGTTCCCTCGTCAATTTCGAACGTTACGTCCTTGCGGCGGTCGATCGCGCTGCGCTGTTTCGGTATCTGGCCGAGCATCCCAGAGCCGTCGAAATCCTCGTTCGGCTTTTCATCAACAGCCAGTTCCTCACGGAGATCCTGCTCCGCAATCCTAATTACCTCGAACGGCTGACCAACCACAAACGCATCGCCGACGTCAAATCGCGAGAGGAGTTTTACGCCGAGGCTTACCTGTCTTCAAAAGCCCATCCGCCTGGTCGCGAACGGTTCGACGCCCTGCGGCGCTATCAACATTGGGAGTTGCTGCGCATCGGCGCTGGTGACTCGTTCGGCCTGCTCGACTTGAAGACGGTGACGGTGCAACTGTCCCTTTTGGCCGACAGCCTCGTGCGAGCCTGTCTGACCACACTCGCCGAGCAGGACGACATTTCGACCGACGGGTTCTGCATCGTCGCCTTCGGCAAGTTGGGTGGCGAGGAACTCAATTACAGTTCCGATATCGACCTCGTGTTCCTCGCCGATGGCGACGCGACCCGGTTTTGGAGCCTCGGCCAGAAGTTGATCAAAGCTCTCATGGAGGCGACCGGCGAGGGCTTTCTTTATCGCGTCGACATGCGACTGCGGCCTTGGGGACGCTCCGGAGCGCTCGTCAACACGGTCGAATCGCACCTGAACTATCTGCACAAACATGGGCAAGCCTGGGAAAAGCAGGCCATGCTCAAGGCCCGCGTGATCGCCGGCGACGAACCGGTTGGACTGAAGTTTCTGTCCGGTGCCGAACCACTGATTTACAGACTCCAGCCGGACGAAATTCGCCTCTCGGTCCGCGAATCGAAAGAGAAGATCGAGGCGGAGTTGGAACGCAAAGGGCGACTGTGGGGTGAAGTCAAAAGTGGCGCCGGGTCGATCCGCGATATCGAATTCGTCGTGCAGTCGCTGCAACTGATCCACGGCCGCGACGTCCCGGGCGTCCGCAGCTTCAACACCGTTGATGCCCTGCGACGTCTGGCTGATTTCAGCCTGCTGCAAGCTGACGAATACCGCCAACTCGTCGGAGGCTACAACTTCTTGCGGACCGTGGAACACTCCATTCAACTCATGCACCACAAGCAGACGCACACGCTTCCGCAGGATCGGCGTGAACTGGCATACCTCGCCCGCCGGCTCGATTACCCCGATGCCGACAGCTTCCGAAACCACTACGAGAAACACGTCGAAACGATCCGCGCGATCTATCTCAGGTATGTCGGCGATGAATCAACCGGCGAACCTTCCGATGAGGTCGAAGCAACGCCGGGACTCGCCGATCACCTGTGGCGGACGGAGGACTCATACCGCCAGGTCTTCAGCGATGACGATCGCAAACTGCACGCCCGCATGATCCGCCGGCTCTCGACCGAAAACACCGTCGAAGTCGACGCGATTTTGCAGCCCGACGGCCGGTGGCGGGTGACGGTCGCCGGACTCAACAGCGTCGGCGACCTGTCGATGATCTGCGGACTACTGTTTGTCTACGGGTTTGACATCCTCAACGGGCATGTCTTCACCGATTCCCCCGTATCGGGCCGCCGCCCGGTTTCCGGCTTCAGCAAGGGCGAATTCGTCAACGTCTTTACGGTCACGCCGCCGCCCGAAGAAGTCACGCCGAACAAATGGATTCAATTCGAACAAGACCTTGAATCCTTCGTCGGACTGGTCGTCGGAAACCACCGCGCCGAAGCGCAAGGGCGACTCGCCAAACGCGTGGCCGAAGTCCTCCGCGAAGTGCGTGAAGACGCAACCGAAGAGGCGCTGCTGCCGGTCGAAATTGATATCGACAACGATGCGTCTGAACTCTTCACCGTGCTGCACATTCAGGCCGAAGACACCATCGGGTTCCTCTATGAACTAACCAACGCCCTCGCGATGTCGGGCTATGACGTCGGCCGCGTCATCGTTTCGACGACCGGCAACCGGGTCTTCGACACCTTGTACGTCACCGATCCGAACGGCCGAAAGATCACCGCCGAAGACGACCTTCGCCGACTCCGCGCCGCCGTCGTGCTAATTAAGAATTTCACGCACCTTTTGCCAAGGTCGCCCAATCCGGAAGCAGCCCTCATTCACTTTCGCGAACTCGTCGAACAACTGTTTCGCCAAGAGAACTGGCTCGATGACCTCGCCCGTTTAGAGCAGTCAAAAGTACTCGATGGTCTGGCCCGGCTACTGGGCATCAGCGATTTTTTATGGGAAGATTTTCTGCGGCTGCAATACGCCACCCTTTTGCCGGTTGTGACCGATATCGAGGGTTTGGCAGAAACGAAAGATCGCAACCGACTCGGCCGCGAACTGGCGGAGGTTCTTGATGAACCACTCGTCGGCAAAGGCTCTGCGCACGAGACTCTTAAGCGTCGGCTTAACGACTTTAAAGATCGTGAGATGTTCCGTGTCGACATGCGGCACATCTTGGGAAACATCGAAGAGTTCGGGCAGTTTTCGGACGAATTAACAGCGATTGCCGAAACCGTCGTCGACGCCGCCTACCGACTTGCCTTAAACGATCTTCATAGTCGCTACGGCACGCCGTGCTTGGAATCGGGTGAGGACTGTCCCCTCACGATCGCCGCGCTCGGCAAATGCGGCGGACGCGAACTCGGCTTTGCCTCCGACATCGAATTAATGTTCCTCTACGGCGGCGGGGGCCGTACCGACGGAGACGAATCGATCCGCAACAGCGAGTTCTTCACTCGCCTGATCGAACTGTTTAACAGCACGATCGAATCGCGGCAGGAAGGCATTTTTCAAGTCGACCTCCGACTGCGGCCTTACGGCCGAGCAGGCAGCCCGGCCGTGCCAGTTGATGCCTTCGAAACCTACTTTTCGCCCACCGGGCCGGCATGGCCCTTCGAGCGTCAGGCTCTCGTGAAATTCCGGCCGATCGCCGGCGATGTCGACTTCGGCTACACGCTGCTCGGGATTCGCGACCGGCTGATCTACACGGGCGAACCATTCGACGCCACCGCCATGCGGGCCATGCGCGAGAAGCAAGTCCGCCAACTCGTTCAAGCCGGAACCTTTAATGCAAAACTTAGCCCCGGCGGCTTAGTCGATACCGAATACCTCGTCCAAGGGCTGCAGATCACCCACGGCAGTTTCTTCCCGCCTGTTCGATCGACAAACACGCTCGAAGCCCTCTCCGCCCTCAGCGACGCCGGCATCGTTCCCGCTGCGGTCTATGAACGCCTCGTCGACGCCTATATTTTTCAACGCCGATTAATCGACGCCCTCCGCATGGTCCGGGGCAACGCCCGCGATTTAACGGTGCCGTCAGCGGCGGATGAAAAATTCGACTTCCTCGCCCGCCGCCTCGGCTACGGCAACTCCGTTACCGATCTCGCCAAAGACATCGAACGCCAAACCGCGGTGGTTCAAGAAATGGTCGGGCTGCTCGGGTTGCGTTGAGATAGCGATGGCCGTTCGTCGACAATCGAAAGATCGCCTCAATTGCCGGTCAATCAGATAATTGCTGCTTCACCAACTCGACCCGCACACGGTTCGTACGGCTCCCGTCATTAAGTAAGAGCGACATTTCGCCACCGTCGTCCAGCCATTTGGTTGAAAGCGGTATCGATTGGAATTCTGATTTCGGCCCTCCGAACTTCTCCTTCCTTAGCGGCGGCTTTGCGAGCTCGACGGCAGCCACGCCTTGGCAACAACAAGGCCATCCTGCGCCTTACTCTACTGCTCGCTCAGTAACATACTTTAGGGGGATTTTATTACTTCGTCGATCATCGATCAGAATCAGTTGTATTTCAATGTCGTCTTCCAACCAACCCGCCGGCTGGGCAATATTTGCGGTTTCAAGAATATCAACCTCTCTATCACCAACCAGCACGAAATCGGAACGAACTCGCCAAGAAGAGTCGCTGATCGAGTCATCCGGAAGACTAACCTGCTCAATGACTTCTTGTGTTCCGGTACGCAGCGCGATCCCTTTGACCTGCTCAGGCAATCCGGCCCATAACAAGACGATGGCGGGGTCTAGCTGCGGATGTCTTTTCGTCGAAAGCGCTTCGTCCGCAAATCCAATCGCACCAATCAGTCTGACCTCTGCCAGTAGGGTTTCTGGATTATCTCGGAGCTCGGGAATCATCGTTTTAATTCGTTTCGCCATCTGCAAGTCAGCTTCTGATCTCTGCGTCGATCCTCTCTTGCGAAAAAGGTGAGCAGCGTTCTCTAGCGAACTGAGTCGACTCTCCAGACTCCGGCTCGCCATCTTTGTCATTACCTCCTTAATTCTCGAATCAATTTCGCGATACTGCGATAACAGCCCCTGTTCGTTGTCATCAACCAAATAAACAGTAGCTCGGCTATCGCTCCCCGCAAGACTTACTATTGAAAGGTCCGTCGTCCATTGTTCGGAAGCAGTAATTGTAGGGATTCTGGACAGCGTGTCGGGAAAGACTTGGTTCGTTCGATCTTTCTCTTCAGAATTTTCGGCCCGCACCAATACTTTCAATAATCGGATGACTAATTGCGGTTCTTTCCTCCCGACATAGACCGTCCCGGCTGGAACCTTTTCACCGATTTTCGCTACGCTGACTACTTCTCCTCCGCCTTTCTTGCTGAAAAGCAATGCATGCTCTCTGGCGTCGCGCTCATGCATAGTCGTCAGAATATAGCCGCCGAAGGCCGACTTCCTTTCGTCCGAAATGGCAAATGCCAGGAAATCACCGGTCTGGATCCCGTTTTTCGCCCATTTTTCCAAGATTTTTGTTGCTTCTAAGTATTGATCCCGGCTTACGAAACTTTTTTCACTCAGACCTCCTTTCAATTTAGCGCAAAACTCTTTCACGCTTACGTCGGTTCGTAGCACCCCCTGCGGATCACCAGCCCCCGCTACGGAAAACGACACGGACAGGCAAATTGCAAGGCAAATAAGACTTTTCATAACGATCTCACGTATTTCGCGACAATGATTATAGTACGGGCCGTCAATCCAGTGCATTTCTTGCAATGTACAAGTTACTGGCAACCGTCTTTAATTGCTCTTGCCTTGCACTTGGCCAAATCATTTTCGCTGGGATGGCTCGCGCCTGGTGCGGGGCATCGTCCGCTATTTAAGGGTGCCGTCGACGGCGGATGAAAAATTCGAATTCCTCGCCCGCCGTCTCGGCTACGGCAACTCCGTTACAGATCTCGCCGAAGAAATCGTACGCCAAACCGCCCTCGTCCAGGAAATGGTCAGGGCTCGAATTGCGTTGAGATAAACGACGGCAATAGAGGTCTCATCAAGACCGTACGCTTCTGGAGGAGCATGATTGATATGAGACTACCTCCACGACAGCACTTTGAACACACCCTCGTGGTTTCGGGCGCGTTCGGTCACGCTAACGAGACGATCACGATAAATCGACATCACGACGGCGGCGGTGAAAAACGCACCTCCACCGATCATCAGGTAAACCGCCGTCGTTTGCAGTTGCTCGGGCAACTGAATGTGAAAAACCAGACTAAGCACATATGTCGCGAGGGCGACACCACCGGCCAATGTGGTGACCCGCACCCGCGTCATAAGACCTGCGGCAAGCAATAGCAGTCCGAAGACAAGTGGCGCAATCTCATGAGCAACCCTCCATGCGGTACCGACTTCGTCCGGTCGAAGCCTTGCATGAATCATTCCGATTAAGAGCGGCACGATGGTTAGCAATGATCCAACAGTGAACGCGTATGTCACTTTGACATCGCGCTCGTCCTCTCTTTCACGCGACCATCCGACATGGCCGAACAAAAGGTGGCCGACACCGATCAAAATGCTCAATACCTCCAACCGTTGATAAAGATTTAGTTCGCTGAAATTGTGCAATATGATTAATGAAAGGCCCACCTGTGAGGCGGCGGCTGCGATCAATGATTGCCGCCAGGCGACGTTCGTCGGGCAAAGACATCCAAGGCCCAGCACTCCGGCCATTGGTAGCAAGAATTTCAGAGTTGCCAGCGAAGCCTCATCGCCGATGAGTTGATCGACCGTGAAGACGGCAGAGGCAATCCCGGTGACAAGCATCAGAATGTTTCCGGTCAACGAAACGTCGCCAAAAACTTTATTGGACGACAGACCCAGCCGGCCGGCGACGGCCAATGCCAATCCGATGAGGCTGCTGAGGATAATGAAGAATTCGGCCGAGGTCGGAACGGCGAACATGTCGGCAAGAATTGCGGTGGCCCACAGCACATTCGCTGAGACCAACAGGGGCGTAAAGCGGTCGCGGACGACGGCCGCGTTCCGGTAGACCAGGGCGTAAATGCCCGACACCGCAATCAGGAGCGCCGCCAAGTTTAAGCGAGGGGCGTGACCAAACGTCGGCCAGTCGAATGTTATTAATCGCCCCGACTCCGCACTGTATGCCACATGTCCGATGTGGCAGGTCAGTAAGATCAGTTCGCCAAAGACAATCGCGATCAAGCCCGCGTTGGCGAACGCTCGGCCGAATGTGTGTCCGTCAGCCGAGGGATCTTCACGTGGAAAGAATCGGCCGGCATGAAGCGAAATCAGGCCCACAACCGTCAACAACGCGGGAGGCGCGATCAGGTCATAGAATTTTCCAATGCGCGGGTCGGCGAGAACTAGCAAACCGGTCATCGCGATACCACCGACCATGGCGTACGCAAAGTTGGGGTCGCGTATTAATCGGGCAGTGACCGCGTAGATGAGACAGATAATCGTCGCCGGAATCCACAATTGACCGCCCGCTTCGATCGCGATCAGATTTTGAGAATCGTAGAACCAGAGATTTAAAGGCATCACGGCTGATGCCAGCAGGGCAAGACCTCGACCGGCGGTCTCATAACGAGTCTTTCTGACGAGTCCGATGCCGGCAATAAGAACGACGAGATTGCCGAATCCGAGCGCGGTCGCAGCCACGGCGGGGTTGTCGAATATGCCAGAAGACCAAAGCCACAATACCAGCCCGAAAACGAGCAGCGATGCACCGACTCCCATGAGCCACTGGATGGTCCGGGGATCAAGAACGAAGTCGATAACTGTCCGTCGTTGGGGCGGCGAGACTTCTTCGGAGGAGTCTGACTCACCCGCATTGCGTCTCTGACGAGCGTGCTCCGCAAGAACGCGACTGGAATGTTCAGGCTGCTCGGTTTCCGGAGGTGAAGGTTGTTCTTCGGGACGGCTCATTGTTGATTCTCCGCAAACTGGTGGCATGACCGACTTCGAGAAATTCGATGTGATTTCTCAGGCCCATCCAACGAGTAATCGCAATTGATGGGCGGATGCGCCGCAGTTTACGGCCCCGGTCGATCACCGCGAAAAGAGCGGAAAGGTTTTTCAGGTCGAGCGCAGTGATAACCGGCGGGATCAGCGGCCCGTTTCGTAAAACCTGATCAATTCGGGGCTTTCGTCGAAGGTAATCGTCATTTCGGTAATACGTTCGGCCGCATCGAGGCGGAAAGAACTTCGGCATGCGAACGACCGCGTTCGGCCCGACTGCCGATGCCGGAGCCAAGGACAGGTTCGCACGACCACGAAATCGTCCTCTCGCTGCAGCAATTGAAACTCGTCCGGCGACGGGACATATTCGAAAAGCGAGAAGAACGTTTCGAAAAACCACTCCGGAGCACTTCGCCCGTCAACGGGCTCAAACTTCCGAAACAGAGGAAATTCTCCTTCCCCCACGCATTCCCAGATGGCATCAGGGCATTGCAGATGTTCGGCATCACGAATCGGCTCCAGCCCGCCCAGACGGGTCGCGACGATGAGCCTTTTATAGACGCCGCCGGGGTCGGTCAGGCCGTCGATTAATTGCAGCGGAGTAATCGCTCGATCGCGGCCGTGCCAGGGGACGGTTTCGTTTAAGATATCGGCGAGCAACACGACCGTGTTCCACGACGCATAGTTTTTTCGCGACCGCAGATATCTTAAGTGCCTCGCGTCTTCAAAGCCGAGCCGTTTCGCGAGGTCTTTATATTTAATTCCGGCGGCCTTGACGTAGTCGTCAACCACTTCGGAATTAAGGAATACATGATTCATGACATCGGAATTAAGCAGAAACCTCTGCCGATTCCGTGGCGGAGCCGGCTTCCGGTTCAGGCTCTGACTCTTCCTGAGAATCCGCCGGGGCATCGGTCGGCGTCGTCGATGGTTTAGCCGCATCCTCGGCCGGTGCGTTGCCGTCGAGCATTGCTTTCGCGGCTTCCAGCTCGTCCTGCACGCTGCGTTCAATCCCGGTATCGGTCGGCTGGTCGTATAGGAGCAGGCCGAGCATTCGACCGGCCGCCGACGACAGTTTGCGCTGGATCGGAGTCTTCGGCTCTTCTGCGTCAAGCTGCCGGCGGACCGATTTCGTGCGAGACGCCAGTGATTTCATCGCCTCATCCTTAACGGTCCCCGCAGGCTGATTCTTGACGCGGCGGTACTCCCTGAGAATCGATCGCATTTCGGAGTGCAACGCCCGCTCGGGTCGCAGGTCGATCATCGAAGCGGCGGACCAACCGAGCCACGCGATCACAATGATAGCGGGTATGGCAATCGCAATTTTTGCGATTCGACCGAATGCGATGCGAGAAGTTCGCTGCCCCAAAGACTCGTTCACAAGTTCGGAAGCGGCCTGGGAGCGAGACGGGTAGATCGGCCAGTGCGAATCGAGATTCATGATTCGCAGGCCCTTCATCATGTCGGGCGAGATTTCACACACGCCGCCGCGGCCCCCGTTCCGCTGAGCCTGTTCGAGCAGACCGTTGATGACGCCGATCATCTCGGAGCCGAAATAGTTCGACAGACTCAGGTCGACGATCACGTTCTTGTAGCGCCGCGACGCCAACAGTTGTTGAATCCGCTTCAACTCGACGGCGAAATCGACATTGCTGAAACCGGCCCGCTCACCTTTGGGGCTGATGACCAATGTGTCGCCTCGGGGCTCGACCATAAAGATCGAATGTGAGGCGGTCTCGTGCAGTGTGGCATCCATAGCGCGTCACTCAAGTAACTCGGTCGTTCCGGCGCGATCCGCTGCCGCAAAAGTGAATTGTCTCGTCAAAAATTCCGCGAAGCAATCGCCGACGCCACGCGCGGCTCAAACTTCATCACAAGTTCATTCTTCGTCGCAATTTCAATTCGCGTGGTCTGGAACCGCGACCGACCGCTGACCCGGTGTGGTGAGAGCGACCATGGTCTGATGCAGATGGCCGTTGCTCGCAAGCAGGCTCGTCTTCGCCAATGGTAGCGAATCGCCGGCGCAGTCGGTGACTTGGCCTCCCGCCTCTTCAAGTATTAAACGGGCGGCCGCAAAATCCCAAGGAGAAAGCTGGTACTCGAAGAATGCCCCGAACCGGCCCGCGGCGACGTGACAGATATCGAGGGCGGCGCTACCGATGCGGCGAATCCCGTGAATATTTTGACCGAACAGCGATTCGACCGTCGCCAAGGTCGCTCGCATCATGTCGCCGCGGTCGTAGTAGAAGCCGCAGCCGATGAGGACCTGATCGAGCCGCGTCTGACGACCGCAGTGAATTATTTCGGCGTTGCGGCGGGCTCCGCCGTCGCGTTCGGCTTCGAAACGCTCGTTAAGCGCCGGAGCGTCGACGACACCACAGATCGGTTGTCCCTGCTCGTAATACGCAATTGAACTGGCGAAATTCGGGAGCGCGTGTGCGAAGTTGTTGGTGCCGTCGAGGGGGTCGATGATCCAAAGGTGCTCCGCATCGATCGACCCGGACTCCTCCTCCTCACCGAGAATCGTGTGATCGGGAAACGACTCGCGGATGACCGCCGCGATCGTACGTTCGGCTTCGAGGTCGGCATCGGAGACCAGATCGTACGGGACTTCGTCGCCGCGTTTGGCCCGCATGCTCGTGCCGGTCGTGAAGTACTTCATCAGTACCTTCGCGGCGGCATTCGCGGCATTGTGAGCCGTGTCGATCGGACGCATCGGTGAGAACCTGCGGTGGGATTCGAAGGAGGAGTGCGCAGGCGCGCATCATGCCATCGCACCGGCAGCAACTCAACTCGATACCAAGCCGACCGCAATGCAGCCGCGGCGAGCGGTCAGCCGCCGGAATCGATCCGCAGCGACGGCGGCGCGATCGTCGGATGCCGATTCCCGGCAAAGCCGTGCACGATTGAACCGGGATCGTCGGCCGTCGCCAGTGTGTCACGCACAATAATCAGCGTGACCAATCCGTTCGTATCGGACTGCAAGAATTCCACCAGTTCGGGCGAACGCAGTTCTCGGACTCCGGCCGTTTCGTTGCTCGAAATCGTAAATTTTCCTACGGGCCGAACGAGTTTCGAATCGAGCGCGTTCCCCTCGGCGAGATTGGCCGGAGCATTTTGCCAGTCGACCGCATCGGCGTCCCAGTCGTCGCGGGTTTCATCAGTCAGCCCGTAAACGGTGAACTCGGCATTCGGACTCCGCGATGCGTAGCCGTAGCCAGTCGGAGCGAAGGAGAGGGTCAACGTCGCGGACGCGATTTCGTCTCCGGATACGTCACCCAAATCAAATCTCACGTATGGCTTGCGGCGATAGGTCTTACCGGCGGCACTCTTGCTGAGCATCAGTGTTGAAGAGTGGTGATCGACGGTACCCGGCGAGAAGATATATTCGGTCGCGCCGAGGCCGCGCCCCGAAGAGATGGTCACTTCCGAAGACGGCAAAGCCGGGTCATCGGATGCGGTTCCCGACTCACTTTCTGAGTCGAGCGGAAACGTCGCGACGGCACCGGCGCGGGCGAACCGTGCCCCGTTGCCCGCGGCGACGGCGGTTCGTGTATTTTGCCGCGTTGATTCGACCTCGACGAGCCCGTCGAAAACCTGAACGTCGGCGGCGTCACCACGCACGCTCAGGCCGAACTGCGTTCCGTAATCGATCACGCGGCCCGAGGCGGTCTCGACGACAAAGCCTTTGGCTGACTCGGGAACGGTGGCGACGAGCGCTCCCTCCTCCAGTCGACATTTCATCGGCGAGATCAACTCGATCCGGGCCGGGCCTTCGAGATCGATCGTCGCCCCCGAACGAAATTGCAATCGCGCCACGCCATCGATCAATGCGAGCGAACCGGCGGGAAGATCGGCACCGGCGGCGGTCGGCAGCGAACTGCTGTTCCAGCGGCAGTTTTCAGATGACACGAGACGGGCGACCGGTTGCGGACTCGCTTGTTGGTTGGCAGTGCCGGCGAATAGTCCCGCGATCAAACCGACGGCGATCGATCCGATCGATGCGATCAAGACGGCCCCCGGCAAAGACATCGCCTTCCGGACCGCAGACACCTGGCGACGCCGAGAAACTTCCGTCGGCTGCTGTTCGACAACAGAAGCAGTTTCAACGCGCTGCCCGTAAAAGCCTGCGTCGTCGGCAGTCGACTCTTGGCTCTCGCCTATATCGAAATTGCCGTTGTCGACGGCAGACGAACTTTCATTCGAACTGGCAAACTCCGACTTGAGCGCACCGTGAACATGCAATCGCTCTGCGAACAGGCGGCGGGCGGCCGCGTCGGTGTCGAGACGCTGCTCCAGCACGCCGGCTTCGGCTTCATGGAGCCCGCCGTCGAGGAGACGGTCGATCTGCTCGATGAGCAAGGTATCGCCATCGGCTCCCTCGTCTGGCGGCGAAATGACTTTGTCTGACATATCGATCGACCTCATATTTCCTTGGCGAGTGGATTGCGCCGCACGATTCGCTCAACGCATCCGGCCAACTGCGATCGCAGTCGGCTCAGCAATTTGTATACGGCGGCCGGTGTGCGGCCGCTGATCTCCGAAATCTCTTCGACCGATAGCCCGCGGCGATAACGCATCGCGATAATCTCCCGGCGATCGTCGGCCAGTTTGGCGAGGCATTCGGCAAGGGCGCCGGTGCGGTCTTCAAGACCGTCGGCGTTCTCCTCCCAAGCCCGCTCCGCCTGGGCGACCAGTTCATTCGACAACACAAGCGAGTCGCGCTTAGTCCGCTTGCGGTAAGCGAGAATCTGATGAAAAAGCACCTTGCGGGCCCAAGCCTGAAAGTTCGTTCCCAATTCAAATTGGTCGAAGCTCCGCCACATCACCAATTTGCCCTGCTGCAGCACGTCTTCGGCATCGGCACTACAATTGATTAGCGCGTGAACGTACGCCCCCAGCGACCGCTCATGGCGGGCCAGTTCAGCGATAAACTGCTCGGCGTTCGGAGATGCTGCTCGACCATCACTCGACATCGCGGAATCGTCCTCCATTCGGCGACTACTCACCCACTTCAGTGCGGAATCTGCTGAAATGGACGGTCGATCTCGTTGATTTCAGGGATTCCCCCAAAATCGTTGTCCAAACGGGCTGTCAGAGAGACTCAGGTAGAAGACGCGTCAACTATTGTTGATTTGTTCGCGGTATTTTCCGACCGTGAGAGCAAATAGGTCCCTCAGTGAGAGACGGAATGGAAACCGCCCGTTTCACAGCTCGATGCCGGAACCGGCTATCAGCAAGCATGATATGTCGATTCTTCGGTATGATCGCCACCGTTTGCGGCGGATTCGCGGCGGCATCAGCCGACGATTCGTCCGCAACGGCGCACTTCGAGAAATCGATTCGGCCGCTGCTGATCGCCAGGTGCATCGATTGCCACGGCCCTGATTCGCAGGATGGCGGCTTGCGACTCGACACTCGAGCTGGCTGGGTCAAAGGAGGCGACACGGGGACGCCGATCATCGTCGGAAAACCTGCTAGCAGTCTCCTCATGCGGGCGGTCGGTTATCAGGATATCGCCCTGCAGATGCCGCCGGACGGCCGACTGAAACCTTCTGAGATCGCCGCGCTGCGAAAATGGATTGCCGACGGAGCCATCGATCCGCGGGTTGATGATTCGGAGACTGTCGAAACGGTTCAAACGGCAGATGAGTTGCTCGATACTTTTTGGGCTTATCAGCCTGTATCGGAACCCGTTCCGCCCGAAGTCGCTTCCGATGAAAATGTGCGCCAAGCCGTCGACCGGTTCGTGCTGGCCCGACTCGAAGCGAAGGGACGACAATTCAACGCCGAAGCCGATGCCCACACGCTGGTGCGTCGGATCTACTTCGATCTGACCGGACTTCCCCCTTCGCCGGATGAACTCGATCACTGGGCGCCGCTCGTGAGCGACCCGGCTCAGTGGAAGCGTCTTGTCGATGAACTTCTGGATTCACGCCGCTTCGCCGAGCATTTCGCCCGCCGCTGGCTCGACGTCGTCCGCTACAGCGAGTCGGTCACGCTTCGCGGTTTCATTCTGAATGGGGCGTGGCGGTACCGCGATTCCGTCGTGGAGGCGTTTGATTCCGATCGCCCTTACGACCAATTCGTGAGGGATCACTTAGCTGGAGACTTAATTGCCGATGAGACCGAATCCCTCGGGGAACGTCGCCAGCGAATGGCCGCGGCGACCTTCTTGCTGCTCGGAAACACGAATTTCGAAGAGCAGAACAAGCGGCAGTTGGAGATGGATATCGTCGACGAGCAGCTTTCGGTGATGGGCACGGCCTTTCTGGGACAGACGATCGGCTGCGCCCGCTGCCACGATCACAAGTTCGATCCGATCTCGACGCGGGAGTATTACTCACTGGCGGGTATCCTCCACAACGCATTGCCGATGAAGCACGGCAACATTTCCGTGTGGGAACCCTCGGATTATCCGCTCGATGAACAGACCCAAGCCGAATTCGCGTCGGTGCGAAACCGACTCGATTCTGCAAAGAAAGAATTGAAAGCCGCTCGTGATCGGCTCGCCGCACTCTCCGATGATCCGGAGATTATCGCGGCAAATTCCCTGCCGGGCATCGTCGTCGATGACTCGGACGGAAACACCGGAATCGTCGGCGAATGGAAGCATTCGCGATACAGCAAGCGTTATATCGGCGTGGGATACCGGCAGGACGACAACGAAGGCCAGGGCACCAAGACGATTACCTTCACCCCGGACCTTCCCGGACCGGGCGAGTACGAGGTTCGCTTCGCCTACATTCCCGGTGGCGGTCGCGCGACGAATGTCCCCGTCACCCTGCTTCACGCCGCGGGGGAAACAACGATCCGGGTCGATCAGTCGAAGGTTCCCGATATTGATCAGCGATTTGTCAGCCTCGGCACGTTCCGTTTCGAAGACGGAAACCAAGGCTATGTCACTGTCGCGAACGAGGGCGCCAACGGTTTCGTCACCGCCGATGCCGTGCAGTACCTGCCGATCAACAGTGATCAGACCGAAGTCGAAATGGATGTTGATCGAACCGCCGAACAGGCGACCGCGAAGGCTGCCGTCGACGCCGCACAGGAGAAGGTCAATCAACTCGACGCGCGCTGGAGTGAGCGTCCGCAAATGTTGCTCCCGCGCGAGAAAAGTAAGATTAAAGACCTTCCGGTCCACGTGCGCGGCAGCGTGCACTTAAAAGGAGAGATCGTTCCCCGAGACGTCCCCCGCATCGGCGGACCTATCGATGTTTCAGCAGCGACGGATGAAGAAAGTGGCCGCCGGGAACTGGCCTACTGGCTCTCGTCGCCCGACAACCGGCTGACGTCGCGGGTCATGGTCAACCGCCTGTGGTTGTGGGTCTTCGGTGAAGGCATCGTCCGCTCGCCCAATAATTTCGGCTCGACAGGAAGGCTGCCGACGCATCCTGAATTGCTCGATCACCTCGCAAACCTCTTTGTCGAGCAGGGTTGGTCAACGAAATCGATCGTGCGGGAATTGGTCCTCTCGCAGGCCTACCGACAAGCCTCCGCGGCCCCGGCTTCGCTCACTGAAACTGACCCGGACAATCGACTGTGGGGTCGGGCCGAACGGAAACGCCTTCCCGCTGAGTCAATTCGCGACGCGATGCTCGCCGCAACCGGTGAACTGGACTTTGTCGACAGTCGTCCTACCCCCGACGTGAAGAGCGACTACGGATATGAGTTCAAAGCCAATGTCCGCAGCATGTACCTCCCGGTATTCCGAAATGAAGTACCCGATCTGTTCGCCGCGTTCGATTTTCCCGATCCGAGCATGTCAATCGGCCGTCGCGACGAAAGCGTCATCGCTCCGCAGGCTCTCTACCTGATGAATTCCCCGTTCGTGATTAAGCGGGCAGAGCGTTTGGCGGAATTAATAACGACGCAGGACGCCGCGGGCGAATCGGCCGAGCGTCAGCTCAATTTGCTCTATCGTCGACTGCTCAGCCGAGAGCCGACCGCCGCAGAACAAGAGCTTTCGCTCCAGGTCTTAAATCAGGCCGCTGGTGAAGACGAAGTGAAAAGAACATGGGGCCTGATTGCCCATGCGTTGCTCGCCTCACCCGACTTTCGTTATCTCGACTGAACCAAAAACTTCGACCGAGTTCGACCATGCGTATTAATCCCTACGATCGCCGGACGGCTTTGAAAACGCTGGCCTGCGGGTTCGGCAATCTGGCCCTGTGCGGCATGGCCGCGCGGCGGGCAGCCGCGTCGAACTCAGCCTCGGCATCCGCACCTTCGACGCACTTCGTCCCGAAAGCGAAGCGGATCATCTTCCTGTTTATGCAGGGGGGCCCCAGTCAGGTCGACACCTTCGACTACAAGCCCGAACTGAATCGTCGCGACGGCGAAAATACCGGGATGCACGATGCGCGGATGATCGCCAACACCGGCAAGGTCGAAACTTCAAACCGTCGGCTGATGGGCGCCCAGTGGAAGTTCCGCCAATACGGCGAATCGGGATTGTGGGCGTCCGATCTGTTCCCTGAGACGGCTCAACATGCCGACGACATGTGCGTCGTCCATTCGATGCATTCCAACGGCATCGCTCACGGTCCGTCGACGCTGTTTTTACACTGCGGTTCGACGAACCTGATCCGTCCCTCGATGGGATCCTGGATCAGTTACGGCCTCGGTGTTGCGAATGAAAACCTGCCCGCCTTCGTCACGATCTGCCCGTCTCGGGGCAACGGCGGAGCTCGCAACTACGGCACCGCCTTCCTACCGCCGGTGCATCAGGCCATGCCGATCGGCTCAGCAGGGAAGTCGTTCGGACCCGATACCGTTCCTAACCTCGCCAACGATCTAAGGACCTCCGCTCAGCAGCGCGAGTTCTTTGACTTCTCTCGGCGGCTGCATCAGACACAAATGCAGAATTCGCCGACCGATTCGGTCCTCGACGCCGAGCTCAATTCGCTCGAACTCGCGTGGCGAATGCAAAACGTCGCGCCGGACCTGCTCGACGTCGAATCAGAATCGGAAGCGACCAAATCGCTGTACGGTCTCGATCAAAAGGAAACTCGCGACTACGGCCGGCAGTGCCTGTTGGCCCGCCGATTGGCTGAGGAAGGCGTCCGCTATATTCAGGTGACACACGGCGATCCGACGGCGAACCCGAAGTGGGATCAGCACTCCAACATCGAACGGCATGAGAAACATGCCCGAGCCGTCGACCGCCCAATCGCCGGCTTGCTGACCGACCTTAAACGTCGCGGCCTGCTCGACGACACGATCGTTTGGTGGGGCGGCGAATTTGGCCGCACGCCCTATGCCCAAGGCACCGGGCGCGACCACAACGCGGGCGGCTTCACCCACTTTCTCGCCGGTGGCGGCTTTCGCGGCGGTCACGTCCACGGGGCAACCGACGAGTTCGGCCACCTGGCAGTCGAAGACAAAGTCCACATGCACGACATGCACGCCACGCTCCTGGCCCACCTCGGACTCGACCACGAGCAATTAACCTACCGCCACGAAGGCCGCGACTTCCGCCTCACCGACGTCCACGGCCGGATCGTCAGCGAACTATCTTAAACTCCACTCGGACTTCCGACGAATGCCTTCGAACTAGTCTCTTAATTTGAATCGTGCCCCCCTCTCCTCTCGGGAGAGGGGCCGGGGGTGAGGGGTTACCGCGGCGGCGTCGTGAAATAGAGCCGCGATTGTGATGCTCTTAATCATTCCTTAAATGCAGCGGGCAGTGCTGTTTTACCGTCGCCCCACCGTCCCCTCACCCGGCCTTCGGCCACCTTCTCCCGAGGGAGAAGGCCCGCGATTTGCTGCCGCAGGCACACAGGCACGAACGTGCCCCCCCTCTCCTCTCGGGAGAGGGGCCGGGGGTGAGGGGAACGCAGCGGCGTCGTGAAATAGAGCCGCGATTGCGATGCTCTTAATCATTCCTTAAGGGCAGCGGGCAGTGCCGTTTTACCGTCGCCCCACCACCCCCTCATCCGGCCTATCGGCCACCTTCTCCCGAGGGAGAAGGCCCGCGATTTGCTGCCGCAGGCACAAAGGCACGGACGTGCCCCCTTCCGGCGTGCGGCTACCTTCTCCCGAGGGAGAAGGTCCGTGTATGAAACGCGATCATTAAGTCAAGGTTCACATTAAGAATCGCAGTCGCTCGATGATCCGTTTACTTCGAGCGCGGCTTACCTATCGTTACTCAATGGTCAGCCCATTAAGATACTCGTTCAACTTCCGCTGCGCGGCGTTTTCTTGCTGCTGCAACTCTTCGATCTGGTTCTTAAGCGCATCAACCCGGTCTTCTTGCTCGCCGAGTTTCGTAATATAGCGAGTGTAAAGCTCGGTGTTGCGGTCGATCGCCTGCATATTTCGGCGAATACGTTCCTGTTCTTTCGAAATCGCGTTCAACTCCGCCACGGCTTGCTGGCGCTGCTTCGTAAATTCCGCGATCTTCGTTTTCTGCCGCACGACCTCCTCCAGCGCGGCTTTCACTTCGTCGCTGATGACGTCCGACTTCATATAGGCAATCAGGGTGCGGTCGTTCGCTGATTTGTTACCCAGTGCCACCGTCGTGAGATTATTTTTGGAAAACCTCAATAGCAGCTCCTTCGTCTCGCGAGCGGGAACCTCGACGGCAAAGCGATAACGATCGCGGGTTTTCGCGGCGGGCTCTTCCGGTTCGACCAGTTTCCAGTCACCGTTCAGAGGGTACTCAATCAGTAAACTTTCCGCCTCGTCCCCGGAGTTTTTAATGGTGTATGTCCGCGTCAGTTCCTGTGACGAACGGGTATAGACGACGCCGCGTTTAATTGCGATGGAAACCATCCGCGTCGGTGACGACTTCGATTGCGCGGAGACCTCCGTGTTCAAGTCGACGGCATAGCTCAGCAGGCGATCGTTACCCGGCGAAATGTCGTCGAATTGCGAGTCTCCCGCATAGCCGCCGTCATCATAAATCGTCACCGGCCCTTGCATCAGGTGTAGATCGGTGTTGTTGATGAGCCGAATCGACCGCATCGGATGCTTGGCGAGTACGTTCTCGTTGTAAACCGAAACGCGCTCGGCTTCAACATCCTCACTAATGATCGGCAGCATCGCGGACTTCTGTCGTCCGAGCGTGACGGGCGCGGCAATTTGATATTGAAACAGCTCGCCCAACTCCTCCGCTTCCGCCATCGACCGACTTTGCGGTACGAAGAAATCGACATTCCCGAAGTCTTGATTTGCATCGCGATCTTCATTGTCTTGAGGAGCGCCGCTTACGATTGCAGGGCTACCATAAGGCAGATGCGGTGGACCCTTCAGGCCCATCGGGCGTCCAGTCCCGGGCATTCCCCAAGGAACAGAGCCTCCACCGCCTCCAGCACCGAATGAAGGGGTGCCGCTCAACCGACTCTTCGACCGTTTGATTTCTTCTGGGTCAGATAAATGCGATTTACGTTCACTCATATTCTGATCATGCTTTGGCGGCACCAATGACGCATACAACTCAGGCACCACGAGGGGTCGCTGCACATAGAGCGGTTGATAAAGGTCCATGCGAAAGGAGACCGGCCGACCGGAGACGAGCGAGAGGTCGATCGCGTCCCAATCCGATTCGGTCGTGTTCTCGACGATCGCCCAACCTTGGAGATACGCTTTGTCCTCTTCATCCATCACGAGCCGGTAGCTCGTCTTCCAAATCGGCATCTCGCGAACGTACCCGAGGCCGACGTCGCGTTTGCCTTCACCTCGAAATTCAATCGAGACCGACTTCTTCTCATTGCCGCGGGCCGTGGCGAGCACGGCGAGGGCCTTGCTAAGTTCGCGATTTAGTGCCTTGTCGAGCAATTTAATTCGACCGACCTGATCAAGGCTCACACTGCGGAGGCCGTCGTCCGTGACCAAGGTGACGTATTTTATGTCGATCTTCGTTTCCCCATCGATCTTTGCTCGCGATTCAATGCTCAGAATCGTGCCAGTGATCGTTTCGCCGAGCGATTGAACTTCGATCTTCTCCCCGCGCACCTGAGAGAGAAGATCGGACAGCGACGGCGCCTGTGTCAGGTCGATCGAAAACGTCTTGAGCGTCCGCGTAATAGGATCGCGGGAGCCGTAACTGACGATCCCCGCGGAGCCGCCGCGATCGGAGACGACGAGGCTCTTGAGCAAATCGTTAATCTGCTCCGCACCGAATTCCAATTCGATATTCTCTGTCCCCTCAACGGTCCCGGCGTGCTCAAAGAACCCCACACCGGAGGAAAACATCACGAGCCGCTTCAGCGGCACCGCTTCGTTTTCATCGGCAACGGCGATGCTGCACAGGCAAACACAAAGCGAAACGACGCAAGTAAACCGAAACCCGAGCATTTTGCTTCTCCAAAGTTGAGCGCAGCGAACAATTAGGAGATCGGACGAGTTATCCGGTCGCTAAGTTCCATCAAGTTTGTCACCGAGCACGAAACAATGTGCTTCAACGACAGGATTACCGAAAACCAAACCCAAACTCACGTACTGCCAAACGGTTCTTGGTCAGTTCGAATCGCGGCTTTAGATTTTCCGGAGATATCAATTATCAGTCGAATTACGCACAGCGCCGCAATGAATTCCAGGATAAAGTAACGGCTTCGGGGTCAGTCCGGGTCGGTCTCCGAAGCTGCTTCAAGACCGGCTCAAATTCGTCTGTCACAGCCGATAATGCCCAGACGGGCGCACCGCCGATTGATTCGATGGCTGAAAAGACCAACGTCAAGGGGTTAGGGCCCTCAGTTCGCAATGCATCGAAGGCATCGTGAGACGGGCGTGATGTCGCAAAGCTCGCCGGAGCAATAAATGCGACCAGCAGCGAATAGAACCCCAAGGCGATGAGCCAACGCCTCGAAAGGAGACGGAGGCCCAAAAATCCTGTCGCCACCATGGCGGATAGGATCAGCCAATCAACGGCGGGCCAAATCGCTTCCATACCCTCGGCTCACTAATGAAGACTAATCCAACCGCTTCACCTCGATATCCTTAAAATAAGCCACGCTCTTCGGGTCGTGGGCTTGAAAGGCGAAGGTGCCTTCGCTGAGGGCGCGCTCGAAGCGTTTGCCCGGCTTCGTCCCTTCCGGCTCGGTGTATTCGGTCACCGCTTCGCCGTTGATGCTGATCGTAATGTCTCGGCCGTCGACCTTAATGTGATAGTCGAACCACTCATTGTCGTTCGCGGGAGCTTCCATGACGTTCTGGACGGCGTAGAGGCTGCCAGTTTTCTTGGGGTCGCTGCCGGTATTGTTGACCTGGGCCTCAAAGCCGCCCTTCGGCCAACCCGACTCCTGATAGTCGGTGTGGAAGTAGATGCCGGAGTTGCTGCCCTTGGTGGTTTTTGCCTTGCAGCGAAACTCGAAGTCATCCCACGGCTTCTCATCGCCCACATAAAACAGGTGGCTCCGCGGGCCGGAGCATTTGAAGGCCCCATCCTCGATCGTCCAGCTATCGGAATTCTCGCTGGCCTTCCAGCCGTCGAACGATTTACCGTCAAACAGCGAGGTCCACTCGCCCGCTGCCGCGAACGAACCGAATGACACAAGCGCGAGCAGAGTTGCCGCAATGGTGGAAATAGAGCGCATCGATTGAGCCTTCTCAAGAAAATTCGTATTAGAGGATCGCAAACCCGGCAGATCGGGCCGCGCGATATGGTGCCACGGCCAGGCAGCCGCTGGCAAGTTGCGCCGGAATTCCCGTCGCAAACCGCTCCGTTTCTTCGTGGCGTAATCGTCTTTACTGATCCAACGCCGACGCAACAATCATGAACAGGATGCCCCCGCCATACGCCAAAAGCGAAAACCCGCCGAGGACGAGCGCGACGATCGAATGCGTTTTTCCGTGGACCGAAGGGTCCTCCGAAAACTTTCGCAATCCCATCACGCCGAGCACGATCGCGGGGATCGACAAAATGATCCCCACGCATGGGATCAGGGCCAGAATTCCGATGTAGTAACCGATCAACGCGGGAATGTTGTTCGACGGAATCATCCGTTCGATGCCGCCCGACGCGTTCTTTTTCTTACGGCCCGGCCCTCGCGATTGCTGTGGGCGTCGACGTCGCGGCGGTCGGCCGGAAGGTTGATCTTCTTCGACCGGTTCGAAATCGCTCATTGCCGATCCTTGATGCTGAAATACTGCTGCTGAAATACCGCTGTCACGCCAACGCTCGCCCCTGTCTCGCACACCAGCGCACAAGTGTCAAATCAGTGTGATCCCGAGATCGGTCGCCGATGCACGATTTACGGTCGCGATCTGCGACCTTGTCACCCCATAATCGTGCGATAACGGTTCCTACGGATGAGGCACGACGATGCGTTGGCGAGGCAGAAGAGGCAGCAAGAATATCGAAGACCGGCGCGGTCGACGCGCTCCGATGGCAACCGCCGGGTTGGGCGGCGGGGGCTTGCTGATCATCGTGATCATCCTCTTCTTACTCGGAGTCGATCCCGGGCAGATCCTGCGGGTGGTGGCTAACAACGCCGGGCCACGGCCGCAGGTCAACCAACCCGTCGGGAACGATAAAGTCAATGAGGAACGTGCCAAGTTCGTCTCCGTGGTTCTGGCCGATACCGAAGAAGTTTGGGCGGAGCAGTTCCAGCAGCTCGGTCGAAAGTATTCCGAGCCGGAACTCGTGCTCTTTAATGGCGCCGTGAAATCGGCCTGCGGATTAAATAGTTCAGCCGTCGGTCCCTTCTATTGTCCGGCCGATCATCACGTTTATATTGATCTGTCGTTCTACGATGACCTGAGCAAGAAGTTAGGCGCCCCCGGCGATTTCGCGCAGGCCTATGTCGTGGCTCATGAGGTCGGCCACCATGTGCAGAATCTGTTGGGGCTTTCGGACCG
This sequence comes from Stratiformator vulcanicus, assembly GCF_007744515.1. NCBI lineage: Bacteria > Pseudomonadati > Planctomycetota > Planctomycetia > Planctomycetales > Planctomycetaceae > Stratiformator > Stratiformator vulcanicus. The sequence goes on from NZ_CP036268.1 coordinate 1,239,575, forward strand.
CCTGAATCGCGCCCGCGGCCGTGTCTCTGAAGAAGAATTAAATGAACTGACCGTTCGTATGGAGCTTCAGGCCGACTTTCTTGCCGGCGTGTGGGCTCATCACGCCCAAAAGAACTGGGATATTTTAGAACCAGGCGATGTTCAGGAGGCCCTCAGGGCGGCCGCCGCAATTGGCGATGATCGTCTGCAAATGAAGTCACAAGGATACGTCGTGCCGGAGTCCTTCACGCATGGGACTTCGGAGCAACGCGTTCGCTGGTTCCGTCGCGGCTTTGAAACCGGCGACATCACACAAGGCGATACGTTTAATACCAACGACTTGTGACCCGACAAATCAGGATTATTTGACGGACCGTTCTTCGAGGTACCACCTCGGCATTTCCCGCGTTTCGGCAAACGCCTTGGCCGGATCGTAGTGCGGGTTTTGGACAGGAATCGGTGCGTCGATCTTATTCAACCATTCGGCGAGCGTCGCCTTTAATTTCTCGCCGGTTTCCGGCTCGGTCGCCATGAGGTTTTGCTGCTCGCCCGGATCGGTCACCAGGTGATAAAGTTCGTCGTGTTGGCCGATCCGGTAGCGGAGATCTGCGTCGAAACGATCGCCGAAGAAGTGGATCAGCTTATACGGCCCCTGCCGGACCACTGCGCATGGCGTCAATCCCCAACGGGCATCGTACAGCGGCAGGTGCCAGAACAGCGGGCGGTCAGAATTAAAGGAGCCCTCCCCTGTAATCAGCGGGAGCAGACTGTCGCCATCAACGACATGACTGGCCGGCGTATCGGCACCGGCGGCCTCGAACAGCGTCGGCACAATGTCGACGACATGCACCGGGGTTTTGACGACCTCGCCGCTTAATCCGTAGTCCTGCCAATGGACGATCATCGGCACACGAATCCCGCCTTCGTACATCGAGCCCTTTCCCATACGAAGCGGCGCATTGTCGAATTCAGTTAGATTGAGTTCCAGTCGAGCAGGATTTTGCTCGTCCCCCGGCACTCCGACGACGTGAAACCGTTCATCAACGCCGCCGTTGTCGGAGAGAAAGATGATTAAGGTATTCTCGTCCTCTCCGAGTTCTCTTAATGCAGAGCGGATTCGACCGACAGACTGATCGATCGTTTCCAACCCGGCGAGATAGGTCGCGTTAAACATCCCTTCGGCGGGATATCCGCGATCAAGATATTTCTGAGTTAGGCGATTCGGCGCAACGACTTTCCCGTGGATCATGTGGTGCGAAAGATAGACGAACCATGGCTCGTCACGCTGGTCACCGATGAATTTGATTGCTTCATCCGTCAGCCACTCAACGCCGCGATCCCCACCGTCATTCCACACCCTCTGGGGCAACTTCTTGTTGACGTAATCGAATCCGAAGTGCTTCGCCGCATTCGGGTTCAACCTCTTATAATTTCCGTCGTCATTTGAATTCAGATGCCATTTCCCCAGGCACGCCGTGCGATAGCCGGCGGCCTTCAGTCCTTTCGCTAACGTCCAACTGTCACGAGGCAGGTCTTCGACGAACATCGGCTCGGTCATCCGTGCGTGAGGATACCCGTACCACGTCAAGACGTGCCACATGCCGTTCCGAGCGCTGTGCTGACCGGTGAGCAGGCTGGCGCGGGACGGAGTGCACTGAGGTTGCACGTACGCGTCCGTAAATTGAATCCCTTCGGCCGCGAGGCGGTCGAGGTGCGGGGTTGGCACATGCTCGTTCCCATAAGAACCGAGCGTCGGCCAACCTTGGTCATCCGTAAAGATCAATAAGATGTTCGGTCGCTCCGACCCCGTTGCTCGTCCGGTAATCGTCAAGCTAATTAAGACGGCCATCAATACGCACGGCAGTGCCGTTAATGTCGTTGACGCCGCACTGGAACAATGACCGAAGCAGCTGATGCCCCGACGGCTCGTCGTGCGGGCTTGCATCGCCGATACCTCAAGAAAACTACTGGAAATCGAAGGCATTGAGAAAACTCACATGGTGCTTAACGCGAGTGCCAGTGATCGCAGCCGCGTTTGGATTGAATCGGCCCGCGACATGAAGACCACCGGGGCAGCGGTGCCGCAAAGTACGCCGCCGAAGCGGCAATCGGCCGTGTACATGATCCCCTTGACCGTCAGGTTTGCGCTCGTCAAATCTGGAAAAACCATTGCATCGGCACTGCCAGCCACGCGGCTTGTCAGGCGCTTTTTCGTTGCCGCACCGGCCGCGTAAGCCAAGTCAAAAGAGAGCGGACCTTCGACAATGGCCGGTTGCCACGATTGACTCGCCAGCTTTGCGGCATCGAGCGAATCGGGCAATGCTTCGGTTGCCTTCTCGGTCGCGGCCATGAGGGCGATCTTGGGCTCGCTGGCGCCCAACGCGGCCGCAGTCTCAATGGCGTGACCGATTAATTCCCCGCGCTGATCAGAAGTCGGTTCGGGTGTAATTCCGGTATCGGTCAGGAGAAAGACGCGATCATCGCGAACGATCTCCATCAGCACCATTTGGGCGACCACCCGACCTGTGCGCAGGCCGGCCTCTCGCGAGAAGACCGCCTTCATTAAATCGGGCGTGGCGACCTGGCCCTTCATTAATATTTGAGCCCGTCCTTCGCGGACTTCCGAGACCGCGGTAACAGCAGGATCATCGGTATCGAGAACTCTAAATCCGGCCAGGTCGATGCCGCAGCTCTCGGCGACGTCTTCAATCTGGCCTTTACCACCGGCGACGATTGGTCGAATCCATCCGCGAGTGCGAGCTTCCGCAAGCGCTTTAATCACCGTCTCATCCGCTCCGCCGACGGCGACAGCTGAGACCGGCTCCCTTAGCGCATCGGCCCGCCGGAATAATTCGTCGAACCCCGGAAGACCGGACCCGGTTTCGCTCTCGTTCACGTTCCGGTCCACTCCGGCTTACGTTTTTCCAGAAACGCCGTCATGCCTTCCTGTGCATCATCCTTAAGCGCATTTTGAACCATAATGTCGGTCGCATCGCCGTAGGCTTCCGATTCGCTTAAGCAAAGCTGCTCATAAAACGCCTGCTTGCCGATGGCGAGCGTGAGGGGACTACTGGCGAGAATCGCCGTACAATACTCCGCGATGATGGCGTCCAGTTCCTCTGTGGGCGCGACGCGATTGACCAACCCGACTTCATAGGCCCGCCGCGCGGAGATCGGCACTCCGGTCAGCAGCATCTCCATGGCGACTTTCGGTCCGACGCTGCGAACCAACGGAACCATCGGCGTGGAGCAGAATAGCCCGATTTTGACTCCGGGAGTGGCGAACCAGGCTTCGTCGGCTGCGATGACCAAGTCACACGCCGCGGCCAATTGGCAACCGGCCGCCGTGGCCAGGGCATGAACCCGGCCGATCACTGGCTGCGGCAGGGACCTTAATTTCTGCATCACCCGCGAGCAGGTGGAAAAGAGTTCGCGGTATTCTTCTTCGGGCCGACCGGTCATCTCTTTTAAATCGTGCCCGGCGCAGAACGCGGGGCCGTTCGCTGCCAGAACGACGACCCGCGATTCCTCGTCGCTCGCAATCCTGTCAAGCGCCTCATCGATCTCGACGAGAAGTGAATGCGATAACGCATTTCGCTTTTCAGGGCGATTGAGCGTCAACGTTGTGACGCCATGCTGCGAAGATACTAATAATTCATCCATCAATTTATTCTCATCTTAAAAGGTGAGCTAAACCCGACAGACTTCGACCGCCTCGGCCAGGCTGGTGAGCGGGTCGCGCGTGGGCACAAATTCGTGAGCGAAATAGCCATCGAACCCCGTATCGGCGACCGCCTTGGCAATCGGCGTGTAATTTAATTCCTGTGAGTCGTCGAGCTCGTTCCGGCCGGGATTGCCGGCGGTGTGATAGTGACCGAAATACTCATGATTGGCTCGGATCGTCCGGATCACGTCGCCCTCCATGATCTGCATGTGATAAATGTCATAAAGCAATTTGAAGTTATCGGACCCAACTTGCTTGACCAGTTCGACGCCCCATTTCGAATTGTCACACATGTAGTCGGCGTGATCGACTTTGCTATTAAGCAGTTCCATGCAGAGTGTGACGTTCTTCTCTTCGGCGAGCGGCGTTACTTCTTTCAATGCACGCACGCAGTTCGCCATGCCGGTCTTAGGATCGATGCCGCGGGCATTTCCGGAGAAGCACGCCACATTCTTAAACTGCTCCGCGGCGTTGGCTTCGATCGCGGCGGTGATCTTGGTGATGCAATCGTCGTGGAACTTCGGATCACACAATCCGTTGGCCAATCTGTGCGAGGTCGTCATCGTGCAGACCAAGCCGTGCTTCTTGAGCGTCGGAAAGCTTTCCGGCCCCAATAAATCGATCCCGACGAGGCCGAGACGATTCACCTCTTTGCAGAATCGGTCGAGCGGAATTCGTCCGAAGCACCAGCGGGATACCGATTGCTTTAATCGTCCCCCGGCAGCCGAAGACTTGGCCGGCGAAGCGTCGTCTGCCGTCGAAGCAGGCCGACCGGTCGCGAGAAACGCCGCCCCAGCCGCCGCTCCGGCGAGTAGTCTGCGACGCGAGACAGATCCGTCGTCGAATCCGCTTGCCTGTACGACATGATCCATGTTTTGGTCTCGTAAAGTTTTGGCTGGGCGAGAGTGGTCACGGCAGAGCCCCGCGCTGATCCGTTATGCTGACCGGGAATGACGCCTGCTGTCCAGCGCACGCGAAGTGCATCCGACCGGGCGCAATGAAAAACCGCGGGGATTCCCGCGGTTTCTCGCATTGAAGGCTGTCAGCTCGTGAATTACTCGACAGAAACCGGCTCGGCGAGCGGCTTCAATTCGAACATCAGTTCGCCTTTACCTGGTTCGAAGTCGTCCGGTCGACCGGTTCCCGGAAGGGCATAGATCAACTTCGCGATCCCCGATTTCTGCTCGATCTCGATCAGTCCGCGGGCTTTCTGGCCCGGCTTGGGAATCGTACTGGTCATGTCGATCATCAATGCCCCGGGAATCTTCGAGGAGGCGCCGACGATCCGATATTTCGCCGCGTAAAGTTTATTGTCATCTTTGACTGTAACGACTGTGTCTTTGGTAAAGATGACGGTCAGGCCCTCCCATTCCGCCTTCGGTAAATCCTCGCCGTCGCGTTGGCCCCCGACCACGTCGAATGAGCCGACAACGGAGAAGGGTGAAGCTTGGGCCAGCGTCGTCAAAACCATCAGCAATACGACGACGGCGCCTGTTAAGAAACGCATCTGAAGACCTTTGAAATAAAATCCGGTGGTTCGTCGCGAGACTTTCTCACGACATCACGACAATTCTGGGGCATGTCGAAGCGCCCGCCACCAGGGCAATCCCTTGGCTGTGCTCGGGCGAATGCTTGCCGGGCGATTCATTGATCGCCGCACCGTTGTTCGGTCGGTCAGGAAGCGGCGACTTCCGAATCTCCGGCAGGCGCTGGTGTCATTTGACCGACGCTTATACTCAGAAAGATTAGACTCATCCCGCTGAAGACGAGATCGATCCCGACGAACAGGCCGATCACCCAAACACCTGAAAACGGCCACTGCGCCGCAATGAGAACGCCGAGCAGCAACCCGACCGCTCCGTTGATCAGCACAAGGAGCCAGTGCGGCGGCCGCACAGCGAATGCGGCGGCGATTCGAAAGATGCCGCCTAAAATCAGCGAAATGGCGATCAGCAGCGTGATCGCCGCGGCCGCGGCGAAGGGGTGAATCAGGCAGAGCACTCCGATGGCCGCGTAGACCAAGCCCACGATTAGATCGAGGAAGAAGCCCTTCCATTTCTTCCGCATGAATGCGTGACCGGCCTGCAGCACTCCGGCCAGCAAAATCATCACTCCGACGGCAATGATCACGCCGCCCGTCACCAGAGCGGCCGCCCCGATCGCCAGCACGCCAAGGATCGCCAGCACGATGCCGATCATCAGATACCAGGTCGAATTTTCTCGAACCTCTTCAATTCCCACATCGGACATAGGGGACATCGGGGTCATGGACATTGTCGGTTGCTCCACTCGGGCTTCGCGGCGGCTGGATGGTCAAGGTGAAGCATCAGCCTACTGTCGCCAAGGGCACCACTGCCAGACTCGATCGGGAAAACGATGCGAATCAGGGAATCCCGCCTGTGAAGCGCCGATCAGATTCTCCCCTCCGGCCCATTCTCCGTTATGATGATTTGGTATGCAGAACAGCCGCGCAGCCGACTCAGAAGGGACCGATGATTCTCGCCGACTCACCGACGCTCACCCGGTTGGAGCCCTCCCACAACGGGATGCTCATGACACCCGACGAGTTCGACGTCATCGACGACGCCGAGCGAGGCTACCGCTACGAACTGATCCACGGAGTGCTCGTCGTGTCACCACCTGCCGGCCCGTTCCATCGTCGAACCGGTGACAAACTCGGCTATCTACTTCGCAGCTACATGGAGGGGCATCCGCAAGGCGGGTGCATTGACGATACGCTGCCGGAGAACTCCGTGATCGTCGGGGAGGATCGCCGCGTGTGTGATCGGGCCATCTGGGTCGGACTCGGACGCGAGCCCGACGTCTTTCGAGACATCCCGACGATTGCGATTGAAATCGTCTCTGAATCGGCTCGCGACCGTCGGCGAGATTACGTCGACAAGGCCCGCGAGTACCCGGCAGCCGGCGTCAAGGAGTACTGGATCATCGATCGCTTTGCCCGGGAGCTGACCATTGTGCTGCAGGGCGGGACGACTCAAACACTTCCGGAGAGTCAGCCGTATCAATCACCGCTGCTTCCCGGTTTTGAGCTCGATCTGCGAGAACTGCTGTAGACTGGGCCGGGTCCGCGCGGTTCGAGTCTTCCACACTGCGCGATCGAGATGCCCGCGGAGTCGGTCGAAACTCGTACCCCGATACGCCGAATGTTCCGAACCCACGCGGGTTGTAGCGGTTGACGCCGAAGCCCGGTTGCATCCCCGGATTACGGTAGCCACGGCTGACAAAACCGTGCGTCTGGATTCCGCCGGCGACGAAGCCTCGGTTCACCAATCCGGTGCTCTGATAACCCCGCGCCACGAAGCCCCGATCGTAATTGCGATACGAGGGTACGACCTGAGCAAGCCCCTTCACGGGTGCGAAGGCGACCAGAAGCGCCGTCGCCCCCAGCAACAAGGCCGGAAGGTCGTTGCGGCAAAGTGAGATCGGTGCGGACCGTATTTTCATCGGACTCTCTCTCTCTCGTGTCAGCTCATCGTTTTCATCGTCACGATCGGCTGAATCGAACCAGCGCAGTCGCCTTGATCGTCCTAATTCAACGAAGTCTTCCCAATCGTCGCCGTCCCCCTTGGCAAGCTGTAACGATCAAACCGGAATTGCGATCTTCGCCGACACTTGCGATGCGAAGCATCCTGTCGCATAACGATCGAGTGATTCGTCAATTTTCTGAGCCGGACTGAACCACCAAAGAGGTCCTTTATGCCGTTTCGTGTCGCCGTTGTGGGAACCGGATTCATCGGCCCTGTTCATGTTGAGGGGCTGCGCAGGGCCGGGCAAGAGGTTGTCGGTATTCTCGGCTCGTCCGCCGAAAAGTCGAAGCAGGCTGCCGACCGGCTGCGCATCCCGACGGCTTATGCCGACTTCGATGCGCTTCTCGCCGATGGCGACGTCGACTCGGTCCACATCACCTCGCCCAATCGCTACCACTTCGACCAAGCCGCGGCGGCGCTGAAAGCCGGAAAGCACGTCATGTGCGAAAAGCCGCTGGCGATGACGTCGGAGGAATCGGGCAAGCTGGTCGAAATCGCGGCGGAGTCGGGAAAGGCAGCCGGGGTCAACTATAACATTCGCTACTACCCGATGTGCCTCGACGCGGCGGGACGCGTCGCCTCGGGCGAACTGGGCGGCGTCTTTCACGTCGCCGGCAGTTACGTGCAGGACTGGATGTTTCACCCGACCGACTTCAACTGGCGCGTGCTCGCCTCCGAGGGGGGCGAACTGCGAGCGGTGGCCGACATCGGCACCCACTGGCTCGACCTGATCTATTCGATCACTCGGCTGGACGTGGCTGCCGTCTGTGCCGACCTGCATACCGTCTACCCGACCCGGCAGCGGCCGACGGGCAACGTTGAGACATTCAGCAGCGGGGCCGGAGGTGACATCCCGACCGAACCGATCGCGATCGACACCGAAGACTACGGCTGCGTGATGCTCCGCTTCGCCAACGGAGCCCGCGGAGTGCTGTGGGTCTCACAGGTGACCGCGGGACGCAAAAACTGCCTCCGCTTCGAAATCGCCGGCGAAAAGGAGTCGCTCGCCTGGGTGAGCGAATCGCCCAACGACCTGTGGGTGGGCCACCGCGACAGGCCGAACGAAGCGGTCATCCGCGATCCCGGCTCACTCGCGGAATCGGCGCAAGGCTTCAGCGACTACCCCGCGGGGCACAACGAAGGCTTTCCCGACACGTTTAAGATGTGCTTCCGCGCGTTCTATAATTCGATCGAATCAGGCGGTCAACCGAACTACCCCACCTTCGCCGAAGGCCACCGAGAAATTGTCCTCTGCGAAGCAATCTTAGAAAGCCATCAAGAACAACGCTGGATCGAATTAAATACAAAATAAATACAAGCCCGAGGCGCAAGCCGTCGGGAGATTCACTATCAAAGCGTCGGTCACTAATAAGCCGATAGCTGACAGCCAACAGCTGATAGCTTTTTCAGGAACAGAACCATGCAACTCGGTTTCGTCAGTGCGATCCTCCCCGATCTCTCCTGTGAGGAAGTCCTCGACTTCGCGGCCGAAGAGCACTTCCGCTGTATCGAACTAATGTGCTGGCCGCCGGGTGGGGCGGAGCGGCGATACGCGGGCATCACGCACGTCGACGTGACGACGCTGACCGATGACGCCGCCGCCGAATTAAAACAGCAATTTGACTCCAAGGGAGTCGATATCAGCGGCCTCGGTTACTACCCGAATCCGCTTTCCGGCACAAAAGAAGAGTCCGATGTCGCGGTAGCCCATATTAAGAAGGTGATTGAAGCCGCGCCGCGATTGGGCATCGACCGCGTCAACACCTTCATCGGCCGCGAGCCGAGTCAGACACCCGATGAAAACTGGGAACGCTTCTTCGCGATCTGGCCCGATATTATCAAGCACGCGGAAGGACAGGGCGTTTACGTCGGTATTGAAAACTGCCCGATGTACTTCACAAAGGATGAATGGCCCAGTGGCAAGAATCTCGCCAGTTCACCGGCTGCGTGGCGGCGAATGTTCGACCTCATTCCGAGCGATCACTTCGGCCTCAACTATGATCCCTCGCACCTTGTGTGGCAGATGATGGACCCGGTCGGCCCGATCAAAGAATTTGCCGATCGCATTTTTCATGTACACGCCAAAGACGTCGCGATCGATTATGAAGCACTCAGCGAAGTCGGTGTCCTCGCCTACCCTCTGGAGTACCACCGGCCCAAACTCCCCGGACTCGGCGAAGTCCCTTGGGGCGAGTTCTTTAACGTGCTCGGCGAGACCGGATATCGCGGCCCCGTTTGCATTGAGGTCGAGGACCGCGTTTATGAAGGTTCATTGGAGGGACGCAAAGAAGCCCTCCGCCAAAGCGCCCGCTTCCTCCACAACTACATGCCGGCGTCCGATATTTAGGGGGATCGGGAGATGGGAATGAATCGTGGGAATTCAGAAGCCCGAAGAAGTTTGAACGGTAGTCGTGAGTAATCATGTTCGACACACCAACGACCGCCCTGTAAGGGACCCCTCGCCCACCAGCTTGATGTCCAACTTCCAACTTCCAACTTCCAACTTCCAAAACCTCCTCCCACCTCCCTGGCGACCAACCCCTCTCCGACGACCATGTCTGTTTACGCTGGAATCGATCTCGGCGGCACGACGATCACGGCGGCCCTCGGCCGGGCGGACGGCGAGATCGTCGCGCGGCAGCAGATTGACACAGATGGGCATCTTGGCCCGGATTCGGTCATCGAACGGATGGCGGAGTTAATCGAACGGCTCGCCACTCAGGCGGGCGAGCGACCGGACGGGATCGGGATCGGGCTGCCGGGCCTCGTTGACGTTCACCGCGGCGTCACGAAGTTTCTGCCGAACCTTCCGACGCAGTGGCGCGAGATCGCACTCGCAACGCGGCTTAAGGAACGCTTCGAAGTGCCGGTCCGACTGCTAAACGATGCCCGCGCCGCCACTCTGGCCGAATTGGTTTTCGGCATCGGGCGAACCGTCGACACCTTCGCCTTCTTCACGCTCGGCACCGGAGTGGGAGGCGGAGTCGTCATTGACGGCAAGCTGCGGCTGGGACCGTTGGGGGCTGCGGGTGAACTCGGGCATCAGACGGTCCAGTTCGACGGTCCACGTTGCGGATGCGGCAACCGCGGCTGTCTTGAGACAGTTGCCAGCGGGTCGGCGATCATCGGCGAAGCCGTCCGGCTTCTCAAAACGGGATTCGCTCCCCGCCTGCATGACGCGATCGACGGCGACGCCGGACAGGTGACACCGAAACGCGTTGCTGAGGCGATCGCCGCCGGGGACGAGCAGCTGGCCGGAGCGATCGATCGGGTCGGTGGCTACCTCGGGATCGCTGCGGCCAACATCGTCACCTCGCTGCATCCGCAGGCGATCGTGTACGGAGGAGGTGTCGCCGCCATGGGGGACCTATTATTCGAACCTGTTCGCCGTGAGATTCGCGACCGCGTCGGCATGTTCCCGACCGGTGATATCCTCGTCGTACGCTCTGAACTCGAAGAAGACGCCGGGCTGCTCGGGGCCATCGCGCTCGCAGCCGGGCACGCGGTCGAGTAGCATGGCCCGCTCATTCGCAATCGACTTTCGCAATCCATTTTTGAGAACGACCCGTGGCTGATTTTACCTACTCCGACGTCGCCAAGATGATCGACCATTCGCTGTTGAATCCGACGATGACGGTCCAGCAGCTCGAAGAGGGTTGCCGCCTCGCGGTCGCCTACGATGTCGCTAGCGTCTGCATTCTGCCTTACATGATGAAGCGATGTACCGAACTTCTCGCGGGCTCGAACGTCATGCCGAGCACCACGATCGGCTTTCCTCACGGCGGTCACACCACTGACATCAAACGTGCCGAAGCCGAGCGGGCCGTTGAAGACGGCTGCCAGGAGCTCGACATGGTCGTCAACATCAGCCAGGTCCTCAGCGGGAAATGGGACTACGTTGAGCGGGACATCAAGGCGGTGATCGACATCGCTCACGCCGCCGAACGCAAGGTGAAGGTCATCTTCGAAAACTGCTATTTGAACGACGAGCAGAAGGTGAAGCTCTGCCAGATCTGCACCGGTCTCAATGCCGACTGGGTCAAGACCAGCACCGGCTACGGCACCGGCGGCGCTACGATGGAAGACCTCAAGCTGATGGTCGAAAACTCCGGCGATGGCGTGCAGGTCAAAGCCGCCGGCGGAGTCAGAGATATCGACAAGCTCCTCGAGGTCCGCGCACTCGGCGTCACCCGCTGCGGAGCGAGCCGAACTCAGAGCATGATGGACGACGCCCGCCAGCGCCTCGGGCTGGAGCCGATTCAATTCGACGCCGCACCGGCCGCGTCAGGATATTAATGTGAGCGAGGTGCGAGACGCAGTCGCCTGAGCAGGCGGGCAGGTGATTGACGATCGAAACGCAAAACAGCCCGATGCTCAGTGAATGACAGACGCGAGCCTTAACACCATGAACGGTGTCCCTATCTTAGAGTTTGGCCGAGTGGCGGAATGGCAGACGCACGGGACTTAAAATCCCGGGACCCGAACGGGTCGTGTGGGTTCGAGTCCCACCTCGGCTAATTTTACTCGCGCGTAAAATTGCACCTCGTCGCATCGCGTGTCTTTAAGTCGCGACGAGAAGCTCCTTGCGGCATCAACGGCGACTGCGCACGATGATCAATCGCCATTCGGCATCGGGGCACTGATCCATCACCGCAGCGATCTCTTCGCGGGTGACAAACTGCTGCCTTGCCCGGTTGGGGCGCACGCTCGACGGCAAGTCTTCGAACGGGTTCACTGCGACAAGTTTTTGCCGCAAAGCTGTGCGGAAGATTTGCTTCGCAATCTAGAGATGCTTGCGGATCGTGTTATTGGCCAGACCGCGTCCGGCGAGTTTTCTCAAAAGGCGTCGGCGTTACCGGGAGAGACATCGGTTAACAGCTTCAACGGGCCGAAGAATTCACCGAGTTCGCGTTGCGTTGTCCGCAGCTAAGCGATCGTAGGCGGTTTCAGCGTTTTTTTGTCCCCGCATTTACTTCGCAATGAAGTCGACGACGCACGCAACGGATGCTTCATGGCGTTCGAGGCGGCCAACGCCAGCAAGCGTCTTCCCTCAATGCTGCTTTCTTCACCATGTTCGCCCCTATTACTTGCAAGCGCGCGCCTGCTCTTGCAACTACCGAGGGCACCGTCAATGACACTAACAACAGGTGGGTGATAACTGCGTTGCACTGCGGGCCGCTCTCACTGCGGGCTTGGCTGTCGCCTCGGTCCTGCGGACTGGTCTGACCCTCGCGGGATGAGACCACCGTCCGATTCACCTAACGCGAGAAGAATCTCTCGGAACCTCCGCTCAGGCTCGACAGGAGGGGCTACGGACTTAAGTCAGCAAATCCATTCGGCTGGTGCGTAGGCTTTTCAAACGTACTCACGAATTCGTTTCAGAATTCTCGCTTTCGTCAAGTACACGACGTTTACGGACACACCTAAGTCTTCCGCAATGTGAGCCGCGCTTTGCTCCTCAGCCACGTAGCGAAACAGGATTGCCCAGTCGCGGTCCGTAAACTCGGTTTTCACAATCTGCCGAAGCTGCTGAAAACGGGCCTCGGCGTCACTCGAATGCTGCGATTGAAGCGTTTCGTCATCCTTCAACTGGCGGTCCGCTTCGCCGATCGTTTTTGGGAAACTTGCCGTCTTTCTAAGAAAGTCAACGAGCCGCGATCGCGTCAGGAGACGAAGAAATCGCCGAAAGCTTCCCGGTCGTTGACGCTCAAATCGTTCCAGTCTGCGGAACAGATCGAGAAAAATGTCCTGCGTGACGCAATCCGCGTCGGCAGTGGAGAGACCGGCCCGACGACATCTCTTGAAGACGAGCGGCGAGTAGCGGGCATACAACCGCGACCAGGCATCCGATTCACCAGTCTTGGCCTTGTCGAGCAGGCTTGCCGAAGTCGCCTCGGTTATCGAAGGCGCGTCGCTGTCCGGCTCAGCCGGTTGGGCGGGGGGCTTCTCGGACATCAAAATCCTGACAGGCGGTTTCGTTCTACCAGAGGTACCTTTGCGCGTCTGTCGCGTCGCCTGTTCCGACCCTCTGCGGGCCGGAGTACGGGCGGCGCGGCAGGCTTTGCCATGTCTTGGTATCCGTAGTTCCCCTCGCTCGTCAAATCTTACTGGCAAAACTGGCTGGAAATTCGGTGTCAAACTCACTCCAATTGGTCTGAACACACGATCGGCTGGAGGTCTTTCAAGGACTCAACGCGTGCCTGTCGACAGCACTGTCTCTGCCGCCGAGGAATCGTTGCCGCACGGGGACCCCGTCGTCGAGGTCGACCTGCGTTGCGGGGAATTCCTGCAACTATGGTCCGAGGGTCGACGGCCTCGGATCGAGGACTTCTTGGTCGATACCGGCGACCTCGACCAGTCGACGCTGCTCAGCCGTCTGATCATGCTCGAAGTTCGTGAACGCGTCCGCGTCGGCGAACAGCCACAGCTTGACGATTACATATCCCGGTTCCCCACCAGCAAGGAGGTCATTAGCCGTCTCACGCCGTTGTTCCGTGATTCGGGCAGTGACCTGGCGCAACCGGACGAGGCGACGGCCTTCCTCGACGCCTGCACTATCAACCGGCTGGGCCGGTTCGAGATCGACAAGCGGCTCGGCTCCGGCTCCTTCGGCTCGGTCTGGCGGGCCTGGGACCGCAAGCTGAAGCGGTCTGTCGCCGTGAAGATCATCGACCGGGCCCGGCTCGAAAAGCACGAGATCGACCTGGCCCTGCACGAAGCCGGGGCGGCTGCGCAGCTCAATCACGCGAGCATCGTGCAGGTCCACGATGTCGGCCAGACCGACGGCGCGTTCTATATCGTCACCGAATACGTCAACGGGGCCGATCTGAAGACGCACCTTCGGCAGGGCGAGCTGAGTCATCGCGACGCCGTGGGGATGTGCGCCCAGATTGCCCGAGCTCTGCAGCATGCCCACGACAACGACGTCATCCATCGCGACGTTAAACCGTCGAACGTGTTGGTCAATTTCCGCGGCGAGGCCAAGCTGGCCGACTTCGGAATGGCCCGCTGGGACAAGGCCGACCTGACGCTGACGGCGAAGGATCGGATCGTCGGCGCCCCCGGTTATATGGCCCCCGAGCAAGCCCGTGGCCGTGGTGTCGGACCACGTAGCGACGTTTATTCGCTAGGCATCATGCTCTATGAAATGCTGACCGGGAAGCGGCCTTTCGAAGGCGAAATCCAGCAAGTCCTTTTCAGTCTCCAATTCCGTGAAGCGCCCCGGCCGCGGAAGATCAATAAGACAATTTCGCGCGACCTCGAAACGATCGTGCTCAAGGCGATCCAAAAACGGCCCGAGGATCGTTACGCCACAGCGGACGAGTTTGCTGCCGATCTGCAGCGGTGGTTAGATGGCGAGCCGGTGAAAGCGCGTCGGGTCTCGCCGATGGGCAAGGTTTGGCGGCTGGCACTGCGGCAGCCGCGAACGTCGGCGACACTCGCATTCGGAACATTCTTGATCGCTACTGCCATCTCGATTCTCGGCAGCTCGCTAATTACGGCCGTGCCGGTCGACCCGTTTGCCGACGGCGAGTGGGACGTTCAAGTCGAGACGAAACCGGAGGGCGCAGAAATTACTGTCGTCCAGTTGGATGAACACCATCAGCCGATCGCCGAAGCCTTAACGAAGTCGACCGATCGGACTCCACTGACGATGTCACTGGCGCCGGGGCGATACTTGGTGATCGCAACACTCGGGACCCGTTTCCACGAAGTCCATCGCACGGTGCCAGGAGTTAAGGAAACCATCGCGATCGGCGTTACAAAGCCGAAGCACTGGACACTGCTTGAGGAAGGAGTCATTGCTTGGCCGAGAATTGATATCCCCGGCGATAATATTACTGCCGCGATGCAATTGGTGCCGGCTAACGAGAAATTCGCGTACCGAGCACTGGAATCGAAGGGTAACACGGTCGGGGTGCCGGCTTTCTTCATTGCCCGCAACGAGTACAAAGTTCGCGATCATTTCGAAATCCGAGATCGAATACCGCCGACCGTGTTTGCGCCACAGGCCTTAAACCAGTCGATGAACGAGCGTCACGATTTTGCCGCTCATTGGGCGGAAGAGAGTGGTTGTCGCCTGCCGACTGACGCGGAACTGGCGTGGGCAGAAGAGTTTGCCGCTGCCAACCCGGTATTCGGGTTGGCCGAACTTGGGGCCGGATTAGACGAATGGACTTCCGTTCGAGCCGGCTCCGATGCAAGCCGACGTGACATGTTCCTCTTGTACGGGGGCCTGCGGCGCTCACGTCAGCTCAATCAGCCGGCCGCCCTGCCCAGAATGTACCTCACTAACAGCCGGACAATCGGTTTCCGGCTGTGTCGAAGCGCCAGTCCGCGGTACGGTGCTGACGATAGCTGAAGAATCCGATCAACGTGTTGGGGCCGGCGCTCTCCATTCCGTCGAATCGTAAGAGGCCCCACGATGCCAAAACCGCGAAAGCAGTGGTCAATCCTGTATTGCTGCATCGATCGCGCTTATAAGACGAGTTCCAGCCCGGACCCTTCGGAGAATGCAGCTGCTGCAGTCTTGCGTGGACTGGACCGACTCGCACCGGAACTCGATCACGTGTCGGTCACGGCTCTTCACGATGTTCGGCGTGGTGGGCGGTTGACGGATCGAACGGTTCACCAGACCGGTAACCGCTCGAAGACTTTCGAGGATTTCTGCGGCCTTTCGTCCGGAGAAGCAACTTCGTTGCCCGAGACGGTCCTGGCTTACCTGAAGGCCGCCATCAAGAATGCACCGGCGGACCATACGATCGTGTTCTTCACCGGGCACGGTTTCGGAGAATTTGGTTTTGGTGATAAGCCAGACCTGCTGGCACTCACGCTTCTGGCATCGCACTTCAAGACCGACCTTGATGGCTATTTGGAGAGCAGCGAGGACTATCGTGAAAAATCGGTGGAGTTAATCACAGACTGGTTGCCGAATTTAACAGCCGATATGTCACTTCGGGCAGATGATGAAGCCGCCGTAACGACAAAGAAGGCGACGGAGTTTGTCGATCGGCTCTTTGAGGTGGGGCCTTCCCTTGTGGAAGCCTACCATCACGCGGCGCCAGGACACATCGCATACACAACTTCCCTTGATTTCGACAAAGGCGTCGTTCGCGCCAAAAAACCGGACGTTCAAGATTCATTGACGATCCTCCGGCTCCGGGAGGTCATTCGGGACTTCATTACTTACGCAAGAAGTCATCGCTACTCTGCGAGTACGGGTCGGATCGACATGCTCGGCTTCGAGGCATGCGACATGTCAACGGTCGAGGTCGCATACGATTTGGGAGACCTTTGCAAACACATCGTCGCCAGTCCTATTCGTTTTTTCAGCGGCTTCCCCCATACATCTTGGATTGCGGGGCTCGATCAGTATCCGGGCACATTCGGGCTGCCGTCGTTTGCCATCGCAACCGCCATTGAGTGCGACGATCACTTGCGATCACTGGCAATCGCCTCAATGTTTGTCGCAATGGAACCACGACTCCGCAAAAACCTCGTCGCACGCATCAATAATTTCGTCCGTGTTGCAAAGCCACTTCTTAAAAACGACACGTTTCGGGATCACGTCACTAACGCGGTGGAAGCTTCTCGCTGGGACCTGAGCGAAAGAGATTCGACAACGGAGCTTGGAGAACGCGAGGTCTCACAAGTCGGGCTGATGTGGAGCGTGTTCTTACCACGATTTTTCGGCGACCTTGAAAGTCGCCTGTCCGACCCCGCATTTCAGGACGCAAAAACGGCTGCACACGCGATCGCGCGAATGACGGTCTTCCCGCCCGAAGATGGAGATAGAAACTGCATCATCGCCGATCGGTCGCTCACGACCAATAATCGGTTGAGCATGGGATTCGCCGCAGAAGATGGGATGCTCACACTCTATTTCCCCGATCGAGCCGACATTCTTGATCGATATGAAACATCCAGCGCGTTCGCCAGTATTTCTGATTGGCCGTCGTTCTTAAGGCATTATTTTCAGAAAAAATAAAAGTGCTGCCGTCGGGTGCAATCCGAGCAGCAGCACTTAAGCGGTTCTAATGAACTTGTTCGCAAATCTGCGGGACGCTGGCCGCGTCGCTCGTCCCTCCATGGCAAGAATGCCAACAATTCCTTTCAGTTCGTCTTAATAATCACTCTGATTCCGGTCAGCTCGACGAGGTACCCGTTGTCCGTGAAGCCCCCAGTGCTTCGTGCGATGCGGTTCACCATGCTGCGTTTGATCGTGACTTCGTTAGTGGTGTTACCGGCGCCGCCCGGAGGGTCATAGTCAGCACACGCGTTCGGGTCACGCGAAAGGAAGCCAAGCCCCCCTTGGATTCGCGGCTGCTGTTTGTGACGGACGTAAAAGAACTTCGCCCACCTTTGACGGCCGCTGCTGTTTTCCCAAGTCAAGTACGTCGGCTCCGAGTCGACGATCACGAAGTTGGCATCGAGGCCGGGATAGACATCGCCGAGTCGGGTCGTACAGGGACGAAAAACGGCACTGGTAATCGTTGTGGTAACCGTTGTCCTTACCGAATCTGGGTCTGTCTCCTCCGAGGCCCCTTCCTCCTCCGATTGACTTTTCGGCTTAGTTGATTCCTTCGACTCCTTTTCTTGATCGCCCGATTCATCGCCCTGTCCGCAGCACGCGGGGCCTTCCTGACCTCCTAATCCTCCAAGTGTCACACAGTTGCACGTCGCTGGCATTGTGCTCGTATCACACGAGCCTCCGGCCTGGCTGTCACAGATCACTTCGATCCCGGTTGCCACCCGCGTACCGCAGTCTTCGCCCATCGCAGGGTCAAATTCGTGCTTGTAGCCCCAATACGCTCCCGAGGAAGGTCCCATCGGACAAGCGGCGTTATCCGGTTCATCCCAAAGACGATAGAGTCCGCAGAAGCAGATATCAGCGCTTGCTTGCGTAGTAAAAACAGCCAGTAAGATTGCCGTTACGACAGTGGTCTCAAGAGTCTTCATCCAAGCTCCCATTCTCTTATCGTGATTAAGTTCAGAACTCCGCTACAACCTCACCGTCATTGCGCTGGGCCAATAGTTTGAGCACGCGCAAGTCCATACTTTCTCCAAGGAAGCGCACGCTTCCATCCGCTAACGTCACCTGTGCTCCGCCCACGTGTGTCGACAGCAGCGGGTTATTCGGCCCGCCTTTGGGATCAATCCCATCGAGCGAAGCATCACGTGTCCCGATGGGATATCGGATCGTCGTGAGGTTGAATGCCGGGAACGCGGGCGGGGTGAAGATATTCAGCGGCGGTCCACTGAAATTCCCATAGGTCGGCGGAGTCCCGTCACTAAACGTCCCGGCCGCCCAGCTTTCCGGGTGGCTCGGCGTCACGACAACTCGCGTCCCAGTCGAATCTTCCGCGAAGTCGGAAATCTCACCAATACAAATCGTGTTCGACGTTCCATCGGTGATATCGCGCAGCCGCACAATCCCGTTCGGGATCAACACTCCGTCGGCGCCCAGAATGCCTGCGTCAGCATCAGGGATCAGTGTCGTGCAGCAAACCACTGAGTCGACGGAGTTGTAGCCGCCATCAGCGAACCCAACGCTCGAAGATTCGGCGGCACCGGCAATGCCGGCATAGTGGGGTGCAGCCGCAATCCCCGTTGCCACCGTCACGGTCTTGGGAAGCGGGCTGGACGGGCAAAACATGAACGGCATCTTTCCCGCGCTGGCGATCACGGGGTTCAGAAGGCCGCTATTGTCTAAGTCAGCCTGAAACTGTTGGTAGACGTTCTGCTGTTCGAGTTGAGGCAGCAGTCCCACCCACCAACTCGGCCCCAAACCCGATTGTGATCTCGCCCCAATTGGGAAACTTTCCTTCCACGTACTCGCATAGTTATGCAATGCCAGCCCGATTTGCTTCAGATTGTTCTTGCAACTCGACCGCCGAGCGGCCTCACGCGCCTGCTGGATCGCGGGGAGTAATAAAGCAATGAGAATCGCGATAATCGCAATGACGACCAGTAGTTCGATCAACGTAAAGCCATGGGATGCTTTTGTTCTCAGTCGGCCACGCATGGGGAAATCTGCCTCTCCGGCTAGGGGGGATTGTGGGGAGCGCTTCCCGATGAGGTAACGTACCCATCTGTCACACCTCTCTTCAACAATGAATTTAACGTAAAGCCCGTGACCGCATTGACATCGGTAGTTCCCCCGCCCTTCGTGTCACCACCCCGGGGCTTGCACGTAGGTTGTTGCACTTATTCTGTGACAGGTCCGCTCGTTTCCGCAGAGGACCCATTGCCCGAGAATTTGTCTGAATCGATCGACCGAGGGTGGAGAGTTGGAATACGTCACCGACAACGACAACGAGGCCGCGAAGCAGGCCGAGGAAGAATTAGCCGTGATGGTCTGTCATCTCGCGATCTACCGGAACGTGCTGTCCTCATATTTGCGCGGACGAGACGTCCCGGTTTCGCCGGGAAGCCTGCCCTCGGCGCGAGAAATCGCTCAACGCCTCACGGAACTGAGCGATACGATCGATCGGGTCGTCGAGAACTCCAACGCCGCTTCGATTTAATCGGTCAGGCCTATCGTCCGGCGGCCACCGCGGCGAGCCGAGTCCGACTGGCATTTGTCGTCGCAGGCTGATCCTCGTCCTCGTCGATCGTGGGCTTGTGATTCGCTGGTCGAATTGGGTCTCGGAGGTATCCCGGAGAGCCGGCAGGATTGTTTGTTCGTCTCGCCCGGGTCGGCGGATACGCTGAAGAACTGCCATTGTCCCGTCCGCAGGATACGCGGGTTGATGTCGCCACTTGGCGAGCCGCCGTTTGAATTGCGAGCGAGTTTGCAGTCGCCCCGTTTGACGGCTCTGTTCCACGCGTTCTCAGAACGGCGGGCGCTATATGCTTGGGAACTGGCGTCGATTGGAATCTGCGATTACGTTCTTAATTGGTAGGACATTTTGCCCGCTGTCGATTCCCCGCCGCTGCTGATCGCTTTCGGAGCATGCCTGTGAAGGTCGCCCTGACATTAATTGCCATCGCCGCGGGATGGACGTTCCCGCTTTCGGTGTTTGCGGCAGCCGAGTCCCGACCCAATTTTCTGTTGATCGTAGCCGACGACTTATGCTGGCGCGATCTCGGGGTCACCGGGAACCCCGACGTGAAGACGCCTCACATCGATCGGCTGGCGACTGATGGAATGAGCCTGAGCGGTATGTTCACGCCGGCCCCCACTTGCTCTCCGTGTCGGCACGCGCTCTATACCGGATTGTACCCGGTTCGTTCGGGGGCCTATCCGAATCACGCCAAAGTTGACCCGGCAACGAGAAGCCTCTTCGTTTACCTGCGTGATTCGGGGTACCGTGTCGGCCTCCACAACAAGTCGCACGTCGCGCCCTTCGAGTCATTCCCCTTCGAACAGGTCGGTGAGCGGGAAGACGACTTCGCAGCGATTCGAGAATTCATCCAGCGAGATGCCACGCAGCCTTGGCTCCTGGTCTTTGCGTCGAGTAGTCCGCATTCGCCTTGGTCGAAGGGCCCGCAGGGTCGCTACGATCCTGAGAAACTAACAGTCCCATCCTATCTCCATGACAATCCGACGACGCGCGAGGCGCTCGCCCGCTATTACGCGGAGATCAACGCCCTCGATGACCAAGTCGGACGGCTCGAATCACTGTTAAAGGACACGAAGACTCGCGACGAAACAGTGACCCTCTTCCTGTCTGAGCAGGGGAGCGCATTTCCTTTCGGCGGGAAATGGACGCTATCGGACAACGGCATCCGAGTCGCCGCGTTCCTTCGCTGGCCCGGTCGAGTCCAGCCGAAATCTCGTACGGACGCGCTTGTGCAATATGTCGATGTCGCGCCGACGTTCCTGGAAATGGCGGGCATCGTTCCAGCGACGATCGACACCGGGTGCCCGGACGCGCTGGGAAATGTCGGATTCGACGGACGCAGCTTCCTGGGTCTGGTGACTGGGGCGACCGACCGGCATCGCGAGTACGTTTTCGCCGAGCATACGGCGGTCGGAGTGGCCGGTTATAAAGAGCCATACCCTCAGCGCTGTGTCCGCGACGGGCGATTTAAATTGGTCCGCAACTTGATGCCCGAGAACGAGTTCTTTATTCGCGGTATTCATCAATCATCCGTCTATCGATCATGGCTGCACGATGCCGAATCCGACGAAAAGTTAATTGCGAGAATAGACCGACTCAGCGTCCACCCGGCAGTTGAGTTGTTCGATCTGCAGAACGATCCCTTCGAAACAAATAACATTGCGGAAGACCCTCGTTACGAGGAACACCGTCGCCGTCTCAGCGGGCGACTTGATGCCTGGATGAAACAGCAGGGCGATGAAGGAATCGCCACAGAGTTGAATGCCAAGTCCCGGCAGGCGGGCCGCAAACAGTGGGCAAGGGATCGGCGGATGCATCGCGAAGCGAATCGTCACGCATCTATAGGATTTAAGTACGAGGAAATCGAATGATACTGCGGGCTGTGCCAGTTCCCGATGATTGACTGGCGAATCCATCGGTCCCCCGTGGATCGCCGATCATTTCTTAAGCATTCGGATGCTTCGACGTATGACTTCGATCTCTCGCGCGGCTCTTTCTTAATTGATGCCAGTATATCCGCCGTAACGGCAGTCGAGTCAGGTTTTAGGACGTGTTCAATGTCGAGCGATCACTCGCGGCCAAGAAGTGTCTCCCGAGTTATCCGGCTCCCGTGATCGATACCGAAGAAAGTTATAATGTCATTGAAATCAAATTCCGGTCCGACTGAACGTTCCCGCAACCGGGCAATGCAATTGTGAGAATAAATACCGCATTCCGAACTTCTTTCAACGAAAGCACGTGATGCACCGCCGAAATTTTCTAACATCGGTTATGGCCGGCGGCCTGTCGCTCGGAGCGTTCGGGAGCGTCAAAGCGCAGCCGATCGGCGCGAACGACCGCGTGCGTGTCGGTTGGATCGGCTGCGGCGGACGCGGTCGGTTCGTCGCGGAGCGATTTCGCTCGACTCCCGGCGTCGAAATCGCCGCGGTTTGCGATGTCTACGAGCCGAACGCGGGCAAAGCACGAGACTGGCTCGATGGTCGGCCCGATGCCGTGAATGATTTTCGGCGGATTCTTGATCGGAGTGATATCGACGCCGTGCTCGTCGCAACGCCGGACCATTGGCACGCCATCCCCACGGTGCTGGCATGTCAGGCCGGCAAAGATGTTTATGTGGAGAAACCACTCGGTCATAACGTCCAAGAGGGGCGGGCGATGGTCGATGCGGCGCGGCAGTATGAACGCGTCGTCCAGACGGGTACGCAGCAACGTTCGGCCGCTCACTTCGAACGCTGCCGGGAGATCGTACAGAGTGGAAGTCTCGGCGACGTGCGATTCGTCCGCATCTGGAACTACCGCAACAGCACGCCGGACGGCATCGGGAAGCCGCCGAACGGATCCGCGCCGAAAGGTCTTGACTGGGACTTCTATCTCGGGCCAGCCCCCGAAACAGCCTTTAATCGAGCTCGGTTTCTCGGCAACTATCGTTATTTCTGGGACTACGCTGGCGGGATCCCGACCGACTGGGGAACACACCGATTTGACGTGATGCATCTCATCATGGGCGCGTCAGCGCCGCGATCGGTCGTGGCGTCGGGCGGACGATATCCCGACATTGTCGACGACTCAGCCGAGGTCCCCGACCTGTTGCAAGCGACGTTCGAGTACCCAAATTTCATCCTTAACTACGAGTCGACCCGACTCAACGCGTTCGGCACGGGAGGACGGACGGCCGGTATGAAGTACTACCGTGCTAACGGTCCCGACGATCGGCCCAACGGCCTCGCATTTTATGGCACCAAAGGGACGTTGCTGGTCGACCGACTCGGCTTTGAACTCATGCCTGAATTGAAAGCCGGTATGAAGGCGACGGCGGAGGAGCGCGGGTCGCTCGAGAAGTTTCGGATGAAACCAGAGGATGCGTTCACGCCCGATTCGACAGGGCTCCATGTGGAGAATTTCGTCGATTGCGTCCGCTCACGCAATCGGCCGATCGCCGATGTCGAATTCGGTCACCACGCCTCGAACACGGCTCATCTCGCCAATATCGCTTACCGTACCGGGCAAAAGTTAAATTGGGACGCCGACCGAGAAACATTCGGTAATGCCGAGGCCGATCGATTCCTCTCGCGCGAAGCTCGAAAGCCGTGGGACCTGATTTAAAACCGATTTCTCAGATTACTTTCTTCGTCAGGACCACCTGATCCGAAGCTCCGGACTATCACCGGAAAGGCGTTTTTTAGGAGGTATCTGTTTAAAGAGTGACAGCGATCTGAGGCAGCCATGCTTACGAGAGGATCGTTCGCAATATCTGCCCGTGGACGTTTGTGAGACGACGGTCCAATCCGTTGTTGTACCACGTCAGCTTGGTGTGCTCGAAGCCGAGTAGGTGAAGCGCCGTTGCATAAAAATCCCAGACGGTGGCGGGGTCTTGCTCGGCTCGTCGGCCGAACGCATCGGTGGCACCATGACTGGTTCCACCCCTCACTCCCGCACCCATCATCCAACAGGTGAAGCCGTCCGGGTTATGGTCGCGGCCCTTGGTGCCTTCCTGACGTGTCGGCATCCGACCGAACTCCGTCGTCCAGAGGACCAGCGTGTCTTCCAAAAGACCAGAGCGTTTCAGGTCCGTCAGCAGCGCTGCTGTCGGCTGATCGAAGATCGGGCAGTGACGGTCATAGTCGGGCTTGAGCGTCGCATGCGCGTCCCAGTTGAGCAGTCCATCGACGCCGGAGGCCCGCGACGCGCAGTAGAGATTTACGTATCGAACGTCGCGTTCCAGTAGCCGCCGGGCAAGCAGGCAATTCTTCGCATAGGCTGCCTTGAGCTGATTGGGATCGTCGATCCCATAGAGGCGCTGAGTCTCCGCCGACTCACTTGCGAAGTCAGCGACCTCGGGAGCCGAAAGCTGCATTCGCGCCGCCAACTGATACGCAGAGATGCGCGCGTCGAGTTCGGTTTCACCGGGCCGAAGGTCGGCGTGCCGTCTGTTGAGCCGGTTTAAAAAATTGCGGGTCGCCAGGTCTTCCTTCTCCGAGATCGATTTCGGCCGCGCGAGGTTTCGGATCGGTTGCTTCGCACTGAGCATGATCGCCTGATGCTGGGCGGGTAGAAAGCCGTTGCTCCAATTCGCCTTTCCGTTCGGCGGTTCTCCGCGGATGTCGGGGATCGCCACGTAGGCGGGCAGGTTCTCGTTCTCGCTTCCGAGCGCGTAGCTGACCCACGAACCGGCGCTGGGGTAACCTTCCATGGCATAGCCCGTATTCATAAACACGCAGCCGGGACCATGCGTGTTCGATTCTGATGTCATTGAATGAACGAAGGCGATGTCGTCAACGTGCTTCGCCATATGCGGCAGGTTTGACGAAATCATTTTTCCACTCTCTCCGGCAGGCTGAAACGGCCACGGACTCTTCATCAGCGGACCGTTCTTTCCCTGAAAGGAAACCAGCGGCTCTCCGGGAAGCGGTTCACCGTCGCGTTTCTCGAGCTCGGGCTTGTGCTCCCACAAGTCCATGTGCGACGCGCCGCCCGGGCAGAATATCTGCAGCACCCGTTTGGCCTTCGCCGGGAAGTGCGTCATTCCCTTGCCCGGCTGCCAATTTTCGATTCCGACAGGTTCGCGTGACGTGTTGTCACTGCCGTGGGTATCACCTGCGAGCAGATGCGCCAATCCGATACCGGCCAGCCCGGTAAAAGCGTTACCGAGCAGGCCCCGGCGTGACAGCACATTGTCAAGCGGCACATTGTCAAGCGGCACATTGTCAAGCGGCACATTGTCGAGCGGCATATTCATTTGAAAGGACTCTTAATTTTAAGACACGCACCGACAATTAATCGATGTGGATCATCTCTGTGGAGTTCAGTAAGGCGCGGCAGAAGGCCGATAGGCCATGCTTTTCAATCAGCGTCACCGCTGCGGTCGCTTCCTGTTCCACCGGCTTGCGGCCGTAACAGAGGTGGAAAGCTCGCCGCACGTGAGCTTCTGCGTCGCCTCCCGCGATTTCGGACCGCAGCCGGGCCGCCATGAATTTGCTCATGTCGAGCGTGAAGCCATGGTTCAGCATTGTCAGAGCCTGCAGTGGAGTGGTCGTCGCGGCTCGTCGGGGCGCGGCGAACGCATTTTCCGGGCAGTCGAATTCACTCAGCAGATCGACCGTCGCCGCGCGGGCGTTCTTATGGTAGACGGCTCGGCGATAAGTCTCCGGCCCGTGCTCATCCAACGGGTAGTATGTAGCGACGTTGTCGTGCGTGTAGCGGTAGAGCCGAAAGCCGGGGCCGCCCATGGTCGTATCGAGTTTGCCGGCGACCTGTAGCATCGTGTCACGAAGTTCCTCGGCCGACAGCCGGCGCGGCGGGAACCGCCAGAGCAGCCGACTACTGGAATCGACGTTCGCCGCGTCTTCCCGCCATGTCGATGCCTGACGGTACGTTTGGCTGAGCATGATTTGCCGGTGCAGCGGCTTTAAACGCCAGCCGTGCCGATGCACTTCGGCGGCGAGCCAATCGAGCAGTTCGGGGTGTGAAGGCCGATCGCCCATGTATCCGAAGTCGCTCGGCGTGGCGACGATGCCCGTTCCGAAGTGATAGTGCCACAGCCGGTTCGCCAGCACCCGCGGCGTCAGCGGGTTTTTCGCATCGACAATCCATTCGGCAAGCGCGAGCCGACGTTCTCCCTCACCCGCATCCCCGTTGAGGGAGAAGCCATCTGTCACTTCTGACAGAACTGAAAGGCTTGCCGGTCGGACAGGCGGCCCCTTTCGCTCGGGGTTTCCGCCGAGGAACACGTGAAACTGCGGATTCTCAGGTAACTTGAATTTCCCCGCGTACCACAGCGGTGGTTCTTCAACGTCATCGAGGGCCCGCCGCGTATCGACAAGCCGCTTACGAATCTTCTCGAGCTTGGAGCGTTCTTCGGGTGTGATTTCGGCTTCGAACAGCCGCTTCGCACGGAACTCGTTATTGAATGGCGTGCGACCTGACGTGTCGGCAACCGTCTGCCAGCGTCGGCCGTCGACTGAGACTTCGAGCTGATACTCCGCGGGGAAGGAAGCTTTTCTGTAATCCTTTTGGAGAAGTCCGAGCCGGTCGCTTGAAAAGAAGACACGCTCAATCGCCGTGACTTCGGCCAGTTCGAGCAGGACTTGCGTTCCGATGATTTTCGCGCGCGTATTAATGTCGCCATCAAACGCACGATGAATGCCATATCCTTCGTCGAAGTCTTCAGCCTTCGGAGTTGACGCGGAGGCCGTCGCTCCATTGGCGGACAACGCGACATTCAAACCCCCATCACGGACGGGATAGACTTCGAACTCGTCCAAAAAGAAACTCTTTCCCGACCGGCGACTGGTCAGACCACTAACCGTCAGCCGAACGAATTTCGCATCGATCGCGTCGAACCGTTCTTCGGTGCCGGCCGGGTCGACGGTCGGACGTGTCCAAGCCTGCGAGTGAAGTTCCGCGTTCGCCTCCGCTCGTTGTTCGACTACCGTTCGAAGTTCCCTCTCGCTGGCTTCCAAAGCCTTTCGACGTTCCGCGAGCGGCTCACTGATTCGGCGGTACGCTTCCCACTGTTCGCTGGTCGCGATGGGGCGTTCTCCGTGATGCACGCCGCCGAAGGCGCTCACCATGCGGTAGTAGTCTTTCTGTTCGATCGGATCGAACTTGTGGTCGTGACAGCGGGCGCAGCCGACCGTCAGGCCGAGAAAGGCCTCGCTGGTCGCCCGCACGATGTCATCGATCTCGTTGGCCCGGATGACCGCCTGCGCCTTCACATCCTGATTTCCGACGTCATCATGCGGCCCGCACACGAGAAAGGCCGTCCCGATTTCAACCTCCGGGTCGTTCTTCCCGACCATATCCCCCGCCAACTGTTCGATCACGAAACGGTCGAACGGCTTGTCCTCGTTGAACGAGCGGATCACGTAATCGCGGTACGGCCACAGCGTGTCGATGATCCGATTCCGCTCATAGCCGCCGCTCTCACCGAAGCGGGCGACGTCGAGCCAGTGCCGTCCCCAGCGTTCTCCATAACGCGGCGAATCGAGCAGGCGGTCGACCAACGCGCGATAGGCTCCCGCCGAATCGACATTGACGAATGCTTCGACCTCCTCGGGCGTCGGCGGCAAGCCGGTCAGGTCATACGTCGCCCGGCGGATCAACGTGCGGCGGTCAGCCGGCGGATTCGGCTCCAGTCCCTGCTTCGCAAGTTTCGCGAAGACGAATCGGTCGATCACGTTCTCAGTCCACGCAGCCGATATGCCATCGGTAACGGGCGGTTCTCGCTTCGAGACCGGCTTTAGCGACCAGAAGTTCTTGTCAGCCGCCGATTTTTCTTGGACGACCGCGTTCTTCGGCCAGACGGCTCCCGCCGCGATCCATCGCGTGAGCGTCGCCACCTGTTCTTTGCTCAGGCGCTCGCCCTCTTTGGGCATCCGCGGCGGATCGGCTGCGGTCGGACGGACCATGTCGAGCAGGTAGCTGTGTTGAGGCTCGTCGGCGATGACATAGCCGAACTGCTCGATATCGTCTGCCGACGACAGCGAAAGCTCCCCCTGCTGATTGGTTTCGTTGTGGCACCGTACGCAATGTGCTTCGAAAATCGGAGCGACTTCCCGCTCGAAGTCGACGCCAGATTCAGCGACACGAATCGCGCCTAACAGAGTCAGGAACCCGACAAAAATTCGCATGGCGGCAGTCCACTTTTCGATTTGACGATTTGAGGGACAGTCACGCTTCCAGTGCGACCGACATGACCATTCGCGTACCTTCAATAAGATGATTCGATGCGAGCAGTCGATTATAGAAAGCCAAACAGCGGTTGTCAGTTTGCTACGGTCATTGTCGTAGTCAGTTGGCCTTCAATCATCAGCGATTTACATGGCTCCGAAGTGCCGACAAGCGATTCGAAGATAATACTTGATGACCTAATCGGAAAGGCATTGATGAAAGTTGGGGGGTCTTCAAGCGAAGTCGCTGCCGGTGCCGAGGACTTTTGGGTAGGGGGCCGGCCGTTTTTTCTTCGTTGCGAATGACGTCGCAACAGGTGGTGGTAAGTGGTGACTCAACACACAAGCCCGAGACGCGAGCCGTCGGGAAAATCGCTGGTTGATCGACCATCGGCTTGCGCCTCTGGCTCGTATTGAAATCGCTTCTAGTCGAGATGAACAATTCCCCTCTGGATCGCCGCGAGTGCTGCCTGGGTGCGATCATCGACTTTCAGTTTTTGCAGGATCTGAGTGACGTGCAGCTTGACCGTGACCTCGGCAATACCAAGTTTGCCGGCGATCTGGCCGTTACTGGCGCCTTTTGCGATCAGATGAAGTACTTCGCTCTGCCGGCGACTCAGCGACGGACGTTGACGCCGTTCTTCGAGCATCTTGCCGACGGAATCGGTCAGGTACTCTCCCCCGGTCGAAACAGTTCGTATGGCCTTGAGCAGTTCAGATCGATCCGCTGTTTTAATCAAGAAACCCTTCGCGCCGGCTTCGACGGCGCGGAAGATATCTTCTTCACCATCAAAAACCGTAAAGACGAGAATTTTCGCGGAGCGGTCAAATTTGACGATCTCTTCAATGACGTCGATGCCGGTCCCGTCCGGCAACTGATAATCAAGGACAACGACCTGCGGCTTGCAGTCCTTATAAAGAAAGATCGCGTCGGCGGCTGTGCCCGCCTCCGCCGCGATATGAATGTCTTCTTCCATCTCGAGCGAGCTTGCCAGCCCCATCCGCACCACAAAGTGATCGTCGACCAGCATGAGACGAATTTTGTCATCGACGTTCGTTACCATTACTACACTCTTAAGAGTCTGAGCCTGACTGTCGGGCCGCATTTCGATCCTGGCCTCAGTTAAACATGTCCGTTCGTAAATCGATCCTTCGGAACGATCACTTCGATTGTCGTCCCGTTGCCTTGTTCGCTGACGATATCGAGAGTTCCGCCGAGTCTTACCGCACGTTCCCGCATTCCAACTAATCCAAAATTTGGAATCCTCGACCGCGATGCCTGATTGGAATCAAAACCGGAGCCATCGTCTTCAATCTTAAGCCTGATCGCGTTGTCAACGTAGTCCAAGATTATCTTTACATGCCTGGCACGGCCATGCTTGAGTGCATTTGTCGTCGCTTCTTGAGCAATTCTCAGTAAGTTCGCCTTGACCGGACCCGGAAGTGGGTAAGGTTCGCCATCTGTCTTCACACTAATTTCATGCGACGATTCTTGAACTCCCCAAGTCAACAGTCGTTCAATCGCATTGGCGAGATCACCGTCTTCGAGTGCGACGGTGCGAAGATCCCAGACCGCACGTTTCGTCTCGCTGCGACTGTGCCGAACCATGGCCCGTGCGAGGTCGAGCGACTTGACGACCGACTCTTCCGTCGGGCCGATTCTTGACTTTAAGCCGTCGAGTTGAATGGCGACACCCGAGAGGTCCTGCTCAAGCGAATCGTGTAGCTCTCGCGCAATCCGCGCTCGCTCTTCCATGATGACACTTCGGGTTAAATTTATCTTGATGGTGTCTGCCTGAGCCGCGACCTGTCGTCTCAGCGCAACGATCCAGACGACACAAACGACTGATGCTGTCGCGGCGGTTACTATAGCCCATCGCATTCGTTCGGGCGTCCACCAGGGCGCGGCCTCAAGAACCTCGACGTCCTCATCGGTTCGTGCAAGAACCTGAACCGTTCGAATCGAGACTGGAGTTTCATCAGATTCGACCTGATGCGATGGACGCGCGACACAAATTCCGGTGACTCTGAGCCAGCTATTCGGCTTAAACCGTGTTTCGGCGAGCGGCTCTTCTTCATGCGGAATGTGGACGTGAAGCACGGCATCGCCCGACTGAAGATAAAGTATGTTCTCGCTTGCTCGGTTGGACGATCGCATGAGCAACCCATCGATCGTGATGAGTTCGCCCGTGTGCTCGCCTTGAAGAACATTTTCTGCGGTGACGGAACGAGGCATTGTATTAATATCGTTTTCGAATTTTCGAACGACCGCATTGGCGAGTGTGGCACCTCCATCCCCGAAGCTCGGGTACCCGACAACTTCGACCGCGTCACCCGTTGAAACTTCCTGGCAGATCGGATTGACAATCCTTGCCCCGGCTGTCCCATCTTGAACGTATAAGAGCGATCCGGGTCGAAAGTAGGTGACCCGACCGCGGAGGCGAACGCGGTCAGGGAAACGCTGATCGAACCGGGTCACTGAAGCCGCGGTGCGAAGTGGGGCATCGAACAGTGTTTTAAAGGCGGCGACATCGATCTTAACTTGATCAAAGTCGTTCACGAACAACCGCATTCCGGTCAATTCCCGCTGCTCACTAAAGAGACTTCCGAAGACACCCCGGACTTTGACCACCGCTCCCACCAAGCCGTCTCCGGTTGTCCGATCTTGTTCGTACTCCGGTACGATGGCGTCGAACCGTCGGTCTTCGACTTGCAGGCTGAGAACCGTTTCGCCCGGTGTGTCTCTCTTTTCGGATGAGCGAAAATTAACATCGGCTAAGACGGCCTCAACTTCAACGAATTGACTGTCATTGGCCGGGTTTGCCAATTGCCGCGCAGTCAGCTTGATCGGTGTCGGCAGTTCGGCTTGGCCGAGGACCCGCACGCTTGGCGGACCCGTACCGGACCCACCAATGCAGGGTGAGAAACTACCCGGCTGCGTGACGCCGATGACCTCGACAAGCTGTCCCGGTTTGAGATCGAGCGTGTCAGGAGTGAAACCGAGACCGGGTGCAACATAGACCCCGCCTGTCTCATCTTGCACGAAGGCTCGGACGGCGTAGACACTAGGATTGACTTCGAAATAGGTCACCACACCGACGACCCGAACAGTCAGATGTCGCATCGCATCTTCAGTCGAGAGCGCACGAACGGCTGCGGCGGTCGCGATGACCTGTGTGTCGTCCGCACATGCCTGTCGACTCGACAGGCATTGAACGTTCACAGCAAGCTGGATGATCGCTGCGATCACAGAGCCTGCCGTCTTGTTGGACCGTCGCATCAGTCGCCCGTCCCGTTTCGGATTCATCTCTTAAGGACGAGTCTAACAGGCAGAATTCATCATCGCATTGGACCAGCAAATGGTAGCGCGAGTCGAACACCTCGAAGTAGTGGGCAGGCGATCACATCCTCTCGTATAGGTTCTTCGGGTCGGGATTGGATGATCGAGCAAAACCTAGGCCTTTGCATATGTAAGCACGAGACTTCAGTAACAATTCTCAAATCAAGTGTTGCCAATCTGAAGTTTCGTTGCTGTGGTACGTGAACTCTTCTCTACACCTCGCGTTCCCGGGGTACAGCTCTCATCGCTCAAGGGATCGAACATGTTAACTTGCAAACGCTCATCTCGACCACGTACCGGCTTCACGCTGATCGAACTTCTCGTTGTGATTGCGATCATTGCGATCCTCATTGCGCTGCTGCTGCCCGCCGTGCAGCAGGCTCGCGCCGCCGCACGGCGAACACAATGTAAGAACAATCTAAAGCAGTTCGGCCTCGCTCTGCACAATTACCATGACGCCTACAACTGCTTTCCGATCGGTTATAACGATGGCAACATCAAGAACCAGAATCAGGATACCTCGTTGGGTGTAGGCTGGGCGTGGGGGGCAGCGATATTGCCGTACATCGAGCAGGATGCGATGTACAACTCGCTCAACTTTAACGAACCCCCCATGTGGGGCACGTTTTCGAACCCGTCAAATCCGAAGATCGGCGAAGTCACCGGAGGAAATTTATTTCCTATATATAACGTCGTGACTTCGGCCCTTTGCCCCGCCGATTCGTTTCGCCCGAAAACGCAGAAGGACCTCAAGTTCGGGGCGGCTTCAAATTACTGCGCAAACTTCGGAATTCTGGGCGGCGGCCAATGGAGTCGGCCGAGTGCGGAAGTCCCGTCGCATTACGGTCCTGAAGATGCGAGGAATAACGGCTTGTTTATGGTCGACAAGGTGATTGGCCTCCGTCACGTGACGGACGGAAGTTCAAACACGATTCTGCTCGGCGAAATCAGCTATCGACTTACTGCCAGTGGGAGCGGAAACGATGCCGGCATGGGTTTGTTAGTCGGCTCCTCGTGCGTCGGTGGAAGCTGCCCCTCGTTCGTGACCGACACGACCACCCCCGTACGGTCCAGTATTGGGAAGAACTGGTCTCGATTCGGTCGAATGAACGGAATGGGACTCAATACGGGTGACAGCAATTCCTTTAGCGGCAACCACTCGGGCGGCGTTCAATTCGTCATGGCCGATGGCTCTGTCCACTTCCTCAGTGATAATATTGAGGACAACTTGCGAATGGCTCAAAAGTCCTTTGGCGAAGGCATCTCCCCGGACTATCGCAACAATCACACTCTGGCCAAAGTCGGCGCCAATAATAATAGCCTGAAGAACAAACTTTACTCCGGCGCGACGAATTCGCCGCCGAACTCGTCGGCTACTTGGGCCAGTGGATCAGATTTTGAAGATTGGATGGGGGTGTACCAGCGGCTTCTGGCGCGTAATGATGGTCTCACCATCGGCAAGTTCTAGCAGTGCCATCTCGCCATTCGGGCCTTTTCTGAACCACCTCCCTCCAAGGACTGAACATGCAAGTCACTATCTTTCGCCGACATGGTTTTACGCTGATTGAGTTGCTGGTCGTCATCGCGATTATTGCGATCCTGATCGCGCTGCTTCTTCCGGCGGTACAGCAGGCACGCGAAGCGGCCCGAAGAAGCCAGTGCCAGAACAACTTAAAGCAGTATGCATTGGCGGTACACAACTTCCATGACGTGGAGGGAGTCCTGCCGCAGGGAATCTATGCCAGTGAAGGGGGCTATTCGTGGCAAACGCGGATTCTCCCTTACATCGACCAAGCCGCACTTTTTGAGCAGTTCGATTTGTCGTCCGGCATCGGCAGTGGCTCGAACGCCGCCCTGACGACAAACGCATTCGCATTGCTTCGATGTCCGTCCGACATTGCGCCGAAGCAAGAAGTGCCGGTCGCTAATCCCGACTACTCCAATATTTCGCCGACGAGTCAGCCGCAAGCGGTCACGAGTTATGTCGCCAACATCGGGTCAATCCCTTCGCACTGGGAATTGCACGGCAGCAATATGATCCATTCGCAGTTCGCTCATACATCTAAAGCACACGCCCCGTTCGGGGACGACAATCCCGGCCGCTTCGGTGCGAATTATCCCACCGAATTAACACTGGAAGACATCATCGACGGGACTTCCAACACGATCCTCTTGGGAGAAGTCACTTGGAATCGATCTGACACCCAGCGTGCGTACGGCGACACAGACGGACAGGTCAGAGAGCAGCATCGCTGTGTGCGGATGACTTATTTTCCGCCAAATCCCGACGAAACCCTGGTCACACCTTGGTGCCAGAGTTTTAGCGCAGGCACGTGGCCTTATGGCTGCGATGCGGCGCCAAACGCTTTAGGTCCCGCCGACTATTCTTTTCATTCCCAACACTCTGGTGGGGCTCAATTCGCACTGGCGGACGGCTCTGTCAAATATATCGCCGACACGATCGACTCGAAGCTCATCCTCCATTCCGACGTGCCGTGGAACGGAAGTGGTGATGAGTTTAATAATAATCACGTCGGACCGTATAACGACGCCGCCCGCAAGGGAGAATTGGATTGGGGCGTCTTCCAATATCTAGGCTGTCGCAACGATGGCGGAGTTGTCGGTGAGTTCTGAGTATCAAAGCGAATTGAAATCGGCTGGTGAGGTGGAAAGTCGTCGGTCGACTCTGCGTCGATGAATGAAGTAATAAGACTTTCGTCTGTGTTTCTCGTCAGCCAAAAACGAATTCATCAGACGTAAACGTTTTCTACGCGACCGCTCTGAGCAGAATGTGTATTTTTACAGGGGCAGACACGACTCTCGATTATTAGTCGATCGTAACAGGTGGTTCATTCGATGGCCGTCGCCTTATTTAGATGTCACTTACTGACTCTTGCTTTGGCAGTAGCGGTCAGTTGCGGCACGTTCATCGCCGGTTGCGGCAAAGATGAGCGGTTGGTCGAATCGGGAGCGGACGATCTATTCGCCACAGCGATCGCTTCAAATTTGTCGGCAGATGCCGATCGCGTCGATCAGACGAATATAAGCGGGCCACCCAACGTGGTGGCAGTAACCGAACCGGCCGCTCGCCCCAATGAATTCACTCCGCCAGATGAAGTCGGAACAGGCGAGATCATCGGTTCGCCGATTGACGCGAAGGCAAAGAAGAGCGACCGTCCGCTAGAAGTGACACCATCACCAAAGTCGCAATTGCCTGCGAATTTCGTCGAGGTTAAACAGGTCGGTTTCAGGGTGCAGCCGTTTGTCACTGCCTATTGCGTGTCCTGCCACAAAGATGGCAAAGACAGTGGTGGACTTCGCCTCGACACGATCGGCGATCTCACAGCGGGAGAGGATATTGAGCATTGGGAGGCCGTGCTCGATCGCCTGAATCTGGGCGACATGCCGCCGGACGACACTCCCAAAACGCTGTCCGACGAAGAGCGCAACTCTGCCGTCGAATGGCTGAATACCGAACTGCACCGCGCAATCGAATCCTCGAAAGGCGATGCCGAGGTCGTCTTACGGCGTTTGAACCGGAACGAATACGACAACACAATCCGTGATCTGCTGGGTATCGTCGGATACGCCGGTTCAGAGATGTTGCCCGAGGACGACTCGGCTCATGGCTTCGATAATAACGCCGCAGCGCTCGTCATGTCGCCACTGCTGCTCGAGCAATACATGGCGGCTGCTGACGTTGCTCTGGAGATGGGCCTTGCGGGGTACTTGGGGAAAGTCCCCGAAGCGAGGAAACAGGTTTTCGATCCGCTCGATCAAATGATTGTGACATGGGGTGCGCTTAAGGGCGAACTCGATTACAACGTTCGTGAGCATGAGGGCCAATTGGCGCTCGTTTATGAACGGCCGTTGCGAACCCCCTCAGTAAAAGTCGGCGGCACTTACATCTATCGCA
The DNA here is from genome assembly GCF_007744515.1 of Stratiformator vulcanicus. Taxonomy (NCBI): domain Bacteria; kingdom Pseudomonadati; phylum Planctomycetota; class Planctomycetia; order Planctomycetales; family Planctomycetaceae; genus Stratiformator; species Stratiformator vulcanicus. Next base: position 1,274,816 of record NZ_CP036268.1, read on the forward strand.
TCCGCGCGCGGGCCCTTCGTTCGGGAGTCGAGTCTGCGATTTTGACGATTGATGCGGGTCAGCCGACGAACGGCAATCCGCCGCGAATCCGATTCGGAGGGTTCAGCATTGCCGAAGGCGAGGCAACCACGATTGAACTTCAATGCTACCTGAGGCCTCGCGAGTTCGTAGAAGCCAGCTATAACAATTCGGGCAACGGTCGTCCGACTGTCGGGGGCGGTCGATACCCCCTTAAACTCAATCCCGATTTCGACTTTGAGAAGTCTAAGGCGGTCATCGTTGAATCGGTCGAACTTGAAGGCCCGTTTTATAGTATCCCAGCGCGCGATTGGCCCTCCGCGCTGCCGCGCGACGTGGAGAGCCAGCCCCTTCGCCAGACATTAACCGAGTTCGCTGAAAGAGCCTTTCGACGGCCGGTGATGGCCGGCGAACTCGACGCAATTTTCTCGCTGGCCGAATCCATTAAGTCAAAGAGCGGTTTGAAGGAGGCCATTCGCGTCGGGTTTAAGGCGATACTCTGCTCACCGGGGTTCCTCTATATGAACGAAGAGCCGGGACCGCTCGACGATTATGCAATCGCCTCACGAATGTCCTATTTCCTGTGGTCGAGTATGCCTGATGGGTCCTTAATGGAACTCGCAAAGGCTGGCCGACTCAGCGACCCATCCGTGCGGGCCAAAGAAGTACGACGGATGCTCGCCGACGACAAAGCCGAAGCGTTCGTTCGCAATTTCGCCGGACAGTGGCTTCAAGTTCGCAAGGTCGGTGAGAATCGGCCTGACGCTGTCATATATCCTGAATACGACCATCAGCTGGAGATTTGGGTTCAGGAGGAGGCGTTCGCCCTGTTTCGGGAGGTTCTTAGAGATCAGGATCGGAGCCTGACAGAATTTCTTGACTCTGACTTCGTGATGATCAATGAGGGGCTGGCTAAGCTCTACGGAATTGAAGGCGTCTCAGGTTCCGAGTTGCGTCGTGTCGCGCTCAGCGCGGCGGACCGGCGCGGGGGTGTACTGGGTTTGGCGAGCTTGCAGACGGTGACTTCGAATGGGACGGTTACCTCTCCCATCGTGCGGGGGGCGTGGATCATGGAGAACCTCCTCGGAACGCCGCCGCCCCCTCCCCCGCCTGACGTTCCCGCGATTGAAGCCGACATTAGCGGGAACTTGACGATTAAAGAGCAGCTTGCCCAGCACCGTGAAATTAAAGCGTGTGCGTCCTGCCACGCGAAGATGGATCCGCTGGGTTTCGCGATGGAAAACTACGACGTCATGGGTGGATGGCGGACGAATTATCGGATTCGCAAGTCCGACGAACCACCCCGCGGTCGCGGTCCCCATTGGAAAAGCGGCGCGGAAGTCGATCCGACCGGCGTGCTTGCCACCGGCGAGAATCTTGGCGGGCTCAATGACCTGAAAGCGTACCTTAAGAGTCGGCGGGCCGATTTCGCGCGGTGTCTCACTGAGAAGCTAATAGCTTACGGGACGGGACGCGAACCTCGCACGACCGATCGGCCGGCGATCAATGCCATCGTCGATCGCATCGCGGCACAGGACTTCCAATACCCGCTCGCCGAACTCGTTACTGATGTCGTCAACAGTAAACCCTTCCTCACCAAGTAGCAGCCCGCCTCAGTACTCAATAGATTGATTCATAATATGCCCGCACTTTCACGACGAACATTTCTCCACGGTACGGGAGTGGCGATCGCGTTGCCATTGTTGGAATCGCACGCCTCAGCCGCGCAGGCCGACGCGGGGCCACTGCGCATCTTTACAATTCACGCCCATCTCGGCTTCTACCCCGACACCTTCTGGCCTTCGGCATCCGGTCGGGACTACCAGCTATCTGAGGCTCTTAAACCGCTCGAACCGCTTAAGGACGATTTCACGGTCATTCAAGGAATGACTCATCCCGGTGTGAAAGGCGGGCATGGTGCGGCCAATCGGGCGCTGACCGCGACGCCGACAGATATTACAAAGAACGGAATTTCGTTCGACCAACTCGCTGCGGAGCATGTGGGGGAGCACACGCGGTTCTCGTCAATCGAGATGGGCGGGAGCGTTTCAATTAATCGGTCCGGCGTGAAAATCCCCGGCTGGGGCTCGCAAACCGACGTTTACAAGCGGCTCTTCCTCGCTCCAGATGAGAAGCAGCTCGAACAGACCATCGCGGGGTTCCGTGAAGGTCGTAGCGTTCTTGACGCCGTCCGCGAACAGTCCAAAGTGATCGCGAAGAAAGTCAGCGTTCGTGATCGCGCGAAGCTGGACGAGTATTATAGTTCGATCCGGCATGTAGAGCGTCGCTTGGAAAAGGCGGAAGCGTGGGCACATAAGCCAATGGCTGACGTACCGTTAAAAGAAACTCAGGTCAAAGATGTCCGCGGATCCGAAAACTTAAAAGCTTATACGTCCACGTGGGGCGAGCTGGCGCGACTGGCGCTACTGACCGACTCAAGCCGCGTTCTGACTTGGGACGTCGGCATCAATCGCAATCTGACAAAGGTCGGGTTCGCAAAGACGTGGCACGGCCTGACGCACACCGAAACCGACCTGTGGGGGAAGTTCGACGTCAAGCTGTTCGACGAGTTCTCCAAGGTGCTACAAAGCCTCAAGAATACCGATGAACTCGGCGCGAGCCTGCTCGACCGGACAATGGTCTTATTTACCAGCCCGCTTGGTAACGCTCGTAATCACCGCAATAACAATATGCCTGCCTTACTTGCCGGCGGTCCTTTTCGTCATGGGCAGCACCTGAAATTTGACGAGAAGTCGGCCCCGCCCTACCCGAACTTGTTTACCTCGATGCTGCAGGCACAGGGGATTCCCTGCGAGAAATTCGCGACTGCGACCGGGACGCTGACAGGGTTGGAACTTAAGCCCGTCTTAAATAAGCGCAGCCGCAATTAGGATTTGCTACAATGCGTGGTATGAAACGTTTCCTTGCCCATTCGTGTGCAGTGTTAGTGGCCCTTGCGATTGCCATTGTGGCGGACCCGTGCTCGGCGGAAGGGCCTCTGTTTGTGGCAGTCGGTGGCGGCGGGCATCGAATGTCGAGCGCGGACGGCCGCACCTTCAGCCATCATCAGGAATGGGGGCCGCCACGTCATGACAAAAATGATCTGTGGGAAGTCGTCTATGGCAACGGTGTATTCGTTGGTGCCGGCGGATGGAGTTCCCCTCGCGTGGTCGTCACGAAAGACGGGATCGACTGGCAGGAGGTGCCTGCGAAAGAGTTAGACGACATTAGAGGACCGACGCACAATCTACTTTTTAACGGAAGTCAATTTGCCTACATGACGATGCGGGGCTGCCTCGCCGGGTCATCCAACGGACGTGGCTGGCGACTTCTAGGGACTGCCGAATTGAAGAGTGCCGGAGATAAACGGTACGCCGTCCGATCGCTCGCCTACGGCAATGAAATTTACGTGGGTGTCGGTGACTATGGTGTTATTGCAACGACGGCTGACGACGGCAAATCGTGGACGTTGCAAACAGCACCGGGACACGACGAGACACGCCAATGGCTCTCGGTGGCGTACGGAAACGGTCGCTTCGTCATTGTTGGGCAAGACGGCTACACCGCCACATCGACTGACGGCGTGACCTGGGAGAATGAGTCTACCGATACACGTTTTAAGTCAATTGGCTCACTCATGTGGGTCAATGATCATTTCCGAGCGATCGGGCGGCAGCACAAGGGACCGCTGCTGCTGCGAACTTCGAATGACGGAATTGAATGGCGAGAACGGCCGTTCCGCTGGAAACAGGAACCCTCCGAAGTTTGGCACCACGGAGATGCCTTTTACGGGATTTTCGGAAATGCGTTGGGAGGCAATACGACGATATTTCGGTCCAAAGACGGAGAGTCGTGGGAAGTTCTGCCCAATCCGAAGCAGTATTCGGTCCGGTCGATCGGTTATCGGCCGGCGGTTCGTTAATCGGTCCTCTGCATCGCCTCTTACATACTTTTTCACTTTCGTCGGTGGCCCGACGCACTTCGCGTGATCAATTCAACAGTTCTTTCTGAGACGCACTCATGTACCGACTGACTTCCGCTTCGGTCCACTGCATCTTGCCAATCCTTCTCGCCGGGGTCGCTGAGCATTCAGTCTTTGCAGATCAGGCGTTTGACGGGCGCGTCGAGACGTTAGTATCGCCGGAGGCAAGCCATCCTGACGACGGGCCCGAGGTCGTGCACGTCGGCTGTGCAGCCGCAGATATCATCGGCATCGAAATTGTGGCCGGCCGAGTGCCGCTGGCATCACCTGTGCCCTATGACGAGCAGCCAAACGACATTGTTAAGCCGATCGGCTCGCAGCACTTGCTGTGGCGAAATGGAAAGCCTGAGATAGGGTCTGTCGGCTTCGAAGTCTTTCGAAAAGCAGGAAATAAGAAGTTCAATGTGGGACGACTTAATCGAGAAGCAGGCACCGTCTGGAAACAGGAAATGACAGGTCAGGAGCTTGACCTGAGAGCTGTCGACGAACTGCATTCGTATTTGATCAGTATCGATGGCGGTAAACCGTTTCATCCATTAGCTGTTTATCGCAAGAGCAAACCGGGACCGGTCGCGATCGGCTCGAGTGGGGCAACGGGGCATCATTTCATCTACCTGCAATTGCCGCGCGCTCTTGTCGAGGGGCAAGTATATGAAATTCAGTTGAAAGGTCTTAATACTCGCGACGACTCACTCAAATTTACTCATCACTCCGGCGAGAACCGCAGTGAAGCAGTGCATGTCAGCGCACTCGGCTTCCGGCCTGACGATCCGTTCAAACGCGCTTTTCTTTCGCTTTGGGCAGGGACTGGGGGAGGGCGATCGTTCGATGTCGATCGGTTCGAACTCTTAGATGAATCGGGCCGGGTAGTTTTTGTCGGAGATGTTCAGCTTGGAATCGCCAGCGAGACCACAGAGCCATTCTCTGCGCGGCGAAATCATACCGGAGCGGATGTCTTTCATCTCGATTTCAGTGACTATATGCAGCCGGGGACTTATCGCGTCCATGTACCGGGAGTTGGTGTCAGTTACTCGTTTCGAATTGGATCGGATTCTTGGGAGAAAGCGTTCAAAGTGTCGATGCACGGCTTCCTGTCGCATCGAAGCGGAATCTCGCTCGGCCCACCATTTACCGATTACGTGCGTCCGCGTCCGATGCACCCGGACGATGGGTTTGTCGTCTTTAAGACCGATACGACGATCTGGGATGGTGAAGCCGATGTGATCGAGCGAAGCCTTAAAAAACTACTCGGCCCGGAACTTGATACTTCTCGACTTCAACGGCATCCCCACGCGTGGGGTGGATACATGGATGCCGGTGATTGGGACCGTCGGAGTCAGCACTTAATTCCGAGTTTCCGTCATCTCGAACTCTATGAAATATTCCCCGACGAAATGGCCGAGCTGAAACTCGCACTTCCTCCAGCGGAGTCCAACAACGACACTCCTGATATTCTTGATGAGGCATTGTGGAACATCGATTTCTTTCGACGGCTTCAAGACCCGGATGGCGGGGTCCGGGGTGGTGTGGAATCAACCGCTCATCCCAGTCCGGGCGAGGCGAGTTGGCAGGAAACGTTGCTGGTGGGAGCCTACCGTTCCGACCCGGAATCGACATATCTCTATGCGGCCTGCGCAGCGAAAGCGGCACGGCTTCTAACGGATTTAACACGTTCCGCAGAATTGCATGATTCGGCGATTCGCGCATGGGAATGGGGGGAGAAAAACGCGCAGGCGGAAATTCGTGCGGCAAAAGAGCGAAAGGCGCGTCGAGCGGGGGCAGCTTCCAAAGCTGTTATGAACATGAAAGCGCTGGCCGCCATCGAACTGTTTCGCTTAACCGGCAACGAGCAATATCACAAAGCGGTCCTGGGCATGAACCAGTCGGTCCTTGGCGACGCTGACGTGGCAATGTCTTATGCATTGATCCCGGAGCAATCGAGCGATCCTGCTTTAAGAGCACTTGCGATTAAAAAAATTATTTCGGCGGCGGATGCGGCGATCGCCTTCAGCGAGAAAAACGGATTTAACATCGCGTTGTCGAATCGCTATCTGCCGATGATGGGCTTTACCTGTATCTGGTCAGCTCCGGGAGGGACACTGCCGCCAGTGTTACCGCGGGCCCACTATCTGACCGGGGGTAAGAAATATCTGGCGGCCACTGTGGCATCCTGTCAATATTCCGGCGGCGCAAACCCGATGAACATGGCCTATACGACCGGAATCGGCCCGAGACATCCACAGGCACCGCTTCACATTGACAGTCGAATCAGCGGGCAGAAACCACCGGATGGAATCACCGTTTACGGGCAGAGTGATCGGCGGGCAGGCTACGAGTTTAATCAGTGGGCCCACAAATGGTATTTTAATCGTTTCGGGAGCGTGCCGTCACGCGACTGGCCGACGGCGGAGGCGTACGTTGATCTTGGCACGTTGCCATCGATGAATGAATACACCATTCATCAATGTTTTTCGCCGACAAGTTTTACGTGGGGCTACTTGGCGGCACGTCCGGCGCTCGACACCCCGAACGAGTGAGACTGGGAGTTAGCATTAATAGACGCGGCCTCTCACCGCCGATCATTCACCAATGATCTTTCATACGCGAAAGCCAACTGCTATGAATAAATCGCGCCGTAAACTGTGCCAGTTAATGGCGACAGGAGCTGCCTCTTTGCTTACCCCGTGGCCGCTTCGTCGGGCGGTCTCTGATGACTTCCGCAGCCCGAATGAGCGGCCGGTCGTCGGGTGCATCGGCACTGGCAGCCGGTGGGGCTTTCGCGAGGACGGCATGTTCAAAGGCGTCGGCTCGTTCGCGATGGAGTTCGGCGACGTGGCCGCAGTCTCTGACGTCGATGCCAACCGCATGAATGCCGCGGCTTTGAAAGTGAGGGACCTGCAAGCCGAAGCGGGGCGGCCGAGCGATGTCGCGAAGGAAGCCGATTACCGCAAGGTACTCGATCGCGACGATATTGACCTCGTCACGATCGTCACGCCCGACCACTGGCACACCAAGATCGCGATCGAAGCGCTGCGGGCGGGCAAGGATGTATACTGCGAAAAACCGCTCACGCTTACGATTGAAGAGTCAAAGCAAATCCGCAAAGCGGTCGAAGAGACCGGGCGGGTCTTTCAGGTCGGCACTCAGCAGCGGACCGAGAGCAGCCAAGGGTTCCTTAAGGCCATCGCGATGGTCCGCGACGGCCGGTTGGGAAAGATCCATTCCATTAAGATCGGTATTAATGGCGCCCCCGTCAGCGACTCGATTCCGAAGGTCGACGTTCCGGACGGGCTTCATTGGGAACGCTGGCTTGGGCAGGCGCCGCTCGTCGACTATCGCTGGTCGCCCAAAACACGCGATGCAAAGCAGTATTGGAACTACACCAACTGCCACTACGATTTCCGTTGGTGGTACGCTTACAGTGGCGGAAAGATGACCGACTGGGGGGCTCACCATGTCGACATCGCCCAGTGGCTGATCAACCAAAACGGAGACGGGCAGGGGCCGACACGGATTGAGCCGGTCGTTGCCAACCATCCGGTTCCGCTTAATGAGAGAGGCGAACCGACCGACCCGACGCGGTACAACACCGCTGACCGTTTTGTCGTGCATGTCGACTTCCCGAACGACACGCAGTTCCGGATCGGCAGTGAGTTTCGCAACGGCCTGCTGGTTGAGGGGACGAAGGGCCGCATCTTCGTCAATCGTGGGGCGCTCGAGGGTTCACCGGTCGAAGATATGAAATCGAACCCGCTGCCCGATGGTGCCGTGGAAGCTGTCTACGGAGGCGAGCCGACGACTCATATGGCCAACTTCATGCAGTGCGTGAAGTCGCGTAAGACGCCGATCTCCGATGTCGCCTCACACGTGCGGGCGATCAACACCTGCCATTTGGGCAACATCGCCCTCCGGCTGAACCGGACCGTCAAATGGGATGCCGCGCGGGAAGAGATCATCGGCGACGAACTCGCCCGCAACATGCAGGGCCGCGAGCAGCGGAAGGGGTACGAAACGGACGCGTGAAGGACAGTCCAACGGCCCTTCGAACTCTGTTGTGACCGACGCGAGGACTTAGCCTGCACGTCCATCCGGAAAGATGCGAGATTTTTCCAACCAGATGTGTCAGAGTTGGCGTAGGAGGATTACCGGCCATGATCGGATGTGAATTCCGCTTCACAATCATCGTCAGGATTGAAATTGGTCGGCCTCTGAAGAACACTGCGTTTATGCTGATTCGTCGCACAACGTCGGTCGTCGTGATCCTCAGCCAGTTGGTTCTGGCAGGGGCCGGTCATGCGCTGCACGGTCTGACCTGTTCGGAGCACGGTCACGCCGTCGAAACGACTTGCGACCATGACCATGCCGACGGCGGGCACGATCACGGTCATCACGGCCACACTTGTGGCCAATCGAACGAGAATTCAAAAGCGGTTGCGGCAAAGTCGGACAATATTGATCAGCCGGACGGATTCCGCCTGACCGCTGCTGGTCACTCTCATTCGCTGCACGATTCCGCGAACTGTGTGCTCTGCCAAACGCTGAGTATGAGCCTCACATTGGCGTCGGCGACTGACGTCGTTGTCGCCGTTCAGCCGGTGACTGGCGAGGTTCTTTACACCGGTCCGGCAGCTTCGCAACTTGCTCATCGTCCTCACTTCGCCCGAGGGCCGCCCGTTTCCGCCGTGTGAGGAACGGGTTCAACCGATATCTCGCAACAGCGATCGGCCTCTGTAACTGCGCAAATTCAGCCGTAGTGGTGGTTGGATGCTGTATGTGGCCGCTAAACGGCACGTCGAGATTTGTTCGGTGATGCTTTCCGGCGTCGTGTCTCGTTCCTCACTGACGATTCGTCTGACGGCGGTCGGTCCGTCGTCGCCAATCGAAGTCGTCTTGCGCGAGGAACGTCGCCGTGCGCACCGAAAAGGATGACGCTCGAACGTCCGGCTCCAAACATCTGGAGCGGGCGGCCGGAGCGCTCCATCATGATTTCTGCCCTTGGGCAAACCGTTGGACTTATTGGCTCAAGCATCCGCTCGTCGGGCTGACCGCGGCGGCTGTCGCCAGCGCGTTTGTCGGACTATTCGTCAATCCGTTCTTGCTGCTTGTCGCGGCGGTGATTGCGGCGATGTCGGTCATCGGCTCGATCTGGCCGTGGCTGACGATCCGCGGGATCGACTGCGAAGTTCGCTTTGAGCGGAAACGCGTTCGAGAAGGCCGGCCGGTCGCGGCGGCGCTTCGCATCGAGAACCGCTGGCCCTGGCCGCTTTGGGGCATCGCCCTCAAAAAGGGCTTTGCGAGCGACGAATTTTCTCCGCCAGCCGCAGCACTCGGACGTGTGACGGCGTGGTCGAAGTCGGAGTTTGAATGGGAATTCGTACCACAGCATCGGGGCGTTTATCCGCTGGAGCCGCCGACGATCGAGTCGGCTTTTCCCTTCGGCTTCTGGACCTGCCGGAAGACGATCGAGTGCGATCGACTGATTGTGTGGCCGACATCAAGCCCGCTATCCAACCTGCCCGACTCCGCGGCAGTCGATTCGCATGATGAGACGCTTTCGGATCGGCGGGCCGGGGACTTCGGCGACCTGCTCGGAACGCGACGATTTCGCGATGGCGACTCCCTCCGCCGAGTCCACTGGGCGCAAACGGCTCGGCACGGACATCTCATTTTTTGCGAGAGGCAGGCCGGAGCCGTGGCCGCGATCCGCGTCATCGCCGACCTGTCTCGCGATGCGTTCGCCGGGCGCGAAGGCGATCTCGAGGCGGCGATTCGAGTCGTCGCCAGTCTCTGCGAGTATTTGCCGCAACAACATGCCCTCGTGGAGTGTCGCCTCAATGGTGAGCTCATTCGGATCGGAAGCAACGCGTCGGGCTTGCGGGATATTCTCGACCGCCTCGCCGCCGTACCGCGTGAGGGATTTGACACGGTCGTCGCGGCGAAGAGTGAGAGCAACACCGAAGGTCTGCTGACGCTCCTGGTGACCGGAAATTCAGACAATTCGGCGAGTGGAACGTGCCGGGGCGCCCGCGTCATCGCTGTCGGCGACGAGCCGCCAGTGATCACTTCTCGTCGACCTTGGTTGCGGGTGTCTCCTGCCGACTTGAGCCGCCTGGGTGACATCTGGCGAAGGGCCTGTCATGCATAAAAATACGGAAAAGCAGCGCGAGCGGTCCCTGATCGAGTCGACGTCGGTCCCCACGACGATCGGCCTTTCATTGTTGGCCTGCGGGATCCTGACGGTGGCTTCAGGCGAAGATCACCATCAATGGTGGACCTACGGTGAACTCGCTTTGCAGACGGCGATCACGATTGCCGCCGCGATTTGGGTCGGACGTAAGGCGTCCAAGTGGGAACGACCACCGGCGGTGGCTCCGATCCTGCTTCTGCTTGCGATCCTGACGATCGCCTGTGAGCCGATTCACCGGCTGTGCGGCGCAGGCCGCCCGGGTGAGATCGTGGTGATGGACGCCCTCAAGCACGTCGTGCTCGGCTTGGCCGCGGTGAGTCACTGGCTGGTGTTTCGTCGGATGGCGGCGTTTCTGAGTCTATTCTTAATGATGTTCGCGGTCTCCCTGACGGTCGACCCCCGCATTCAAATCATGGCGGGCATTTTCAGCGCGATCGCGATCTTCTGGGCGGCCGTGACCTATTGGGAAGGTCTGCAGGAACAGATCGTGGCGAAAACAGAGAGCCGGATGCCTCGCTGGTGGCTGGGCGGATTGGGAGCCTTCGTCGTGTTGCTGCTGGCGACGGTCTCCGTCGGCGGCGACCGTGCCTTGAACAGCCTGAAGGGCTTCTTTCCGAGCTCCGGCGGCGACGGATGGTACGACCCGGCCGCGCGAGACGGCGTTCGGGATGGTGACGCGGTCGTTGCGGGGACGAAGGACATTAAGAGTTTCGCGCCGATCGAAGACGCGCCGTTCATGATCGACGATCGGCCGACGCTTTATGACGTGTTCGATGATTCTTACCAAGAGCCCTATCCGAATAAGAAACAGGATCGGGCCATCGGTCTGACCCAAGATTTCGAGATGAATCGGTGTCAGGAACGTCTGGCGGCATTAAAGAAGGCGGGCAAAGAGTTTTCGACATTCCGTAAGCCGCAAAGTCAGAAGGAGAACGATCGACTCTCTGATCGTGACGGCGGAGCCCTGTTCTACGTCGTCGGGCGAACGCCGCTGCATTTGCGGATGTGTGCTCACGACCTGTTCGACGGCGAAGTGTGGGTGCATGAAGAAGGCAATGCCGGTCATTTTTCCATTGAAGTCGTTGATGGCAAACCGTGGGCCGTTCCCCCGTTGCCGCCGCCCAATTTGGCGGTCTTCGGTGGAGTCGAAGGGCACACGCTTAAGATCATCGATCTCGATTCCGCAGTGATTCCGGCGCCCGGAAACCTGCGCGGCGTCCACATTGATCAGGTCAATCGGGGCGATTTCTTTGAAATCGTTCACGCCGACATTCCCGCGATGGATCGAGAGGTGCTGCCACCGCTAACGACGATTAACATCGTGAGCGAACTGATCGACAGTTCTAAAGTCGTCGGGCAGTGGAATCGGTCCACCAGTGCGGGTCCTTCCTATCAACAATGGCCCGATCATCCGGACTGGGATCGGATTAAGAAGCTCGCCGGCGAATGTGCCGGAGACGCCGCGTTCGGTGTCGAACAGGTCAAAGCGGTGACGGACTTCTTCAAAGCCAACTATCGCTTTGAGCGGGGCGTCGGGACCGATAAGAATTTCGCCGACCCGGTGCATGACCACAACGACCATTCGCATGCCGGTCACGAACATGCCCATCACGACCATGATCATCAGGGACATCAACACACGGACGAACCGCTGCCGGTGAGTTGCTTCCTGTTCGAAACAAAAGTTGGCGACGACTACCACTTCGCCACGGCGACGGCCTTAATGCTGCGGTCGCTCGGGTATTCCACGCGGCTGGTGCAGGGCTTTTATGCCGATCCGGCCGACTATGATCCGAAAGCGCGGAATACGCCAATCCGCACGGATGACGTCCACACGTGGGTCGAGGTCTATCTCGGCACCGGCATCTGGATGACCGTTGAGCCGACCCCCGGCTACGAAATACTCGGTCCGCCGCCGACGCTGTTTGATCATGCTAAAGAGGCGGCGGTGACGGCTGCGATTTTTGTCGGATCGCACCCGTGGCCGTTCGCGTCCGGTTTGATCGTGCTGATATTGCTCTGGGTTTACCGTTTGGACCTGGTCGACGCCGCCGATAGTGCCGCGTTTCGGCTTCGATTCCGACACAACGACCGGCAACGACTGCTTGCCGCTGCAAATCTTTTGGAGCGTCGAGCGGTTCGTGCCGGCCTGACAAGGCCGCCGGGCATGACACTCCGCATGTGGTTAAGAAGCATTTTTGAAGCCGAGACCCGCGAACAGGCCGATCGGCTCACGGCATTTTTAATCGCAAGAGATCGAGCAGCTTTCGGGTCGATTAATGACGCTCGCCTTCCGTTGGGCGAGTTGAATTCACTGCTCGGGGAGATGTCTCTGAGCCAACTCAGACGAACGCGTCGGCATCGGTCCCGGAACGCAACCGAAAAGATGGACGTCAATAACCTAATGGAATTAAGCGGCGGTTTGCGGCCTGCGTGAAAATTAATCGCCGATCGAAACATAAGAAATAATACACTTGGAGGACTTACCACTATGACTTCAACCGCAGTCGCGGAGCCCGTTCAACACGCGACACATGAATCCGATTTCGCCAAGCTCGACGAGCTGCGACGGCGGCTCAACGAGACCCTTCGCGGTAAAGCGGAGGTCGTCGAAAACGTCCTCGTCTGCCTGCTCGCTCGCGGGCACCTGTTACTCGAGGACAAGCCCGGTCTTGGCAAGACGACGCTCGCGAAGGCACTCGCCGACGGGGTCGGGGGCCAATTCGCCCGCGTGCAATGTACTCCCGATCTGCTCCCCAGTGACGTGACCGGTTTTAATATCTTCAATCAAAAATCACATGAGTTTGAATTCCGTGAAGGGCCGGTCTTCGCCGACGTGCTGCTGGCCGATGAAATTAATCGGGCAACGCCACGAACGCAGTCGGCTCTACTCGAAGCGATGGCCGAACGACAGGTCACCTATGACGGCATCCGCTATTCGCTGTCGCCGCAGTTCTTCGTGATTGCGACACAAAACCCGATCGACCAGCACGGCACGTATCCTCTGCCGGAGGCGCAGCTCGACCGCTTCGCGATGAAGCTCTCGATCGGCTACCCCGACCGCAGCCATGAACTTCACATGCTCGGCGCGGCGATCGGTGATGTTAGCAAGGCGGATGAGCAGGGGCTCGCCCCTGTCTTCAGCGAACAGGAATTGGCCCAGATGCAGCGCGAGGTGGCCGCAGTAACGGTCGCCGAATCGGTCCGCGACTATATCGTCCGCCTGGGCGAAGCGACGCGTTCCCACCGGCTGATCGAATTGGGGCTCAGTCCCCGGGGCCTACTCACTTTGCAGCGGGCGGCACAAGCGAAGGCGTTTCTCGACCATCGCGAATTCGTGACGCCTGACGATATCCAAGAAGTGGCCCGGCCGGTCTTGTCGGTCCGATTGGGAGTAGAGGGGGACGAGCCGACATCGATTATTAAAGAAATTCTCGAGAAGGTCTCCGTCCCCACCGAGTAGATCGGGAGAAGCGGTAGACTCATTAAATCTCTGCCGAGTTGACCGCCGACTGATGAAACTGCCTTCGCGAAACTGATTGCCAGCCGACTTGAGTCAAACCGACCGCCATCATAACGAGGCCTGCTAAGAAGAACTGCACAATCGGGAAGTCGACCAGGGTCCACAATTCGTGCCGCGCGAATGCCCAGGCATACTGCGGACTATCGAGTTCCCGTGCGAGCCAGAGTGACCGACGCTGCAGGAGGAAAGCGATGGTCAGGGCGGCGCTGGCGACCGAAATAGCAAAACCGGCACTTGCCAATCGCCGAGGGGGTAACATTAAACTAAGGACAGCAACCGGCCCCGCGAAGAAAACCAGCCAGAAGGCGTGAAAGGAAAGTAGTGCTTCGACCGGCGGTCCGCAGCCCCAAGGTCCGCAATAGTTTCGGTCGGTCAGGCCGACAAACAGGGACTGCTGCAACACGAAGATCATGCTAGCCCCCCAGGCAGCGAGTCCCGTCATCCAGATTGCGATGCGATAAATCATGCCGACTGTGATTAGTGAAGAACTGTGAGTAGCGCAAAATTGCCATTCGCAGAATCGTTCGATTCCGAGTGATCTCTCACCGATCAGTCTATCAACTTTCTAAAGACAAAATCGTCAAGAATGAAATGTTAATTCCGAATTTCATCCAAGTTAAACGCATCGTCACGTCTTCTCGTCGATCGTTGGCTGAAACGGTTCACTTGTCTGATCGTGTAGGGGTTGGCTGTTGACTCTTGATTTGCCCACTATCGAAATGTTCGTCGTGACCCTGGTCGTCGGGGCTGCGCGAACGATTGTGGAAGGCTCGGCGACGATCCTCGCGGGGATCGTGACCGCGGCCTATCTGCGCACGCTCGCAACTCCAGAGAAGGTAGCCGTCATCTTCCGCGGTGAGGGGCCGCAGGGACTGCTGCGGGCGACGCTCGTGGGTATGGCGCTGCCGGTCTGTGCCATCGGGGTCCTGCCGGTGCTGCGCGAGTTGCGTCGGCTGGGGCTACCGACTTCGAAGCTGCTCACATTCGGACTCGCCGCGCCGCTACTGAATCCGATCACGCTGGTCTATGGGCTCAGTGTCCTCTCCTTCTCGAACTTCCTGCTGGTGGTGGCAGCGACCGTGGTCGTTTCAATCACGGTTTGCGACGTCTCCTCCCGATTCGCCGTTGATCCCCAGCCGACTTCGGAGCCACTGCCCCGGGGACTGACGGGAGGAACACGATTATGGAACCTGTTCATCGCGTCCGGTCGAATCGCGACCGGGTGGACCGCGACCGACTTCGCCATTGTCGTTCTGGTCTCGGCGGTGACGGCCTCATTCCTGCCGCCGGGGTTGTTTGAAGAGTTGTGCTCTCGTTCCAATCGGCTCGGACCGATCGAGGCGACGGCACTGGCGTTGCCTCAATACGTCAGTCCGGCGACCGGGGTGATGCAGCTCTCTTCGCTGTCGAAAGTCAATCTTTCGATCCCCACGGGACTCGCCGTCTATGTCTTCGGCGTCGGCTTCAGCGCGGGAACCATCGTCTGGCTCGTGAAATGGTTCGGACCGCGTCGGGTTACGGCGCTCGGGTTGGCGACGATCTTAGTCGCGGTCGCGGCTTCCTACGGTTCGCAGAGCCTCCTCCCGGTCCCCGTGGCACAGGAGGAAGAGACGCACGGGCTCGACGCGCTGACCCGCCCCCATCATGCCAGTTTCGGCAGCCTCGGCCACGCCGTTTCCTATGGTCTCTCTTACACCGATCCGATGATGCGGGGCGGTGCGGTGTTGCTCGCATTGCTACTCACGTCCGGAGTCGTCTTTCGATTGCTGAAGGTCCGCTTCCGCGACGATGACCCGGAGAAGGTCGCCACCGACACAGATAGCCGAATGAGCCGCGCAGTCCCCGCGTCTCAAATCGGGGCCGTCGCCGTCTGTGGGATGGCCCTCTTCGTGTGTCTGGTCAGTTACATCTATTTCCCCGGCCCGAAGGAATCGATGGAAGAGATGAGGACGCTGCAGGCCGACGCGATCGTCGCAATAAGGACGGGGAAGACGGGCTGGGCGCTGGAGCAACTTGCGGCTTGGGATCAGACGGCGGCGAAGCTCCCGGTCGGAGCGGCTATCCGTTTTTCCTTTCCGACGGCGGAACAGAGATCCGCGACCCGGGCCCTGCGAACCCAGCTCTTATGGATGCAAGATCGCGTCCGCGACGGCGACATGATCGCCGCGACTCAACAATCGGGTGACTTGATGAATCTCCAACTTGCTGCCCAGCGCGCCTACCTGCGAGAGCGACCGTGAGCGATACCCCGGACCGATCGCCCGACACGAAATCCAGCTCAGGGTCGGCCGAGCCGATGCTGCGAAGCGCGTTGTGGTGCGTCGGGATCGCCGCCGTCACTGCGTTCGCCTATGCCTTTCAGATCGAGTCGGGATTGTTCCGCGCCGCAGGCTTGGAGTTATGTCTTTGCGCCACGGCGATTTGGGCGGCGCTCGATGCCGCAAAGTCCCGCCGTCGGCTCGATGCGGACGACTCAGCCAACGCGCTGGCCAAGAAGCGGGAAACGAGTGCGGTTCATCATTTGTTCGTCGCCGCACCGACTGTGGCAGTGCTGGTGTTCTCAGTCCTTTCTCTCCTGTCGCAACTGGTCGAGATCCCGCGCGCCCAGTCCCAACAGCAGGTGATCGGCGGCGCGATCGCCGCGGTACTGGCAGCCAGTCTCTGGACGGTCTTTGCCCGGTCCCTGCGGCAGGCGGAGCGAAATGTATTTCCTGAACTTTTTGCCGTCCGCGATGCCTTGTCGGAGGCCCGGCTGGCGGCCCTCGTATCGGGCGGCGCGTTGCTCATTGCCACCGTTTATCGCCCCGCCGAGAGCTGGGCGGCATGGGCGATCAGCATTTGGACGCTTGCGGTGGGAACCGAGCAATTGCTTCGAGTTCTCGCCGGCTGGTTCCGCCCGATCACCCGCGACGAGCCGCTCGTCGCACCGGTCCACTCGCTGCTTCGGGAGGTGTTCCTCTCAACGACGAATCCCGTCGGAGCGTTGTTCGACATCGCCGAATCGCGGTTCGGTTTAAGCCTGCGGTCGTCTTGGACGATCCGCTTCTTCCGCCGGTCGATCCTGCCGATCTCAATCGGTTGTGTGCTGATCGTCTGGCTGGCGACCTGTTTCGTGGTCATCGAGCCGCACCAGGCCGGGCTGCGGGAACGCTTCGGTGTCGCCGAACGGACCAAGCTCGAACCGGGACTGCACACAAAGCTGCCGTGGCCGTTCGGGACGATCCGCCGCTATCCGGCGGGTGTGGTCCAGACGATGCAGGTCGGCTTCGAGGAAGCGATCGACGAAAGCCTCGTCTCGCTCGACCAGGAACGCTTACTCCTATGGACGAAACCGCACGCGCAGGAATTTTCATTAGTCCTCGGCTCGGAGACCGAACTGGTCGCCATCAACGCGATCATTTATTTCCAAATTGCCGAGGATGTTGAGGGATTCCTCAAGCACGCATTTGCGACTTCGAATCCGCAGTCGGCACTGGAGGCGTTCGCCTATCGCGTCTTAATGGAGGAGACACGTTCGGCGACGCTCGACGAAATTTTATCGCGTGGGCGGGACGACTTTGCCGAAACGATTCGCCGGCGTTTGAGTGAGTATTCCGCCGCGAATGACCTCGGGCTTGAGATCGTGGATGTCGCGCTCATTAACCTGCACCCTCCTGTGCAGGTGGCGACGAATTATCTCGACGTCGTCAATGCCGAACTCGACAGCTCACGCGTTGTGACGACCGCCAAAGGAGAAGCTTCGAAGCAGGTACTCGACGCCGAGACAGAAAGCGGTTTGCGCGTGGCGACGGCGAAGGTCGACGCAGCCAAACGTGTCTCTGAGGCAGGGCGGGAGTCGGCCGAGTTTCTCGCAGTCGGCGAAGCCTACGCCGCCGCTCCGGAAACGTATCGGCTGAGGCTCTGGTTCGAAGCGTTCGAACGTGTGCTCTTCGGTCGTCGGCTGTTCGTGATCGATGCAGCATTACCCAACGTGATCTTTGACGAACGGGCCGACGGGGCGAACACTTCACTTCCGAATGCGGCGATCTCGACGACACCTTAAATTTATTCTTTATCACAAACGACTCGGTCGAATTAATGGCAAAGCAATCTGACAAAAAGCGGGCGACGCTGGCGGGTACGCTTTCGCGTTGGCTGATTGCGACGACGCTGGTCGCGCTCCTGGTGGGCTACGCCTGTTACCTTCAGGTACCCGAAGGCCGGGCCGCCGTCGTGACACGCTTTGGTCAGCCGGTGCGCGAACTCGTTGAACCGGGGCCTTATTTCAAACTGCCTTGGCCGGTGGAAGATGCCCGGCTGATCGACATGCGAAAGCGTGTGTTTAATACCCCGTATACCGCAACCTTAACGCGCGACCGCCGCAATGTTGTGCTGCTGACCTATGTCGTTTGGCGTGTTGCCGAACCCGAGCTATTTCTGCAATCGGTGGGTGATGAGAAGGCCGCAGCGGCCAAACTCGACGGCATGGTCACCGCCGCAAAAAACACCTTAATGGGTCGCTATGATCTCTCAGCCCTTGTATCGACCGATCCGAGCAACATTAAGACGTCGGAAATTGAGGCGGGGATCGAGTCAGACGTCCAATCGGTCGCGGCTGAGAAATTCGGCATCGCCGTCGAACAGGTCGGTTTTAAGCGAATCGCCTATGAAGACGCCAACGTCACGGCGGTGCTGGCGCAAATGCGGGCCGAGCGAGAGGCCGAGGCCAAACAGCTTCGCGCGTTCGGTGATAAAGAAGCTCGGCGGATCCGTGATGACGCGGCGGTGACGAGTGAGGAAATCCTTCGCGATGGTCGTCTCACTGCGGGCAAGATTCGCGGCGAAGCCGAGCGCAAAGCGGCCGAAATTTATGCCAAAGCACATCAAACCGATCCCGACTTCTATCGCTATTGGCGCTCGCTCGAAGCACTGAAGCGGACGCTCAGCCGCGACGCAACCGTGGTCCTGCGAACCGATCAAGGCTTCTTCGATCTGCTGACCGATCCGCCCGAGGCACCGCGTCCGGTACCGACACCTTCCGGCGGACGCACGCTTGCGAACGAGCGCGACGGCCGCCTTAACGGAGGCGGCGATGAGTGACACATTCCACCCGGAAGAGCAACCGCCGAGCGATGGCGAATTCGTTCCGCCCCCCGTGCCGCCCAAGCAGCGGACGACCGAACGCTTCTCCATGATCGAGGGCGCGGCGTCCGGCCTGCGGATGGTCAGTTGGCTCGCCGTCGGTCTGTTCGTCCTGTTTTGGTGCTCGGGCATAACGACGATTCAGCCGGGTGAAGTCGGGCTGCTGTTGCGCTGCGGGAAGCTCGTCGGAGCGACGCCGTCCGAGCAGATTCGCCAACCGGGCCTCCTGCTCGCGTTGCCTTACCCGATCGACGAAGTCATTCGTGTCCCCGTCAAACAGGAGCGGGAGATTTCGGTCGCCGCGTTACGGTCGCGACGGATCGATCTCGATGGCGTTAAAACCGGCGTGGGGCTTAACGGCTATGCCCTCTCTGGCGACCAGAACATTCTGCAGGCCGACCTGACTTTGAAGTATCGCATCCGCGACCCGATCGCCTATCGGCTTGGCAACGACGACCCGGAGCGCATCCTACGCGACATTGCGACGGGGGCGGCGGCCGAGACGATCGCTGCATGGAACGTCGACGACGCTCTCCGGCTTCAACGGGAATCGGACGTCGGTCCGCAGAAGCTCGCCTTCGTCGTACGTGACTCCGCTCAGCAACTGGCCGATACCACCCGGCTGGGGGTCGAGATCACCGCTGTGGAGTTTCGTGAGATTCAGCCACCCGAGGCCGTCGCGGATGCCTTCCAGTCGGTGCAAAGCGAACGGATCGCCATCGAAACGAAGAAACGGGAATCCGAGGGCTTCGCCGCCCGCACCGTTCCCGCCGCGGAGGCGGAGAGCAACTCGATGATTCAGGAAGCCAACCGGCTCGCGACCGACCTGCGAACGCGAGCCGAGGAAGAGGTCGAGTTGTTCGACCGCCTGCACGACGAATACCGGCGGAATCCCGAATTGGTTTGGAACCGCCTGCATCTCGAAACGATTGAAGGCCTGATGCGTGACGGCAGCCAATTCCGGTTCGTCGACCCGGGAACGCGGCTGATCCTCACACCAAGAGGGCACCGCCACACGCAGGAGACCGCTTCACCACCCGATAAGACGACACCGGCCGCCGGAGGTGAATTATGAGCAGCATGACCGCGCCGGTTGCCGATCGGATTCAACGCGACCTTGATGCCGGGATGACGGTTGGGGAGCGTCTGCGTCTGGGCCTGCGTATTGGGACGGCGTTGGCCGCGGGGGTGCTGCTGATTGCCGCCTACGCGATCGGATGGGCCTTTCCCGCAGAGCAGGGCCCCATCGCTGAGAGTTTGAAGGCACTGGCCGCGATTCTCGTTTTGCTTCCGATCCTGCGGGAAGCGGCTCGCGGCGTGTTGACCGGTGCGACCGATGCCTACAGTTCCCAACTCGTCGCGATCGCGTCGCTCGCCGCCCTCGCCGTAGGTGATTTTGCCACGGCTGCGCTGATTCCGATCATCCTTAGCGTGGCGTTTTTTCTCGAAGAACGCAGTGTGCTCGGAGCGCAGGCGGCGATTGAAGGTCTTAAGTCGCTGCAGGCCAGAAAGGCCCGACGCCTTGATTCCCGCGGCCTCGAACACGAGGTCGAGACCGATGTCCTGCTCCCCGGCGATACGGTCGTCGTCCGCCCCGGCGAGACGATTCCGGCTGACGGCACGGTGGCGAGGGGGCATTCCGCAATCGATCAATCGACGATCACGGGTGAGTCGACGCCGGAGGATGTGGCCCCCGGCTCGACAGTCTTCGCCGGAACAATTAATCATAACGGGCTGCTGCACATCACGGTGGCGACCGCGGGTGGCTCGTCGACGTTGGGAAAGGTACTGGAACTCTTAAAAGATGCCGAGCAGTCCAAGACGGCGATGCTGCGATTAATTGAGCAATATGCGAAGTACTTTGTGCTCGGTGTGCTGTTGATCGCCGGAATTACGCTTTTCCTCAGCCGCGACCTGTCTCGGGCGATCGCCGTGCTCGTGGTCGGTTGCCCGGGACCGTTTATTCTTGCCGGCCCCGCCGCGATGGTCGCAGCACTCGCTTCGGCTTCACGAAAAGGAATATTAATTAAGAATGCGAAGTTCCTTGAAGCGTTGACGGAAGTTGACTCGGTGATCTTCGACAAAACCGGAACCGTCACACTCGGCCAATTGGAAGTCGCGTCACTGATGCCTCATGAGGGCACGGATGAGGAACTGCTGCGGGCGGCGACCGTTTGTGCCGAGGCATCGCAGCACCCGGTCTCGCGAGCGATCATTAATTATGCGAATCAGTTGGAACGATCGGACCACCTCGAATCGACATCGGCAGAAGAACTCGCGGGTCGGGGCGTTATCGCGAAAACGGATCAGGGACGTTTCGTATTGGGCCGTCGCGTTTGGGTTGAACAATCGGGCTTTGATCTGCCCGTCGAACCCGACCACGCCGGGCCGATCGTGTGGGTCGCAGTGGAGACCGCAAAAGAGAAACGTTGCCTCGGCTGCGTACTCTTGGCTGATCATGCGCGGACCGATGCGAAAGAGGTCATCGAGGATCTGCACCGAATCGGCATCGAACGGGCAACCTTATTAACCGGGGACCGTCGACAGGTTGCTGACCAAATCGCATCGGAACTTGGCGTCGACAATGTCGTGTCGGAAGTGTTGCCGGGACATAAACTCGATGTGGTTCGAGCCGAACGTGAGGCGGGCTATCGCGTGATGGTCGTCGGCGACGGCGTCAACGATGCCCCGGCGCTGGCGGGCGGAGACGTCGGCATCGCCATGGGAGCCGCCGGGGCGGAAATCGCGCTTCGCAGCGCCGACGTGGTCTTAATGACCGAGCGCCTCGATCGACTACCATTCGCAGTCGGGCTTGCCAGACGCACCCGAACGACCATTCATCGCAATGTGATCGTGGGAGCGGGCCTGACGATCGTGATGCTCGGCCTCGCCTCGGCGGGCTATATTTCCCCGATCGCCGGCGCCGTCCTGCAAAACGTCGGCGAGCTCTATGTGATTATTAATAGCGCTGCCCTTCTAAAAGATCGTGCCGGCTGATCTGAGAGCGTCGCGCCCGGCGTTGATCGGGCGTTGCGGGCTGTTTTGGTTTATCGAGTTTTAACTACGCGATCGTTCCGCGGTTCGCAGGAACCTCGGCTTATTGGAATGGGTGCCGGGGTGCGTGTCGCCCCCGCATCTGGGTGTTCGTGAGCTTATTGCACCGCCGAGTTTCCCGACAGGGTTTCGAACTTCACAATGGGCGCGATGCAAGGCATGAGCCGAGTCTCGCCGACGGAATCGACACGCCCTCCGCATACGGCGCAACCCGAATCAATAGGTTAGAGGACTGGTGCACCACCTCTTATCACCCCGCCGGTGATCGCAGCACTTTGCTGCCGTTCACGCGGCGGAAGTTGCCGCGGCAAACCGTCGGGCGCGTCCGATTTTTTCTTTCGATCTCGAATCACAGCAACTGAGGCTCTGAACTCAAAACACGAAGAATAACAAGCCATATTCAATAATCATCGGGTAGCCCGGCCGATGTTCGGCCGGGTGCCGACAGGCACAGGATGTTGTTCGAGAAACTTACAATGGAGTGAGTTGATTCCACAGTTCGAACGCTTCTCGAACGGCATCTTGTCGCTGCGTGACCGGGCTGACGCGTCGGTCGGCACAACCGGTGCATGGCTGCATCTCCCTCACTGCCACGCTCCGTCGCAATGCCACCCACCACACACATTTCGTCGGAAATGCATGAACTCATTCCACCCCATCATCGGTCAACAAATCAACTCTCTTTTCATCGTTCACCAGCTGTTCGATATCACGGGAAATGATATCAAGGCCGATTTCCTCCTCTGAGGGAAGCGAGGTGATATTGAGCTCTGACAGGAATTGTAGAAAGTCAAGGTCATCTCCGATCGCGTTTAAATCTGCGTCATTAATAAAGTATGGCAGAACTTTGACCTTTTTCTGACGTGCGAGCGAGACAGCAATTTTCGTCTCAAGATGAACATAGTCTTTATCGCTCACAATTCGATCGGGCTTCTCCATACTTTGCTTGCCTCGCCAATCATGAGAGAGCAGCATTACGACCACATTAGATGTTGCAATCGATTGTTCGATCTTCTCTCGGATATCTTCACCGGTGGATATTTCCGCAGAATCAAGAAAGGCTCCTTCGGACGGGAATTTGTCTCTAAGATGACGGTAAAGCCGTTCAGCAAACCTTTTCGCATCAGTTCTTCTGTAGGAAATAAACGCTTGATACTTTCTCGGTTGCCAAAGAGCGGCAGCAGATGCATGCACGCTCCATTTATTTAATGTGTCTTCGTCAACGTAGCACGCGGAGACTTCGAGTTCGCTATCGATATATGGGAGCTCTTCAGGGCTTATTCGACCACCGGAGAATGTTCTCTTGAAAGTATCTGATGCGAAATGCTCTAGCGGAAAGCTTCTAGAAAGGACTCTGAAATCAGCAACTGTGAAAGCCATCATCTCACCGTTGAGGCCGCGGTAAGATGAGTGAAAGGAATTCATGTAGTAGAAAAAGTCATTCTGCGAAAAAACCGTCTCATTATTGCTCACCCTCTCAAGAATCTCTTCGTATGACTCTTGATTCGGCACCCCAACTATTCGGCAGTCGGCCCAAACTCCAGGGCCTTTGTCCTTTCTTGACGGTCCTCCATCCCCGTGGTACAGCAGGACACGTGGCTCATCATCAGAGAAACCATGCTCCCACCACGATCTACCTATCCCGCTCGCAACCGGGAAGATGAGTTCTTTCCCATTCTGCTGTGCGTGGTAGAGCCGAGATGCCGACGTTGAATGTAGCTCGAACAACAAGCCGGAAATGTCCTCGATAGGAATAGCATCTCGCCTCACCGTAGTGTCGGGCCCCGTGTTCAATTCTAGCCAAACCCGATTGAATACCCTTGCCGTACTCGAAGATGTGCGAATGCGATCAAACGTATCGCTCCTTGGTACATATGGCGTTAAGAATAGCTTGAGATCAAAGCCTTCGAAGATATCGTAATCGCTATTAGTTAATTCGTGTTCGATGATGGAAGCATTCGGAAAATACTTCCGGCAAATCACCCACCGTGCCTTGAGTGGTTCGACTTTGGCAGGCGACTGCCAATCTGCGGGGCGAATTTCAAAGTCTAGAGCGGTTAAGGCATCCGTCCCAAGACAATCCAATGGAATTTCGGAAGATCGCAAGCTGAAGTCCGGCAACCCACGCATTTTAAAGTAATGCTTTGCTATCCACCTCGTGATTGACTCCATATCGTGAGGGTCGCCACGATAAGATTCTATTAATGTTTTTCGCAAACGATAAATGACATCTCCCCGAACATAAACGTCCGGGCGGGTACCAACGACCGAGAATCCATGGGAGACGTAAAATTCAATCTCGCTGTTCTCAGTCGAGGGAATCTCGACAATTAATTCCCGAAATCCACGCAGAATTGCAAACGCCTCGCATTTCTCCAGAAGTTGGGTCATCCCTGCAACTTTCGCCGAGGAATACGGCAGCGTCGATTGCGCTACACCTTTCCCCGCAGCCGACTTGTTACCTTTCTCTTGCTCAAGCTCCTTAACGATCAGATTTTTTACGACAACCGCGTCTGTCTCGGAGAGTGATGGCTGCGTCAAGATCACGCAGCCAATAATCTCTTCGGACGTGTGATCGCCGACCCATACCGGTCGAAACAGCCCGTATGCAATCCGACCCTTGCCTTTTGCGATATCATTGAGAGCGCGGTCAAGCCATACCGAGTGGCGTGGAAAGCAACTCGCAAGGTAGCTCGCCTCAGCCTGCAGATCTCTAATGACTGGGACCTGATTAGGCCGAAGGCGCCGGACACGAAAACCACTCACGATGCCTTAGCCTATTATTGTACTTCGCCCCTAGAGTTACCCGAGTCGCTGGGGCAGGTTAGATCAGGCAGCACCTCGCCAGTGTCGCCAAGTGACACCTTACAGCTCACGCGATTGTCGATAATTTTTACTCTTTTCTGTATTTTCGCCGCGGGATTATCGTACCCCCGGTGCGAAGAAATGAAATACAAGACGGCCTCCGGACTCTCGACGTTAGCAGGACCCCTCCGGGTCAGCAGGTCGCGTCGAAAGTCGCATATAGCTGCTTCCGCAGCCGTGGAAATGTCATCTATAGATGCGTAAAACCCTTGCTTGTTTACAAAATAAAGCGAGTATCGCGCGCGAGGTGAACTCATTCTTCGAATCCTTGCCTGTTCTCATTGACTGAAAGTTAAGCTGTTAAACTAACTGGGTAGTTACTAGAGGACCAGATTTCATTCGAGGCTCGACATTCCCGACATAGTCGACTGCCCAGCGGCTTTGTCAAGCCGACTGGTGCGAAAACGTCAGGATGAAGAGGGGAGCGTCAATGTAACACGCGCACTGACTGAACTTTGTCATTGCACAAGTGCCAGTTTACCGGAAGTCTGTTGTAGTGCAACTCTGTCAAGAAGGTGGACGCTTTCTGCGAGGGTGCTTTTCTTTCGCCACTGCAAGAATGTGCGGAGTTACATGTCGTGACCACTTCCCAGTCCCGACGTCAATTGTTAAACGGCCTTTGGTGCTGGCAGCAAACTCTCGTGCCACGTATCACGCGAGGCTACTCTTCCCCCGCGCTCAGTACACTCAAAAACGCCTTTTGCGGGATCTCGACGCGGCCGAATTGTTTCATCCGCTTCTTGCCCTCTTTTTGCTTTTCGAGGAGCTTTCTCTTCCGCGTGATGTCGCCGCCGTAGCATTTGGCGGTGACGTTTTTGCGGAGGGCGGAGATGGTTTCGCGGGCGATGACTTTGCCGCCGATGGCGGCTTGAATGGGGATTTGAAACTGGTGCTTGGAGATTTCCTCTTTTAATTTCTTACACAGACCGCGGCCGCGGCGGTCGGCGGTGGTGCGGTGCACGATCGTGGCGAGGGCGTCGACTCGTTCGGCGTTGACGAGGATGTCCATTTTGACCAACTCGGCAGGTTCCATCCGCTGGACTTCGTAGTCCATCGTGCCGTAGCCCTGCGTGATGCTTTTGAGTTTGTCGTACATGTCGTAGACGATCTCGGCCAGCGGGAGGTCGTACTCCAGCCGGGCGCGGTCGCCGCCGATAAATTCGGTTGTGCGGTACTCGCCGCGCCGCTCGGCGCATAATTGCATGATCGAACCGATATGCTCCTTCGGTACGATGAAGTTCACGCGGGCAATCGGTTCGCGAAACTCGTCGATCGAGCCCGCGTCGGGGACGTCTTGTGGATTGTCAATTTTTACCACGTCGCCGTTACGCATCTTAATTTCATAGGAGACGTTAGGCGCTGTCTGGATCAGGTCGACATCCTGCTCTTTCTCCAATCGCTGCTGGACGATCTCCATGTGGAGCATTCCGAGGAAGCCGCAGCGGAAGCCGAAGCCGAGGGCGTCGGAGGTTTCCGGCGCAAACGAAAAGCTGCTGTCATTAAGTGACAGGCGGCCGAGCTCGTCGCGGAGCTTTTCGAAGTCTTTCGAGTCGATCGGGTACATCCCGCAGAACACCATTTGCTTGGGCTTCTGGTAGCCCGGCAGCGGCGTGATGAGCTCGGCCTCTTTGGGATGGGTGATCGTGTCGCCGATGTCGATATGGTCGAGCTGTTTCTGGCCGGTGATGATATATCCGACCTGACCGGCTGACAGCGTTTTGCACGGCTCTCCCTTGGGCCGGAACTGACCCACTTCAATTACTTCATCGCTGAATGCTTTCCGCATGAAGCGGACGGGGTCGCCTTTCTTAAGAGTGCCCTCGACGACCCGCACGTAGACAATGACGCCGCGGAACGGGTCGTACTTGGCATCGAAAATTAAGGCGGTCAGCGGGTTGTCAACTTTTCCCGACGGGGGTGGGACCTTCTCGACGATCGCTTGGAACACGTCTTCGATATTCGTGCCCTTCTTGGCGCTGACCTTTAGCGCCTCGTAGGGATCGAGACCGAGGATCGTCTCGACTTCCTCAAGGACGTCGTCGATCCGCGTGACCGGGAGGTCGATCTTGTTGACCACGGTGATGATTTCGAGGTCGACCTCGATCGCGGCGTAGGCGTTGGCGACCGTTTGAGCCTGCACGCCCTGAAAGGCGTCGACCAGCAGCAGCGCCCCTTCGCATGCGGCGAGGCTGCGGTTGACCTCGTAGTGGAAGTCGACGTGGCCGGGCGTGTCGATCAGATTGAGCTCGTACATCTGACCGTCGGTGTGCTTGTAGTTGAGCGCAACCGTCCGGGCTTTGACAGTGATACCTCGTTCCCGCTCGACATCGAGGTCGTCGAGAATCTGGTTGTGGAACTCGCGCTCGGTGATCGCCCCGGTTTTCAGGAGGAGCTGATCGGCGAGCGTACTCTTCCCATGATCGATGTGCGCGATTATGGAAAAGTTGCGGATGTACTGCGGATCCATCGAGGTTCGGATCACTCTTCAGGCGGGTTGAAAACAGAGGTGACGGACTCGGTCACGCGGATGGACAGCATCTTATCGAGAGCACCGCCCGCTTTCATTCCCCCACGGGCGGGCGGACATGGTCCGCTCTTGTGCCTGCGGGCGGGCATGGCCCGCTTTTGTGCCTGCGGCAGCGAATGTGGTTGGCGATCAATGAATAGAGGGGTCGGGTTGGATTTTCGGGATGGCGCGTGAGAAAACCGCCGTGG
This sequence comes from Stratiformator vulcanicus, assembly GCF_007744515.1. Lineage (NCBI taxonomy): Bacteria > Pseudomonadati > Planctomycetota > Planctomycetia > Planctomycetales > Planctomycetaceae > Stratiformator > Stratiformator vulcanicus. Next base: position 1,302,281 of record NZ_CP036268.1, read on the forward strand.
GGGTCGGCGGTTTTCGATCGGTCAAGTTGTGTAACGCTGTTTGATCAGCGAATTCTCAACGAGAAGTAGGGGACGTTGATGTTGAGGCGGCTGCCGCCGTATCCGCCATAGCGTCCGTAGTAGCCACCCCGATAGCCGTGGTAGCCGCCGTAGTACGGGCTGGGTGCGTAATAGCGAGGTTGGCCGTAGTAGTACTGTCGCGGCACGACGCGCGGTGCGTACGGCTGGTAGAAGCTGCGTCCGCGGAAGCCGCGGATGCCATCGTCGTCATCGTAATCGAAGTTGCGCCGAAAGCCGTCATCGTCGTCGTAATCAAAATTGCGACGGAAGCCATCGTCGTCATCATAGTCGAAACGTTGCGCCGAAGCCGTGTTCGACGACGCGGTCATCGCGAACGCGGTGCAGAGCGTTGCGACGGCGATACCTGCGGACCTCATATCGTTCTCCATTCATCCTGGATGAAATCTTGTCCCCCGGTTCATTGTTGCGACCGGCGGGCCGATTGTCACACCGAAGCGGGGCTGACGCCGACGAATTGATCGTAAGTGTCTACTGGTAAGCGGCTTGCAAAAATCTTCGATTTTCGGGGAGGGTTTAGCTTCATTTTGGACTGTCCGGTATCGGTTCGCACTGATTGATCAACGTGCAGGAGCATGAAGTTAGCCCCTCATAGATACCGGACTTGGTTGCGTGGTGTGGCGTTTTGGGTTGGACTATCAACAATGCATCGTCAACAACGCCGATCTCCATTTCTGCCCATCTTCCGCAAGTTTCGAGACCACAGATGAGACACACACTTCATTATGCCGCCTGTCTTTTCGTACTCACGAGTTGCGTAATCGCGAATTCGGCTGCCGCGCAGGGATTCGATGACCTTCTTGAGCGGGTACCAAGGGCCGCCAACGCGATTCTGGCACTCGACGTCGAACGATTGCTCGAGACGCCGATGGCCAAGAACGATGGCTGGTCGTCAAAGCTGGAAGCCAAATACTCCGACCGGGCGACCTATCTGCCGCCGGAAGCGCGAAAGATCGTTGTTGCGTCAAGACTGGCGCCGACGAAAGACTTTCAGGAGGAATGGGAACTCGCCGTCATGTCTCTCAGCGAGACGATCCCGGCGCGGTTCATGGCAAAGCTGGAGGGCGGATACGTCGATGAGATCGCCGGTGCCGAAGCCGTTTGGACGCCCTCCGGAGCGTACCTGGTGCCCTTGTCGGGCAATCGCCTCGCAGTCGCTTCGCCGGACAATCGACAGTCCGTGGGACGTTGGATCGAGGGGGCCTTTGCTGGCAACGGATCGGTCACGTCGTTTCTTGAAGCGGCTGTCGATGGTGCTGATCCCGATGCCCAAATCGTTTTGGCGATGGACCTGAAGCACCTGCCGCAGCCGGGCAAAGTTCGCGAGCGGGTCGAAAAGTCGGCGGTCTTCGCCGGGAAAGACATCGCGGCTGATACTGCCGTCGAGATTCTCACCTCGATCGAAGGCATCGTGCTGCAAATTTCGATCGACGACAAAGCCGAAGGCGTGATGCGGATTCAATTCGGCAAGAACGTCGAACCACTTCGGCCGATCGCGCGTGATCTTCTGCTCGACACCTTCAACGAACTCGGTATTTCCTGGCCGGGGCTGACGCGGTGGGACGTCACGACCGAGTCGTTCGCGATCGTCGCCTCTGGTCCGCTCGATAAAGATGAGCTGCGTCGAATTATGAGTTTGCTGGAAGTTCCGACGACAAAATTCAGCGAACTGGAAGGGCAAGAGCCGGGAAGCGATGACAAAGATGTGGTCGCAAAAACCACACTCAATTACTTCCGCTCCCTCGAAACCCTCGTGGAAGATACCGAGCGGAACGTCGAAGCCTCGCGGCGAAAGCGGTCCAACAATGAAGCCGTCTGGTACGAACGGTACGCTCGGAAGATCGACCGCTTGCCGATCCTGAACGTCGACGAACAGATGCTCGCGTTCGGCCAGAGCGTCGCCGAGACCTTTCGCAATGTGGCCCTCGGTCAACGGTCGACGCGGATTCAAGGGGGCGTGGCCAAGACGAACATCAATGTCAGCGGCGACTCGATGAGCAATCGCGTCGGCTATGGCACAGTCGGTCGCAACTACGGAAATAATGGCTGGGGCTACGGCAATTACGGCAGCAACTATTACAGCGGCACGTACGACTATCGGTCTGGACCCGACCGGGCCAAAGATGACATCGCCGCCTACGGCCGCGAGGCACGGAAGATCGATACAGCCAATCAGGCCAAGGTGACGATTTCGGTCTTCAGCACCGCCGCCGAAATGAGCGGGGCGATGACCAAAATTCGTACGATTATGACCAAGCGCTACGGCGTCGAATTCTAACGCGACTGATTGACGCAATGCTGATCGCTCGGTGCCTTCCGCGTGAAAGCGGATGACCGCGAGACGCAGCAGTCGTTCAAGAGTAAAAGCCTCCGGCCGCTCAACGATCGAGATCACGGCGTTCGCCTGAATTTCGCTGCGAGTCAGCTTTGCGCTTTCGCCGAGCGCGAAAATGGCGCACGCTGGTTGGGTCACAATCCCCTGTGACGGGGCGTGCCGCGGGCCATCGCGACAGTCACGCAAACGATATCAAACGAGGAACGATCATGAAGTCCCTGCCGTCGCTCGCGGCGCTGCTGTTGTTCGGCGCCGCATTGCCGCACGCCACCGCCGACGATCCGACCGACCGGGTGCGGTCGAACGTCGCCGCTTATGTCGAAGCCTTCAACGCTCATGATGCATCCAAAGCCGCCGGCTTCTGGTCGGAAGTCGGGTGCTATCGAGGTCCCGATGGCACGCTCATTGAAGGTCGCGAGGCGATTCGCACCGGGTATGCGGGACTGTTCGAATCGTCTCCCGACATCAAGATTGAAGTCGATGTGCTTGCCATTCGGCAGACCTCGCCGAGTGTCATTCTTGAACAGGGAACGGCAACGCTGCTGGCGGGTGAGGACGTCAAACGTGATCTGGTCTACAAAGCAACGCACATCCGCACGTCGGACGGATGGAAGCTCGATAGCGTGAATGAACTGGATGCCGCCGCCGGCGGCGAACATCAGACGGCCTTGGAACCGCTCTCGTTTCTGATCGGTAATTGGGTTGATGACGGCGGCGACTTCAAAATTAAGATGACCTGCATCTGGTCGAAGAACAGACACTCATTGCTCCGCAAGTTCGAAGTGGTCTCCGCAGGGACCCTCGAACTCGAAGGCACCCAGATCATCGCTTGGGACCCACGCCGCGAAGAAATCCGCTCGTGGTTGTTCGATAGTGAAGGCGGCATCGGTAAGGGCACATGGGAGCGATCCGGGGATCGCTGGATCGTGACCAACGTGCAAACCCAGGGCGACGGCTCTTTGGCGGCAGCGGTCAATACGATTACGCCGCTCGACGACGACCGTTATCTGTGGCAGTCGACCGAGAGGGAGGTGGGCGGACGCCTGTTGCCGGACATCGCGCCGGTCACCGTTGTCCGGAAGGGAGCGAGCGAGAACGCCGATCCGCCGGAAGAGGAACATTCGAACTCAAACTCTCACGACAGCAACGCGGCCGCCCAGGAGGAGAAATAATGAACTCGCTTACAAAACGATTCTCGATCGCGTTGGCCGTCGCACTGTCATGCTCTCTGGTCGCCCATGACGCGTTCGCTCGCGGTGGATTGCGCGGCGGCGGCGGAGGTGGAGGCGGTCGCATTGGTGGTGGAGGACGATCAGGCGGTGGCGGAGGTGGCGGTCGATTAGGCGGCGGAGGAGGTGGCGGTCGGCCCAACATCGGCGGCGGGGGCTCTTTCAACCGCAGCCCATCATTAAGTCGACCAAACGCTGGCGGCGGAAGTCGTCCTAATTTCGGCGGCGGAAACCGTCCGAACACTGGCGGCGGAAATCGACCCAATATCGGAGGTGGAAATCGGCCCAATATCGGAGGAAACCGACCATCCACGCCGCCCGGCAATATCGGCGGCAATCGGCCGAGCATTGGCAACCGTCCCGGCGGCGGGGACCGGCCTAATTTCGGGGGCGGTGATCGGCCCGGTATTGGTAATCGTCCCGGCAGCGGGGACCGGCCCAACATTGGCAATCGTCCCGGCGGCGGGGACCGTCCGAATATCGGTGGTGGAGATCGACCCGGCATCGGCAACAGGCCCGGCGGCGGAGATCGACCGAATATCGGCGGCGGAGATCGCCCAGGCATCGGCAACAGGCCCGGCGGTGGAGACCGTCCGAGTATCGGCGGTGGAGACCGCCCAGGCATCGGCAACAGGCCCGGCGGCGGAGATCGACCGAATATCGGCGGCGGAGATCGACCCGGCATCGGCAATCGTCCGGGCGGCGGGGACCGACCGAACATCGGCGGTGGAGATCGACCCGGCATCGGCAATCGTCCGGGCGGCGGGGACCGACCGAACATCGGCGGTGGAGATCGTCCCGGCATCGGCAACAGGCCCGGTGGTGGCGATCGTCCAAACATCGGTAATCGGCCCGGTATTGGAGACCGACCGAATATTGGCGGCGGCAACCGTCCAAACCTTGGCAATCGGCCCGGTGGTGATCGGCCCGACTTTAGCAACTCGATACGCAATCGGGTTAATAACTCCAATTCGGGAAACCGCATTAATATCGACAATCGAGGCGATCGGAAGAACACAGCCGTCAATATTCGAAATGATTTTCGCAGCCGCCCGACAACCCTGCCCGGCCGACCCGGCTATGGAAACCGTCCCGGCTATCGACCGAATCGCCCGACCTTTGACCGAAACTGGTGGAATGGTCGCGTCAACGTCAACAATCGCCGGTATTGGGGCTACCATGCCGGTTGGGTGAATCGCCCGCGCGGATATTGGTGGGGGGCGACAACCTTCGCCGGCTTAACCGGCTGGATGGTCGGCACGGCATGGTCCGAGCCCGTTTATTACACCTACGGCACCGGGGGGAACGTCTACTACGAGGGCGACACCGTCTACGTGGAAGGCTCCCCCGTCAGTTCGCAGACCTATTATGACCAAGCCGTCACGCTGGCGAAGGCGGCGCCGGAGGTGACCGAGGAACAGGCCGAACAGATCGAATGGAAGCCGCTCGGCGTGTTCGCGATTGCGGCCGAAGACGCCGAAAAATCATATCGATATCTGCAGCTCGCCGTCAGTAAGGACGGCGTGATCGCAGGGACCTTCTATAATGAACTAACCGATACGACACGGCCGATCGAGGGAACGGTCGATAAAGAAACGCAACGGGCCGCGTTCACCTTCGCCGACGGCGAAAACACCGAAATTGTGATGGAAACGACGCTCGGCAATCTCTCTCAAGAGGACTCGACCGCCCTGGTCCACTTCGGTGACGTGATGACGCAGACGTGGTTACTTGTAAGGCTTCCCGATCCCGAGTCGGAAGAGTCGAACAGTTGATTGCGTATTTCGAATCCAGTCCAGATGCCCTATTGATCCGGCAATAGTCAAGTCAGTTTGGACAAGCGAAATACTCGAGTGGGATGAATGTGGACGGCGTCTCTACGACGCCCACAGCGATCTTGTGTCGGCTGAGATTACGCGAAGAGCCGAGGGTTTGCGTTCCGGGGGCGGCGAAAGCGCCGTCCCCGGCCACCTGAGAGAGAGCATACTTTTTCGGAACTGATTCTCTACTGATCCGCCGGACGCTTTTCCCTTCGCACTGGTTTGAGCATCTTGCCGCTCAACTGATCGACATTTTCCGCGATGTCATACCAAAGCTCCTTTAATTCCGCGGCAAGGCCGGCGTTTTTGTCGATCAGGTTGTGCATCTCCGTTCGGTCTTTCGCGACGTCGTAGAGCTCCCACGGGGCCGCCCGCGGCGTGACCAGTTTCAAATCGCCGCGTCGTATCGCCCGGTTTGTCGAGAATTGAAAATAAAGCCACTCATGCGGCTCCCGCTCCTTACCCGCGAAAATCGGTCTTAAGGTCTCGCCTTGCAGCGGTTCGACGGCTCGGTCGTTATAAGAGGTTGGATATTCGGCACCCGCCACATCGACGAGTGTCGCCATCAGGTCAATTAAGTGCGCGGGTTGATCGGAGATCGAACCCGGATCGGTCTTCAAGCCATTCGGCCAATGCACGATGCAGGGCGAAGAGATTCCCCCTTCATGCTGATTCTGTTTATAGAGGCGAAACGGCGTATTGCCGACGTGGGCCCAGCCCTTGTCATAGGTCCAATAGGATCGGGAATCCCAGGGTTGATATTGCTTGCCTCTGGTTCGCTCGAACGGGCAGGCACCATTGTCTGAGCAGAATACAATCAGCGTATTGTCGATTTCGCCATTCGATTTTAGGTCGGCGATCAGACGCCCGATGTTGCGATCCATGCGGTCGACCATCGCGGCGTAAGTCGCCATGCGAAAGTCTTCCCAGTCTTGCTGCTCGTCGGTCAAGTCCTCCCACGCCTTCACGTCCTTCGGTCGCGGACTCAACCCCCATTGTTTCTCGGCGATGCCCAATTTCACCTGCCGCTGATGCCGGTCCGCTCGGATGCGATCCCATCCCACAGAATATCGGCCGCGGTATTTCTTCACGTCTTCTTCAGGGGCCTGCAGCGGATAGTGCGGTGCGTTGTAGGCGACGTAGAGCAGGTACGGTTTCTCTTCCTGCCTCGCTTGATCTAAGAATGTGAGTGCGTAATCGGTGATGGCATCGGTCGTGTAATAGTCAGGGCCGAAGTCATCCCACTTTTTACCGTTTAACCGGAAGGTGTCATCACCGGTGAAGAAATTGGTCGCTCCGCTGAGGTGCCCATAGTAGCGATCAAACCCGCGATCGGTCGGCTGCTTTCTAAGGTGCCACTTCCCGGACATCTGAGTCGAGTACCCGGCTTGCCGTGCGACCTCGGCGATTGTCACGCCGCGATTCATGGCTTCATCGCCCGCCTGGCCGCAATACAGTCCCGTTAATAAGCAAACACGGGATGAGTGACACTTCGCCGTGTTATAGAACTGGCGCAGCCGCAGTCCTTCGGCCGCCAGTTGATCCAGCACGGGCGTCTCAATTTCCGATCCGTAACACCCGAGGTCCGCATAGCCGAGGTCATCGGCCATAATGTAGATGACATTCGGACGGTCATCCGCCGCGGCCGCATTCGTTAGCATACCGGGCAGGAACATTACGGCTGCTGAAAGATACTGGAGCGAGCGATTCATTAATTCTATCTCTTAAAGTTGCTTGTCCGGCGAGTGTTGCCTCGGTGCCATCCGACGTTCGATTTCTTCAAGGGGTACGCCCTTGGTCTCAGGGACGAACAGGATGATCCACGCCAGTTGCAGCATCATCATGCTGCAGAAGAAGAGGAAGACGGTGCCGGGCACGAAGAGGGAAACCATCTTTGGAAACAGCGTTGTCAGCAGTGCCGCGAAGATCCAGTGGGTAAAGCTACCCAGCGATTGCCCGGCGGCACGATGGCGATTCGGGAATATTTCGGCGATGAACACCCAGATCACAGTGCCCTGGCCAATCGCGTGGGACGCAATAAAAACAAAGATGCAAGCCGGGATAATCGAGAAATGCTCATTATAGAACGCCCACGAACAAGTTCCCAAAGAGGCGATATAGCCGAAGCCGCCGATCAGCAGCAGGGTCCGGCGTCCGAGGCGATCAATTAACCATAAACCGACAAAGGTAAAAATAAGATTCGTGACTCCGATGCCGACCGATTGCAGCAGCGCGGCCGACTGACCGAGTCCCGCGAGTTCGAAAATCCTCGGGGCAAAATAGAAGATCGCATTGATGCCCGACATTTGATTAAAAAATGCGATCAGAAATGCCAGTAGAATTGGTCGCGTCAGTTTCGTTGAGAAAAATGCATCGTTTCGATCGCCCTCTGACGTTGCGTTTTCGATCTCTTCGACCAGTCGATTAACTTCTTCATCAGTCCGGTGAGGATCAATTTGAAGCAAGACGTTTCTACCGCCGAGCCGATCACCTCGGGCTCCGATCAGCCAGCGAGGGCTTTCTGGCAGACACAGACACAATGCCGTGTAAATTAAAGCCGGGGCTGCTTCGACGCCGAGCATCCATCGCCAGGCCGATGGTCCGATTTCTGATAGCAGATAATTTGACAGCAGTGCCACAACGATGCCGAATACGATATTGAACTGAAATAGTCCGGCGAGACTGCCTCGAATTTTCGGCGGCGCGATCTCAGAAATATAAAGCGGAGCGGCCACAGTGGTGATACCGACGCCAAGGCCGCCGATCAGCCGAGCGATCATGAATGAATAGACGTCGGGTGCGAGGGCCGACCAGATCGCCGAGACAAAATAGAGGAAACCGATCGCAATCAATGTGGGGCGACGTCCGAAGCGATCGGTCGGCCATCCGCCGCAAAGGGAACCGATGACGGTACCCCACAGTGCGGCCCCCATCGCGGCGCCGTGCAACAGGTCGCTCAAACCCCAGATCGACTGGATTTGCTTTTCCGCACCGGAAATGACGACGGTATCGAAGCCGAACAAAAAGCCGGCGAGCGCGGAGGTGACGGAAAAAAAGAACAGGCGAGCGGTCATGCCCCTGTTGTAATTCGGTTGCGTCGAAACCGAAAGGAAGCGCGCTCAATTCGTGTCGGCGTGCCGCACGTCAGCGGAAGTCGGATCGCCCCGCGCGGCTTGATGAGCCGTTCGAAGTGCGTTCCGGTGGCGACGGGACTGGCCGGGTATCGCTCTTAAGACCGTCGCTGCCTCGCAGGGCACCGCGAACGCCGATCAACTCGGGATGACGGGCGATTTTGTCGCTGAAGACACGCAGGTCGCGCAGAACAGGCCCGAGATTCGACAGCAATACGCTGAGCGACTCGGCCGATCGATTAAGATTCTTGTAGAGCTTCGGGTCGGATGCGAGCAAGTGCAGGCTGCCGTCGCCGTCGTTGACGAGGTGGGCAAACTTATCGAGTTCGGCGGCGAAGCCTTCCGCGCTGACCAGAATCGATTCGACACGAGCTGTCATGCGTTCGGAACGCTCGGCCAGCGGCCCCGTCACATTCTTAAGATTAATCATATTCTCGTCGATGTTTGAGATCGTGCGCTGCGCGGCGTTGACCGTTTTGCGGGTATCTTCGACGAGTGTGGGCAGAATTTGCAGAGTTTCTTTAATCGCTTTCTGGTTTGCCTCATCGGCCACCAGGGCGTTGGCGGCGTCGATGGCGTTCTGCATCCCTCGCATGGTGACGGCGAACTCGTCGAGCGAAGTCGCCGCTTTGGCGATGATGACTTCGATCTGGCCGCGGTTCTCGTTGATCAGCCCGTTGACGTTTTTGGCCAGTGACCGGTATTCAATACTCGTTTGTTCGAGCGAAGCGACCGCGTCGGAAAACTGTGTCTCAAGGCGTCCGACGATCTCCATCGGGTCGATCGGCGGAACGCCGTGAAGCTGCTGTCCGGGCTTAACAAATTCCTGCGATGTCCCCGGTTCAAAGTTAATGCTCGCGTCGCCGATGAGCGTCCGCTGGAGCAGCGGTTTGGCATCCGTCCGCAGTTTAACGTGTTGCTGGATATCGGCGACAATGATCACTCCGCCATGTTCGTCATCGAAGCGAATGTCGACGACCTTTCCGATCGAAATGCCGTTCTTGCGAACCGGCGTCCCCGGAAAGATTCCGGGCGCTTTCTCGAAGTGGACGGCAATTTGATACGACTCGTCGAATAAAGAGTCGACCTTTCCGAAGGCGATCACCATGGCGGAAGCCGCGACGATCGCGAAGACCGTAAAGATGCCGACTCGAAATTGAAGCTGGCGTTCACTCATTGGTGCAGTACGTTGGAAAGGCTGTGGAAATGGATTCGGCCGGAAGTTTTGTCGTTAGAGTCTTGAGCGCGCCATACTCCTCGCTTCTCGCTTCTCGAATGGTCGCCGCGCTGCCGAGAAATTAATAGATGAATTAAGACATGCTTAACTCAGCAAGTCGTGATTTCGATTCGCCTCGAACGAATGAACGGATACGGTCGTCATCACTGTCGAGAGCATCTTCCGGCGTGCCTTCATATATGACTTGCGGCTCATCCGGTTCGAGTCGGGCGGCCGGATAGAGCATGACGACGCGGTCGGCGACGCGATCGACGGTGTGCATGTCGTGCGTCACGACGACACTGGTGACGCCCTGGCGTTCGGCCGTCTGAAGGATGAGTTCGTTGATGACGTCGCTCATGACGGGGTCGAGTCCCGTCGTCGGCTCGTCATAAAACATGACCTCGGGACTGAGCGCGAGGGCTCTTGCGAGGCCGACGCGTTTTTTCATGCCGCCGGATAGTTCCGCGGGTTTGCGGTCGCAGGCGGCATCGGGCAACCCGACTTCACGCACGCGCTCGCGGACGATCTGATCGATCTCGCGCTCGGACATCCGCGTATTCTGCCGGAGTCCGAAAGCGACGTTCTCGAAGACGGTCAGGCTGTCGAACAGCGCGGCGCCCTGGAAGAGGTAGCCGAATCTCAGTCGACGCTGCGTAATTTCGCGATCACTCAAATCGCTGACACAGTCCCCGTTCCAATAAGCCGAGCCGCTGGTCGGTTTAAGCAGCGACATCATCAACTTCATCGTAACGCTTTTGCCGCAGCCGCTCTCACCAATGAGAACGAGGGTTTCGCCCTTCCACAATTCGATATCAATGCCGCGTAGAATCACCGTCTTACCGAAGGTGCGCCACACATCGACCAGCGAGATGCACGGCGTCGCTTCGGCAGTTTGGTGAACCGCGGCGGATTGTTCGGTCACAGATGTCATTGTTCGTTCGCAGATGTCATTGATCAGGGGCGCAGTGAGGGACGATCAACCAAAGGCCGACGGGACGGGCCACAGCAGGAAGAAGAGCCGGTTGACGACGATCCCGATCAGAAAGTCGAGAACCAAAATGCTCACGAACGAAAAGACGAAGGCTTGCGTCGCGGCGCGGCCGACACCTTCGGCTCCGCTTCCGCATTGAAAGCCCTGATGGGAGGCGATCAGGCCGATCGATGCTCCGAAGAAGACGGATTTGATCAGACCGCTCATAAAGTCATAGGCGGTGATATAGACGAGCGTGTGGTGCCAGTAGAAGAAACTGTTCACACCGAGGACTTGCGTGCCGAAGAACCAGCCGCCGAAGATACCCATCGCGTCGGCGAGGACGGTCAGCAAAGGAATCAACAAGAGGCAGGCGAGAAACCGCGGCACAACGAGGTGACGAATCGGGTTCGCACCGAGGGCCCGGAGGGCGTCGATCTGTTCGGTCACCCGCATCGTGCCGAGTTCGGCAGCGATCGCCGATCCGACACGACCGGCGAGCATCGTCGCGGCCAGGACCGGTCCGAGTTCTTTAACGATCGTGATATTAATGACCGATCCGAGTCGGTTTTCGAGCCTCATCAACCGCAGTTGGTCGAAGCTTTGAACGGCCAGGACCATGCCGATGAATCCGCCGGTCACCAAGACGACCGGCAGGCTGAGCACGCCGATCTCGTACATGCATGTCAGCGTGACCGACCGCCGCGGACGCCCGGCGAGCGAACTCCGGATGACGTTCAGCGCAAATAACGTGAGATCGCCCAAGCCGCATACGGTGTGCAGCGTGACGCGCCCCAAGCGATGCAGTGAGGTGTCTCGTGGAACGGAAACCGTTGCCATGAAGTCGGTTCCGGGAATTGATCGGTTCGAGTTCGAAGTCACGACCGGTCTCGCGAGGAGGCCGGGGGCGAGACCGTAGCGAATCCGTCCGAACGGAGCGATAGCGAGTTGGAGCCGCGGCCGTCTCCGGGGAGAAGCCGCTTTTTGCTCCTGAGCTCTCAGCTCTCAGCTCTCAGCAGTCGGCGCATTGATGTCGCCGGTCATTCTGCGGCTTCGCCGCTTCCGAGCGTGGCCTGCTTGCGACGTTTGCGGTGGCGGTGCATGCCTTTCATCAGACAGTCGATGGCGGCGGCGTATTCCGCAACGGCTTTTCGGGTGTCCCCCTTGGCCATCGCTTTTGAGGCCCGTTGATAGTGCCTTTCGTGCTCGCCGGAGGTCAGGGGCCAACTTTCCTCTTCGGCGGCCCTGTGCAGGTCGGACTCGATCTGGGCGAGGTGCCTCGCAAACGGGACGTCGATTTGAGCCGTCGCGGCGCGATAGGCCTTCCATGTGCGGGTCGCGCTGCTTCCTGTTTCATGCAGGGTCGTTTCTGAGGACGACCGGAACCACAGTTGCCACAGGCGAAAGCCGATCCCCGCCAAGGCCATGACGGAGAGCCCGACGATAATCGTTCCGGGGACATAACGCTGGAACAGAATCAGGACGATGCCGAGCAGAAAGATGCCCGAAACGCCCCACGCTCCGGCGAGCAGCCAGATGTTCGTCGGCTCGGTTGGGTCAACCGGTTCCGGCTCCGGAGCTCCGGCCGGTCGCTTCCCGACTCGGGCGATTACCACCGAAATATTGTCCGATCCACCGCGGACGTTGGCCAGATTGACCAAAAGACGACACGCCTCGGCCGGGGGCAATGATCCGGCGATGGCCCCGATTTCCGGGTCGGTCACGTGACCCGTCAGCCCGTCGGAACAGAGGACGTAGACATCGTCCGACAGGATTTGAAACGGTCCTTCGAGGTCGACGTCGACCTTCGGTTCCGGCCCGAGCGACCGCGTGATTATATTTCGCGGCTCGTACATCTCGGCCACGTCGACGCTGATGCCCTTGCGCCGCGCCAGTTCCCACTGCAGGCTGTGGTCGAACGTCAGTTGATTGATGCGACCACGACGAATTCGGTAGCAGCGGCTATCGCCGACATGTCCGACGTAGGCCCCGTCTTTAGAGAGCACGAGCGACGAACAGGTCGTCCCCATGCGGCCGAAATCGGAGTTCATCTCTCCTTTTTCGTGGATCGCCGCGTTGGCATTGGTGATCGCTTCGACCAGCGCCTCGCCGGGCGAATCGAGTTTTGACTTCAAATAGGACTGCGGCAATACGTCTGTGCACATTCCGCTGGCGAGTTCGCCGACGGCGTGCCCACCCATTCCGTCGGCAACGACGAATAAATGGCCGCGCAACTCAAACGTTTCGGCATCCGACGCGACGCGGGTCGTCGTCGAATCCTCGTTGTTCTGGCGCCGCAAGCCGACGTCGCTGACGGTCGCGTAACGGACCGATTGATCAAACCGCATGAATTTCTCAGTGTCGCGGGCCGAGGAAGGGTCGCGGGCCGCGGGAGGACCCGAAGTTCGTCTTGCCTTCTCGGGCGGTATGGTAACGAAGCAGTCGATAGAAGGAACTGTCTTCGGACCATTCGGCGCTAAACTCGATGTCTCCACTGAAATTAGTATTCTTACTCAGTGCCCCCACGAGGGCCCGTTTCGCGAATTGATCGCGTCCCCGCGTCGTTCGAATCTTCTCCAGCGAAATGTGCGTGACCGCCAGCTTTCGGACCCATCTTGCGGCGGGTGGCCGGGGACGGCGCTTTCGCCGCCCCCGGAACGAAATATCTCGAATTTGGACGGTCTAGCGAAGGCGTCGGTAGTGACAAGTTCCCCGTGGGCGTCGTAAGAACGCCGTCCGCAGCCACCCTCCCGAACTTCTGATCCCTGCGAACTGACCCAATACCCAGCTTTCGGACCCCTCTTGCGGCAGCGGGTCAGTTCGCTACAATCCCGCCGCGCATCGGGCAGAGTCTGTCCCTTCCTCACGGGGATTGGCCTCTCGAAAGGATTCGCGTCGAATCCGATGATCACCCCCACACTGTTTCTGCCGACAGCCTCGATTCTTAACGAACAGACCGGGTCAATGGCGTATCGCCACGGCCAATTCGGACGGCGACGGGCGCTGATCGGCGTGGTGATCGCGTTGTCGACTGTGTTCGCTACCGGATGTAATTCGGTGCAGCGGCGGCTGACGATCCAATCCAATCCGCCCGGGGCGTTTGTGCTTGTTGATGGTGAAGAGGTCGGATACACGCCGGCCTCGATCGACTTCACCTACTACGCCGAGCGCGAAATTACGTTGATCAAAGACGGCTACGAGACTCTGACCACAATGCAGGAGTTCAAAGCCCCGCCGTATCAATGGTTCGGGGTCGACTTCTTCTCGGAGAATCTCTCACCGGTCATGATCACGAATCGTCAGAAGGTCGCCTACAACTTGCGACCGATGATCTCCGTGCCGACCGACGACCTGCTCGACCGGGCAGAAATGTTCCGCGACAACGCCGTATTCGGCCGCTAAAGCCGAATCGGATTATAGTAACGGCGGTCCGAAGTCGGCAGACGGCCCTCATCGGCGTCCCGGCGTCGACGCTTTCTCGGCTTGCACAGCTCCTTCGTCCGACCCTATCGATCTTGTTCGAGATTTTGATAGTGCCGCGTGATGAGGTCGTTCTGAATCCACAGCAGCTTGTTGAATGCGCGGAGCGTGCGGACTTCCGTTTCGCGATCGAGTCCCAGCCCCGTGATTGTCGCCACGAAGGCATCTGCGACGAATCCCATCAGCGCGTTCATTTGGACAAGCGGAACGTGCAGTTGCTGGCTTCCGGCTTTGGGCGTGTGAATCTTGCCGACCATGTCGAGGTATTCCGCCATCTTTCCGTCGTAAGGCTTCGTGACGAGCGTTTGCAGATAGCGTCCCAAATGCTGCTTACGGAAGGCGATCATCGGATGATCGACGGTCAACTCTTCGATACTCGGCGGCACGTCGCCTTCGTAGCCGTGTTGACGCGGGACGAAGTGTCGCTTCGTCGCATCGTAGCTGAAGAGTTTTTCGTAGACGGCATCGACGAGCGACGGCACCAGCGGCGCAACAGCGGGCGCGGCCCCGTGGACGGCGGCGACGTCGTCTTCCCCGAATCCGATAAACTCGGCCAGATAGCCGAATCGGTAGGCGAGATCCTCTTCCAGTTTCGGCTCGTCGATGTGTTGCATGGCAGACCTCTTCAGTGAGAGCGTGAACGAAAGCGTGTGGACATCGGACAAGGCCCGGCTAAACTGGACCACTTCATCCGATTCAAAAACCTACCGGCGGAAAAAGTGGATGTCAACGTCCACTTTAAGGCGTGATGATTTCCCAAACCGTCGAATACGCGCTCCGTTCGGTCGTGCTGCTGGCGCAGCGGTCGCCCGCTTTGTTGCGGACGGATGAAGTGGCCGAGGTCACTCAGGTGCCGCGGGCCTATCTGACGAAGGTGCTTCAGGCGTTGTCCAAGGCCGGCATCATCAAGACCACTCGCGGTGCTGGCGGCGGGGTCTGCCTGAATTGTGACCCGGCTGAATTGACGATTCTGGAGGTTGTCAACGCTGTTGATCCGATCGAACGAATCCGGACTTGTCCCCTGCAACTTAAGGCACATGGTGCCAACCTTTGCCCGCTGCACCACCGACTCGATGCGGCACTGGAGCAGGTGGAATCCGCTTTCGCCCGGACCACGTTGGCCGAAGTGTTGGCGGAGCCGACGCGGAGTGTACCGCTTTGTGATTTCCCCACAAATTCGCGGAATGAGCCGTAGCGATTGGCGATCGAAAAGATCGCAGAGCGATTTTCGCGCAAGTCTCGCAGTTTCCGCTGGCGATTTTTTTCAAACTTGCCGGCATTGCGGTTCTGAAAGCCACCAATTGAAGGCAACCGCTTTAGCGTCGAAGTTCGGTGACCACGAGATTCGGGAGCTTGAATGACGCTGGCGACGTTTGGCGATTTGCGCCGCTCGACTGGAAAATGTTCATTTCTATCACGGCACCTGCTGCGAGCGGCAACGTGGTCGCGACTTCGCCCGCGAGCCAAGAACTGGTGGCACTGCCGACGACGACTTTTTCCAAGATTCTCGATCCCGTCGCCGATGCCGTCAGGATGAAGTAGGTGCCGGCGCCAAGCCAACCGTCGACCGCGCAGAAAATTTCGACTGAATAGATGGAATCGCGTTGGATCACGATTCGGTCACCGCTCAAGTCAGCCATTCCGCCGATGTCGAAGTTCGTTGCGTCGAATTCGATTTTTGTGGCCACGCCATTGGCAAGTGTTTGCGGGTTCTGTCGATCGAGTCGACAGCGATGCGTCCGTCGCCCGTCGTGCTCGATGAGCCAGCGACCGCCACCGAGATGACGCAGCGCAACTCCATCGCCGCTTCCCGCAATTTCGGCCGAAACGAAGAGCGTGATCGTACTCCCGCCGCCGACGATCGTGCCGTTTCCCGCATGCACGGTCAGGCGAGCGGTCCCTTGATCGAAGAAGACACCGACGCGGCTATCGGCAAGGGGTGTGTCAGGTAAAGTGACCGTCAACCCTCCGGCCGACGTATCACAGATCACGAACTCTCCGGGCTGGGCGTTGTGATCGCCGTCGATCGAAACGGCAGCCGGTAAATTCCCGGCAAGCCAGCGAAAATTGTCGGAGAGCGCCGCACCACCGGTGTGGCTCGGCTCAGTGACGTACCGCAACGCGTTTTGCTGGGTCCAAACACTCATGGCTTCTTTGGCTTGAAAGTAGAACGGCGTCTATTGATAGGCTCGGAGTTGCGCGATTTAGCTTCCAACTCGCGAAATGCCCCGCCCTGACCGGTGCATTCGGCGACCAGTTTTCAGTAAACGCTCCGAGCGATCCCGCGGCGAAAACGAGTGCCGGCGCTCATCGACATCAATAGCTCCGATCGCACCCTGGGCGGCGCAACCTTGCGAGTCCTCTATCGACTCACTTCAATGGGGACTGATCTGTCCCGCCCCTTCGAGGTTGCTCAACTATGCGTCTGTCGCTGCTTGCTTTGTTTTGTCTTGCCGCGGTTTCCGCTGCTGCTCAGTCCGCCGATCGACCAAACGTCCTCTGGCTCACCAGCGAAGACAACGGCCCTCACATCGGCGCCTACGGCGACGAATACGCCGATACGCCGAATATTGATCGCCTCGCTGCCGAGGGACTGATCTATCAGAAGTGCTGGTCGAACGCCCCGGTTTGCGCGCCGGCCCGAACGACAATCGTCACCGGCATGTACGCCACGAGCGTGGGTGGCGAGCACATGCGCAGCGGCGTCCCAATGCCGCCGGGCTTCGATCTGTATCCGAAGATCATGCGGGACAACGGCTACTTCACCTCGAATTGGACGAAGGAAGACTACAACGTCGAGAAGTCAGGCAAGCTGTGGGACGGGAAGAAAGGGAAGTATCCCTGGCGGCAGCGGAGCGAAGGCCAGCCGTTCTTTTGCATCACGAACTTCACGACGAGCCACGAAAGCAAACTGCGGATGCGGCCTCACACGCCGGTGCATGATCCGGCGGGAGTTCGGGTCCCGGCCTATCATCCCGACACGCCGGAGGTTCGCCGCGACTGGGCTCAGTATTACGACAAGATCACCGAGATGGATCGGCAGGTCGGTGAAGTCCTCAGGCAGCTCGAAGAAGACGGCCTCGCCGAAGACACGATCGTGTTCTATTACGGCGATCACGGCTCGGGCATGCCGCGGAGCAAGCGCTCGCCGAAGAACAGCGGCCTGCACGTGCCGCTCGTGATCCGAATCCCCGAGAAGTACCGCTCGATGTTCCCCGGCGACTACGAGCCGGGCTTGAAGGTCGTACGCCTCACCGCCTTCGTCGATCTCGCCCCGACACTGCTGTCACTCGCAAGCATCGACGTGCCGGACTACATGCAGGGCACCCCGTTTCTCGGGGAGCAAAACGGCCCGGAGAAGAAATATCTGTTCGGCTATCGCGGCCGGATGGACGAGCGGATCGACATGGTCCGCAGCGTGACCGACGGACGGTACGTTTACGTCCGCAACTTCATGCCGCACCGCACGCCGGGGGCATTTCTTGCCTACCAGTATCAAACGCCGACAACGCAAGTGTGGAACGAGCAGTTTCAGGCAGGAAAGTTGAACGACGCGCAGTCGACCTTCTGGGAGGAGAAGGCACCGGAGGAACTTTACGACCTGAAGAACGATCCCGATGAAACTCGCAACTTGATTGAAGACCCGTTGCGGCGATCGAAGATACGCGAACTTCGCGTTGCCCTAAAGGAGCATGTCTTCGCCATTCGAGACACTGGTTTCTATCCCGAAGAAATGCTGCATCGGCAGCGCGGGGAACTGTCGCCCTATGAGTTCTGTCACGACTCTGAGCGGTACCCACTCAAAGAACTGTTCGGGACGGCGTACCTCGCTTCGGAGCAGGCGAACCCCTCGCACTGGAATCCGTCGCTGGCGAAGACCTACCGCTCGGCTTCCAATCCTGGAGTTCGTTATTGGGCGATCACCGGTTTATTAATTGCGAAGATCGGCGGCGACTCCGACCATTACGCCGTCCTGCTCGATGCCCTCAGCGACGACTCCCCCTCGGTGCAGATCGTCGCCGCCGAAGCGGTCGCCCGGTTCGGCAAAAAGTCCGACCGCGAACGAGCGATCGACCTCCTCATGGGCCTCGCCGACGTCCGCAAGCACGGCAACTACGTCGCCGACGCCGCGCTGAATGCGCTCACGCACGTGGGCGAACTCAGCGAACAACGCATCGCGACGATTAAGAACCTGCCCCTTCGCGACGGCAAGACATCGGGACGAGCGAATAAGTATGTCGAACGATTGGTCGAGTACCTGACGTCGGATCGGCCTTATTAATGTCGGGAGGCGCTGCGACAAGCACCTGTTCCTTAGGAGAGGTGGCCGAGCGCGTTGCGATGCCCGACGAGTTATTCGAAGTTCAACCGCGCGTTTGATCCGCGGTTCACAGGAACCTCGGCTTGTTGGGGAATGTAGGGCGGGCTGTGCCTGCCGCGGGTTTCGCTCCTTGCTCCTTGCTCCTCGCTTCTCGCTTCTCGCTTCTCGCTTCTCGCTTCTCGCTTCCCGCTTCTCGCTTCTCGCTTCTCGCTTCTCGCTTCTCGCTTCTCGCTTCTCGCTTCCCGATCCCCGCTCCTCGCTTTGGCGGGCACAGCCCGCCCCACGGGTGGTATTCCCAAACTTCTGTGGCGTATGGGTTTACGACGCCCAACCGCACATTGACCCAAATCGCGGTGCGCACCTATACTCCGCCCCCGCCATATTCCGGTCGGCCCTGCGCCGATATCATTTTCCGGGGCCACAGTTCATGTCCGCGGCCGCTCGCAGCGTCGTCCCGTTCGATCACGTCGAACAACTCCGTTCTGCCAGAGACATTTTGCGCGTTGAGGCGAACGCCCTCGAATCGTTGGCCTCACGGCTCGATACTTCGTTTTGCGCAGCCGTCGATCTGATCGACTCCGTGACCGGCAGCGTAATCGTCACCGGGATTGGCAAGGCAGGACTGGTCGGCCAGAAAATCGCCGCGAGCCTGTCATCGCTCGGCATTCGCGCCCATGTGTTGCATCCGGCCGAAGCCGTGCACGGTGACCTCGGCTGCGTCCACGAGGACGACGTCGTCATCGCGCTGTCGCACAGCGGCGAGACCGATGAACTCAATCGCTTGCTGCCGCTGCTCGATCGGATGGGCGTGCCGGTCGTCGCTGTGACGGCCAGCGCGGGCAGCACGCTCGGAGCGGCGGCTCAAGTGACGATCGAGATCGGCAAGCAGGTCGAAGTCGACGATCACAATCTTGCTCCCACGACAAGTACGACGGTCATGATCGCCTTGGGCGATGCACTCGCCGTCACGCTGAGCCGGCGCCGCGGGTTCACGCCGCAGCGATTCGCCCTGTTCCATCCCGGCGGCAGCCTTGGCCGTCGTCTGTCACGGATCAAGGACGTCATGCGGACCGGGGAGGAATTGCGAATCTCGTCGCAGAATACCGCCGTACGTGACGTTCTGGCCGAATCGGCTCGACCGGGCCGACGCACCGGGGCCGTTATGCTCGTTGATGACGAGGGACTGCTGACCGGCCTGTTCACCGACAGCGATCTGGCCCGATTATTGGAACGCCGCGAAGAAACACGGCTCGACGAACCGATCTCCAGTGTGATGACACATCGCCCGATCACCGTCACGTCGGACCGCATGTTGGAAGTGGCGGTCGAAATTTTGTCGGCGCGAAAGCTGAGCGAGTTACCCGTCGTCGATTCGGAAGGACGCCCCGTGGGGCTGATCGACGTGACCGACGTGCTCGGACTCGTGCCGGAAGCGGAGCACGCATCATCGCCGACGCACCCTACTACCCCGGTCACCCCGACAACGGACGGCCGGTATGAGTGACGCAAACGCCCGCAAAAACTCAAGCGGCGGACTGAAATTCGCAGCCTTCACGCTCGGCGTGACGGCGATCATCTGCGGACTAAGCTTCGGTTACGCGCATCTGACGCGACCACTGTTTGAATTCGAAACACCTGAGCCGATCGGCAACTTGGCCGGTACGTCAACGGCTCCCGCGCCGCAGCCATCGCACAACCGCCGATCCGCGGAGCAGTTCCTGGAAGACGAGCCATGGGCTCAAACAGCGAATTACCAACTGAGGAATGATCAGGCCGTCCTGTTTACCAACGCGTGGGAAACGGTCGAGGACGATCATGCGATTCGGATGCGACCGTTCGCGATGATTTTGCAGGGCACCGGCGGGGGTGAAAACGGCGGCGAAGACACGCGACCGATTACGGTTACGGCCGCTTCGGCCTACCTCCGCTTTCAAGGTGCTGTTCGAATCGCCGATTCGAACCCCGGCCGCATCCAATTCGGGGCACTCGAAGGCCCGGTGACGATTCGCGGCAAAGACGGGCTGCTGATTTCCGGTAGCAACTTCGCGTTTGATGAGCAGACACAAAAGATCTGGAGCGACGAGCGGATCGAGTTTCAATACGGTCCTCATCATGGCAAAGGCCGCGGCGTCGAAATCGACCTGTTTCGAGCCGGACCCGCCGAGGCGTTCGAAACGGTGGCCTTCAGCGGTTTGGGCCGCATTCACGTCCGCCGCGAAGTCGACACTCACTTGGCGACGACAGGGACGACGCTTCCGGGAACCGATGCCGCAGCCACGACCGACCGCAAAACGTCGGAAGAGGCGACGGACGAATCGAGCGGTGGTGACGAGTCCGACAAGCCGATCCGCGTCGTTAGTGATGGCCCGTTCGAATTCGACCCGGCCACAAACGTGGCCTCGTTCTCCGAGAACGTCCGCGTCTACCGTCCGGTCGATGACGGCGCCCCCGATACCCTGCATTGCAATACGCTGACGATCGAGCTTTCGCCGAAGGATGATGAGTCGGAAGAAGCCGCGCAGCGACGACGGGAGGAATTGGCCAATCTCCCGCCGGGCGAAGTGGCGGGTCAGCCGGTTGATCCCGGCCTGTCGCCGCAAAAGCTGATCGCCGTCGGCTCTCCGTTGGCCGTCTCGTCGCCGACCAACGACACCAAAATATTTGCGGAGACGGCGACCTACGACGTCGCAAACGGAACGCTCGTCTTTGATAGTTCAGTTCCGGTGCGAGTTCTCCGCGGCCCGAGTCTGTTGACGTCGGGTCGGGTTGTCGTCCGGCACACTGATTCGGGTTCATTCACCGATATTGATTGTCTGGAAGGCGGTTCGATGCGGCAGCTCGATCCGGAGACAGGTGAGCTGGACTTCGATGCGCGCTGGAAGGATCAGATGAACGTCCGCAACGGCGTGGGCGGTGAAGGGCAACTAACGATCACGATGATTAAGGACGTACTCGTCCGCCGACCGGGGCAGCAGTTCGCCCTCGCCGGTCAGACCGTGACGATGTATGCCGACTCAGTCGAAGGGGACCCTTCGGACGCCCTTATATCCGACGCTTCCGCACCAATTGATGAGGAGTCCACCTCCAACTTCGAGCCGTCGAAGATGGTCGCCCGCGATCAGGTCTCATTGATCAGCCCGCAGCTTCTCGCTCAAACCGACTTGCTGGAAGTCGACTTCGTGCCCGCGGCCGACCCGGTCGCATCGCCGCCGCGGCCGCTCAAACCGGACTCGGGTCGTCGGCTCGAACCATTGGGCGGGCTGCTGCAGAACGATCGGAACATCGGATTCGCGTCAGTTGCCGATTCACCGACGAACGTCGCAGCGCCAAGACAGGCCCAGCGGGTGACCGCGCTGAAACCGAGTGACGAACCGCTCGAAGATCCTTATCGCATGGTGGCTGACAAGATCGTCGTCACCGTGGAACGGAAGCCGAACTCTTCGAGCCTTGACGCGACAAGCCAAGGCGAGGACGAGACTGAGCAGTCCGACCAAATACGTAAGATCGTGACGACCGGCCATGTG
Source organism: Stratiformator vulcanicus (assembly GCF_007744515.1). Classification (NCBI taxonomy): domain Bacteria; kingdom Pseudomonadati; phylum Planctomycetota; class Planctomycetia; order Planctomycetales; family Planctomycetaceae; genus Stratiformator; species Stratiformator vulcanicus. Next base: position 1,324,388 of record NZ_CP036268.1, read on the forward strand.
CAGATGTGGAAGAAGCGCCCCGACAACGAAGAGTTTCGCATCATCGGCGACCAACTCATCGTCCGCAGGCAGCCGGACGGAACTCAACTGGCTGACGTCATGGGCAAGCCGGCTCACGTCCGTGATCGCGGCGCTCATATTCAAGCCGACATGATCTCTCTGGACCGCGGTGCCAATCGTGCCTGGGTCGACGGTGCGGGCTTGCTGGAACTCCCCGTCAAGCAGTCGTCTTCCGGGGCAGAGCTCGACGAACCGGGGCGGCTCGATGTGTGGTGGACCGAAAGCATGAATTTCGACGGTCGCGAAGCCCACTTCGTTGGCGAAGTCCGCACGATTATGGACGACGACCGATTGATCTGCAGCGAGATGACCGTCCGGCTGACCGAACGAATTTCATTCGCCGAGAACGGCCCGGGGCTCGACGGCGGCGGGCCCCTTGGAGGCTCATCGCAGAAGTCGAACTCGATCACGACGACCTCAGCGACGGCTGTGACCGGAAATGAATCGCCAATCGAACCGGCTGACGATTCCGAAGACGAGGGTCCGCAGGTCGAATCGATCGTTTGCACCCGAGGCGTCGAAGTCGACGGCTACGAGTTCGAAGAAGGCGTTCAGAAAGGCACGCGGCGGGCGAAGTTCTGGGAATTCCAGGTCGACAACGTGACCGGCAAGACAACCGCCAAAGGACCCGGATGGGTCAAATTATGGCGGCGGGGCGAACGAGACCGAGCCAACCTGAGCGTGGAAGCAACCGTCGTCGCCAACACCACCGTGGAAAAGAACGAGGCAAACTGGGAGTTCACGCGGGTCGACTTCAGCGGCAATATGTCGGGCCGCATCGGCAAGAATGGCCAAGTGACCGACGGACCGCAAACAGCCACGTTCCACGGCGGCGTGCAGATTCTCTACGGACCTGTCCCGGACGGAACCGCGACAATCGAACCGGAGGCGCTGCCGCCTGAAGGCGGGTGGATGCGGTGCCGATCGCTTCAGGTCACGCAGAAAAAAGGCGAAGAAGGCAAGGCCGCGACAATCGAGTTGCTGGCCGCAGGCAACGCGGAGCTCGAGGGACGCAGCTTCTACGCCCGCGCCGACACGATCAGCTACGACGAGTCGAAAGAAATGTATATTCTCCGCTCCCTTGGCGATCGATGGTCAACGATCTGGCGGCAGGCAAAAATTGGCGGCAAGTATAGTCGGGCTGACGCTCGAACCTTCAAATTCATCCCGTCGAAAAATCATCTCGTCTCCGACCAAACCCGCGCGCTCGACGGGTTGCGGTAGATTTTGAATATCGGCGTCCCTTGCGACGGCCGACATCCCGCGGAAACAATGTGTGGTATTAACCAATACACCACACATGTCGAGGTCTCATCGCAGATGTCGCTCCGCCTTCTCATGACTTTCGCCGTCGCCATCTGTTTCGCGCCGGCCTCGAATTTTAATGTCGCGCACGCTGCAGACGATCAGCCTGAGGTCGTCATCTACGGCGGGACCAGCGCCGGGATTATCGCCGCGGTGCAACTGAAGAAGATGGGCAAGTCGGTCGTGGTGATCGAACCGACCGATCGCATCGGCGGCCTGACCACCGGTGGCCTCGGCCAGACCGACATCGGCAACAAACAGGCGGTCGGCGGGCTCTCGCGACAGTTCTATCGCGACGTCCGCACCTACTACCAAGACCCCGCTAATTGGAAGTGGCAGAAGAAAGAGGAATACCGTTCCGGCGGCCAAAGCCAGACCGCCGAGGAAGAAGACACGATGTGGACCTTCGAGCCCTCAGCGGCGCTGAAGATTCTGCAGGGCTACGTCGACGAGCATGATATTCGGGTCGAATACAATACCTCAATCGATGAAGTAATGATCGAGTCCGATGAAGATAGCGGACCAGTTATAAAGCTTGTCCTCGCCTCATCTGGCCAGATTTACGAGCCTAAGATCGTCATCGACGCAACCTACGAAGGCGATCTGCTACCGTTGGCTAAGGTCTCGTTCACCGTCGGCCGCGAGGGAATTGACAAGTACGACGAGTCGTTCGCTGGCGTGCAGACGGAAGGCCCTAAGGCGGGTAATCACAACTTCGTCAAAGGCGTTGATCCCTACGTCACCCCGGGCGATCCGTCGAGCGGGCTATTGCCGTTCGTCGACCCCAAAGGCCCCGGCAAAGAGGGCTCGGCCGACCATCGCGTGCAGGCGTATTGCTTCCGCATGTGCCTGACCGATCACCCCGAGAACCGCATCCCCTTCGCGAAGCCTGAAGGCTATGACGAGCAGTGGTACGAGCTGCTGTTTCGCAATTTCGAAGCGGGGGAGACCCGTGTGCCGTGGATCAATTCTGCGATGCCGAATCGCAAGACCGACACGAATAACAAGCAGGGCTTTTCGACTGATTTTATCGGTCAAAACTACCAGTACCCGGAAGGTGACGCGAAGACGCGGCAGGAGATCATCGAACGACACCGGCTCTACCAGAAGGGCCTGATGTGGTCGCTGGCCTATCATCCGCGCATTCCCAAGAAGATTCGCGATCAGGTCAGCCGCTGGGGAACCTGCAAGGACGAGTTCGAAAGCGAAGACGGCTGGCAGCAGCAGCTCTATATCCGCGAAGCCCGGCGGATGATCGGCGCATACGTGATGACCCAGCATCACTGCACCGGTGATGCGATCGTCGAGGATTCCGTCGGACTGGCTGCCTACGGCATGGACTCGCACCACATGCAGCGATACGTCACGCCGGAGGGCCATGTCCGCAATGAGGGCAATATCCAGGCACACGTCGCCGGGCCGTACCCGATCAGCTACAAGTCGCTCGTGCCGAAGCGGACCGAGTGTACCAATCTGCTCGTGCCGGTCTGCCTGTCTTCATCGCATATCGCGTTCGGCTCCATCCGCATGGAGCCGGTCTTCATGACGCTCGGCCAGAGCGCCGCGACGGCGGCGGCAATGGCGATCGACGCCGACGTGGCCGTGCAGGATGTCGATTACAAGAAACTCCGCGAGCGACTGGTGAAGGACAAGCAGCGGCTCACGGGGCGAAACCAGAAGGTCGTGCCGGTCGGGTCACTGAAAGGAATCATTCTCGATGATGTTGGTCTCCTTGGTGCCGGTCCGGAGGTCCATTGGATCGAAACAGAGTCGAATTCTCAGCGCGTGGGCAGTGCTTATTTTCACGACGGCAATACGCATAAGAACCGATTGATGGCCCAATTTTCGACGAAAGAGTTCGAACCGGGACGATTCGAGGTTCGAGTCGCGTACGCCCCGCATTCCAACCGGGCCCAAGCGGTTCCAATACGCATTTGGGACGGTGAGAACGAACTCGCCAAACTGACGTTGAATCAACGCAAGCGTCCCGACATCGACGGGCTGTTTCAGAGGTTGGGCCGATATCGGTTTGAGAATGAAGTCATCGTGCAAATCACGAATGACGATACCAACGGCTACGTCGTGGTTGATGCCGTCCAGCTTCTTCCAATCGACGATAAAGATTGAATCGAATCGCTAGTGATCACTTTGGGTGGCCGGGGACGGCGTTTTCGCTGGCCGCTGGAACGCGAATTCTCGAACGTGCGACCGCTTCAGGATGGTGCCATCAGAGACACGATCACTGTGGGCGGCATAAAGATGTCGACCACGGCCACCCAATTGAACTTCTGATTCGCTGAAATCGACCCGCGATCGGAAATTTCGCTCGCGTAAAGTCGACGTTTTTTTGCTATGCTTCGGCGCTCCGGCGCACGATGGACCGCGCTCAACGCTCGCAGCAAGGATTGAGAACTTTGGAACGGATGCCCAAAGCCAAGCGTGGAATTGTCCCCCTTCGAAGTTGGCGACACCACGAGCCGCAGCCACTTTCGCTACCGGTCGAGTATCAGCAATTGATGCCGCCGAACGATCCGCCGACGATGGCGATCGTGACCCCGAGCTTCAATCAGGGGGAATTTCTCGGACGGACGATCGAGAGTGTTCTGAGCCAGAACTACCCGCGGCTTGAATACATCGTGCAGGACGGCGGTTCGACCGACGATTCTGTCGAGGTGATTCGCTTCTACGAAACGGGCCTCACAAAGTGGGTCAGTGCCCCCGACGGCGGTCAGGCCGACGCGATCGTCAAAGGTTTCGAGAAGACCTCCGGCGAACTGATGGGCTGGGTGAACTCCGACGATCTGCTGCTGCCCGGCGCTCTCAATGCTGCGGCCAATTACCTTTGCGAACATCCCGAGATCGACGTCGTATACGGGCATCGCATTCTGATCGATGTCGAGGACCGCGAGATCGGACGTTGGGTGCTGCCCCCTCATTGCAGCCGCACCCTGCGGTGGTTCGACTACGTTCCGCAGGAAACGCTGATCTGGCGGCGATCGCTGTGGGATCGCGTTGGCGGCATCGACCCCGACTTCCGCTTTGCGCTCGACTGGGATTTGCTGCTTCGCTTTATCGATGCCGGGGCGAACTTTGCGCGCCTGCCGCGCTTCATGGGCGGGTTTCGTGTGCATGAAGAACAGAAGTCGCACGCGTGGGCGCAGTCGGTCGGTAAGCCCGAGGTGAAAAAACTGCGGCAGCGCCATCTCGGATTCGCCCCCTCGCCCAGCTATGTGGGCGTTCGCTGCGCGAAGTATCTATTCAGCCACATCGCCTACGACGGTCTCTACCGCGCCGGAATGCTGCGTTCCTAACAAACAAGCCCGCAGCGCCAGCAAGGGACCCAATTTTGTGGCCCCCATTACGCGACGACCGGCATACCCGCTACGAAGGCCGCAGCCCGGCCCCAAAAGTGCCGAAATCAAGGTGTTTAGGGCAGCGTCACGGCTTCACCTTTGACACCCGGCCGCAACTCGCGAACAATCCAATCATCAACAACTGCTAATTTGAGTTGGAGCTTTCGATATGACTTCTCCCTCCCGCCGAGATTTTCTGGCCACTACGTCTGCCGTTGCCGGGGCCGCTGCGCTCGCCGGCCCCGCCTCGGCTGCCAAATCGGATGCCAATGATCGCATCCGCGTGGCGGTTATCGGTGTTCGCAATCGGGGCAAGAATCACATCGAGGCGCTGGCGAAAGCCGCTGAGGATGACAATGTCGAGATCGCCGCGATCTGCGATTGTCACCTCGAATTTGCAGAAAAGGCGGCGGACAAAGCCGAGGAACTCGTCGGCTATCGCCCGCGAGTTGAACAGGATTTGCGGAAGATTATGGACGACGCGTCGATCGACGCCGTCACGATCGCGACACCCAATCACTGGCATGCCCTCGCCACCGTGTGGGCGTGTGAAGCGGGCAAAGACGTCTACGTCGAGAAGCCCGGTACGCAGAACTTTGACGAAGGCGAAAAGGTGGTCGCCGCCGCCCGCCAGAATAGCCGAATCGTGCAGCATGGGACCCAATGCCGCGGCAGCGCGAACATTCAAGAGGGCATGCAGAAGCTGAAGGAAGGCGTCATCGGCCGCCCCTACATGGCCCGCATGATCAACTACAAGTTCCGGGGGAAGCCGCTCGGCAAGCACAGCAAACGACCCGTGCCGAAGGAACTCGACTGGGACCTGTGGTGCGGACCGGGTCCGCTCGTCGAGTACTCGAACTTCAATTTCTACCGCAATAACTGGACGTGGGACTTCGGCGTCGGCGACCTCGGCAACCAGGGCGTGCATCAACTCGACATGGTCCGCTGGGGCCTGGGGCTTGATCGCAATCCCGACCGCGTGCAGGCCATGGGGGGCAATCTGGTCTATCCAGACAGCGATATCGAAACCCCCAACACGCTGGCCTGTTCCTACGAGTGGGGCAATGGTGACGACAAGCTCATGGTCACCGCCGAGACCCGCGAGGGCTGCACCAATGTCGAAGGCGGCATGGGCACGAAGTACCCCTTCGTCGATCACAAGAACGCCGTCGGCGTCATCTTCTACGGCACCGAAGGCTACATGCAGATCGCCGACTACAGCAGCTATCGCACCTTCCTCGGACGCGAACGCACGCCCGGCCCTTACGCCGCGGTCGAAGGTGCCCCGATGATGGACGCCGACCACGTGATCAATTGGGTCAAGTGCATCCGCAGTCGCCGCAAGGAGGACCTCGCCGCCGAAATCGCCGAGGGGGTGCTCTCCAGCAATCTGTGTCACCTGGGTAACGTCGCCTATCGAGCGGGGCAGACTTTGGAGCTGACCGGCGGAGATTTCTCCAACAAGTCCTCTCTGGAGCAGTACCTCACGCGAGACGAGTATCGCGCCCCCTATCAAATGCCACAGGTCATTTGAGGCCCCAATGCGAACGAGGCGTGTCAGCGATTGCTGTGCACCTCTTTCGCTGCGCGTTCTTCGATTCGACGGGCGAACTGTTTCGCGAATTGATTGTTTCGCGAATTTGGAGTCATGCGCTGGTGCAGTTTGTCGATCGGAATGAGAGATTCGCGCCGTGAGAGCGTAATCCCTTGCTGGCGCTGCGGGCTTGTGTGATGCGCGCGTGTTCCCGGCCCTTAGATCGTCATGGCCGAGAAGCCGCCGTCGACGGCGAGGTTGTGGCCAGTCATGAAGCTGCCCGCTCCCGGCGCGGCTAATAGCAGGACGGCCCCGGCGAGTTCCTCCGGCTCACCGAAGCGAGCCATCGGCGTGTGACCGAGAATCTTCTCAACACGCTCCGGCGACAATATTTTGCGGTTCTGCTCGGCGGGGAAGAAGCCGGGGGAGAGCGCGTTGACGCGGATGCCGTGCGGGGCCCACTCACGGGCGAGGTTGAGCGTCAGATTCAGCACCGCGGCCTTTGAGGCGGAATAGGTGAAGACGCGCGACAGCGGGGTGATCGCCGACATCGACGCGATGTTGATAATCGAACCGGCGACCTTCCGCTCGAGCATTTGCGCCCCGAACACCTGACACGCCTGCCGGACGGAATTGAGATTCACTCGGAAGATGCGATCCCACTCGTCGTCGCTGATCTCAAGAAACGGCGTGGCCGAGTTGATCCCGGCGGCATTGACGAGCACATCGCACTGCCGATCTTCGGCGACCAGATGATCGGCAATCTTTTGCAGGTCCTCGCGTCTTGTGGCGTCGGCGGTGAAAAGCTCAGCCGAGGCATCGACGGCCTCAACTGCCTCAACGTTCTCCTGCCCCTTGGCTTCACCTCGGCCCACAAGAACACAATGCGCCCCCGCCCGGGCCAGCGTGACACCGATCGCCCCGCCGAGCACGCCGGTACCGCCAATCACGACGGCCGTTTTGCCGGAGAGGGAAAATAGATTGTGGAGATACTCGGGTTGGGCCATAACTTTGCGCGGTTAGCGTTTAGCTGTTAGCGATTAGCTCGCGAGGAAATATCGATTTTGAACTCGCAAATGCTAACAGCTAACTGCTAATGGCCAACAGCTTACCCCACAAACTCCACATCGACCGGGTCTTGAGCCCCTCAACGAGCGGCGGTTGGGGGTGCTGACCGGATGAAATCATCCCGCTTCCACAATGGTGGTAAGTTCCTCCCCCTCAACTGACAGACTGAGAACCCTCGCTAGCGGGTCCGCCTCCTTTAACGCGGCAACACATGCCCGAATGGCTTCTTCAAGACTGTCCGCTTCGACATGGCAACTGATGTCAGCGCGACCATTGGAGATGCCGGGTGTCATATCTTGCACGCCGGTTTCGAGCAGCCGCTGGATGAAGTCCTCGTTGACAATATCGCTGCTGTCGACGAACAGAGTGAAATGATATTCCTTCACGATTCTTCTCCCGGCTGGCATCGGCAATTGTTCACGGCCCGCCGAATGTCCTTCGCATGCGCGTGCGGATTTCGTGGGGTCGAGTAAACCGGTCGTTGGCACGTCCCCCCGTCACATCGAAGCATACCGAAACTGTGGCCCCGCTTGCTCGCATGCAGCGTCCAGCCACGGCTGAAGGCGTACTCGATGGCGTCGGAAATTTCTTTTCTCTGATGATGCTTGGCCATTGGAGTCTTCGGGGCATCATTGGCCAAGGCGGCGTTATACACGGTGTCGCGTCGGGAATCGCTTACTATTCCAAGGTGAACAACGACGGCGTTGCTCTGTCAGCCCTCGGCTCAATGCCTTCTCCCCAGCCGCGATTTCGCGCTCTCAACCAATAAATTCCACTTCCACCGGGTTCGGAATCACCCCCGCCTCATAGCCGCGTTTGAGGAGCAGTCGCACCGCTTCGCGGCCCTTGTCGCCAAAGTCGATCGTCCAGTCGTTGACGTACATCCCGACGAACTTGTCGTTGCGGGCTTCGTCGAGATCGCGACCGTATTTGGCGGCGTGGGCGAGGGCTTCCTGCCGGTGTTCAAGCCCGTATTCGATCGACTGCTTGAGGTAGGCGGTGACCTCTTCCATTACTTCGGGGCCGAGGTCTTTGCGGATGGCGTTCGCCCCCAACGGCAGCGGAAGGCCCGTGTCCTCCTGCCACCACACGCCGAGATCGACGATGAGCTTCAGCCCCTGATCACCGTAAGTGAGCTGGCCTTCGTGGATGATCAGCCCCGCGTCGCAGTCGCCCCGTTCGACGACATCAAGAATCGTGTCGAATTCGTGGACCTCATGCGTGAAGTCGTCGCCGAGGAGCAGTTTCAGAGCGAGGAACGCGGTCGTGTAGGTCCCCGGGACGGCGATCTTCTTGCCGCGGAGGTCGCCGATCGACCACGCTTCCTTAGCCACGACCATCGGCCCGTAGCCGTCACCCATGCTGGCGCCGCAGTTGCAGACGGCGTATTTGTCGGTGAGGTAGGCGTAGCCGTGCAGGCTGACGGCGGTCAGCTCCAACTCGCCCGTGAAAGCCCGGCGGTTCAAAGATTCAATGTCCTGCAGCTCGTGCGTGAAGCGGTAGCGGCCCGTGTCGATCTTGTCATTGGCGAGCGCGTGAAACATGAACGCGTCGTCGGGATCGGGACTGTGTCCGACGCGGATGAGGAGTTCGTCCGTGGAGCGGTCGTCTGTCGCGGTAGTCATGGCAAATTCTGCTGGGGTTGATGGAACGCGGAAGTGTAGCGTGTACCCGCAAAAAGGTGGACCGTACAAAGGCCCGTTTAGCCGCGACCGCCAGGGAGCGCTGCCTTGATAGCGAGCATTCTAGAGCGAAATCCCTTGCTGGCGCTGCGGGCTTGTTGGGGGAAGCGAAACATTGCCTGTCCTGAGCAAATGACCGATAATTGCCGGTGACCATTAACGGGAGAAAGCGATGCCCACGATCGTAGCCGACGAAAACCTGCATGAAACACTGCGCGGAGTGACCGAGCGGGTCGAAGTCCGCGACGCCAGCGGAAAACTTCTCGGTCAGTTCACACCGATCGATCCTGCATTCGCGAAAGCGATCGCGGAGATTGACTGGGATGAGATTGATCGCAAAAAGGCCAACCCGGGTGCGATGTACACCTTTGACGAGATGTGGGAGCGGATTCGGCAACGCTAGGCTGGCAAATGACCAGGTTCACCGTCATCTACGAGCAAGAAGCGGAAGAACAGTTAGCGAGTCTCTGGCTGAGTCACTTCGACCGGGACGAGGTGGCTGAAGCATCACGTTCCATTGATGTTCGGCTGCGTGACGATCCCCGCCGCAACGGTACCCCGATCGGCAACAAACGAGATGAACTCGGCTGCCAAGCCGGTCCGCTCATCGCCATCTACACAATTTCAGATGGCGACATGCTTGTTCAAGTCTGGAAGATTATGCTGGTTGCCAACTGAATGGCCTTGCGCTACAAACGCTGCTTTACGGACGTAAAAAGATACGCCGCGCCGTTGCACTACACCTGCTGCTCGCCCTCCTCTTTTCTCTCACCTCTCGCCACTAACCCATCACCTTTTTCTCAATGATTCTCCTCGGCGTCCGCAGTCTCACCCGGCAGTTCGACCGCGATCCGGTCTTCGCGAACGTCACGTTCGACGTGAAGGTGGGGGAACGCATCGGACTCGTTGGCCCCAACGGAACCGGCAAAAGTACCCTCCTGAAGTGCATCACCGGTGAGGACCACCCCGATTCCGGCAACGTGGAGTCCCCCGGGCACGTCACCATTTCGATGCTGGAGCAGGAACCCGACTTTCCCCCGGAGCGAACGCTGCTCGAAGAAGCCAAGGCCGGGCTGCAACACCTCTACGATCTACAGCACGAGGCCGAAGAACTGGCCGTCAAAATGGCTGATGCTCACGGCACTCCCGATGAAGACGCGATCCACGAACGCTACGACCACCTGCAAGAAGAACTGACCCGGCTCGACGCCTACAACGTCGACTACCGCATCGACGAAGTGCTGCACGGCCTCGGGTTTTCCGATGAAGACTTTGATCGGCCGCTCTCGACGTTCTCCGGCGGTCAGCAGAACCGGGTGTTGCTGGCCCGAATTCTGCTCCGCGCACCCGATGTGATGCTGCTCGATGAGCCGACGAACCATCTCGACATCGCCAGCACCGAATGGCTCGAAGAATTCTTGACCCGTGATAATCGCGCATTCGTGCTGGTCAGCCATGACCGCTATTTCCTCGACCGCGTGACGAATCGCATCGTCGAACTGCACCGCGGCAAGGCCTCGCTCTATAAAGGCAACTTCACCGACTATCGCCGCCAGCGGGAAGAGCGCAACAAATTGAATGAGCGAACGTCCGAGAAACAGGCCGACACGGTCGCGCGGATGCAGACATTCGTCGATAAAAATCGCTACGGCCAAAAGGGCCGGCAGGCTCAGGATCGTCTTAAGAAAATGGAGCGGATCGAGCAGGTCGAGTCGATGGATGACTTCGACGAAATCCACATGAATTTCGGTCAGGCCTCCCGCACCGGCGACATGGTGCTGGAAGCGAAGGGGCTGACAAAAGGCTATGACGACGGTCCATTATTTAAGGACCTTTCCATTCGTATCGAACGCGGTGATCGCATCGGACTCGTCGGCCCGAACGGCTGCGGCAAGAGCACACTCTTAAAGACGATCTTGAACGTTGAAGAGCCGGACGCCGGGTCGGTGCGTTTCGGCACCAATGTTGAGGTTGGCTACTACGACCAGCAACTCAGTAGTGTCTCGCCGGAGGTCGACGCGGTCGAAGCGGTGCGCCCACCGAAGAACTTCGACTTCTCCCCCGGCATGGCCCGAAATCTTCTCGCGAAGTTCGGCGTCAAAGGCGATCTCGGCCTGCAAAAAATCAGTGCGATGAGCGGGGGCGAAAAGAGCCGGGTCGCGCTGGCTCGACTCGCGGCGCTGAACATTAATGTAATGGTCCTTGACGAACCAACCAACCACCTCGACCTGTGGGCTCGCGATTCACTGGAACGGGCATTAAAGGCGTTCGGCGGCACCTTAATGATCGTCAGCCACGACCGATACTTCCTCGACCAAATCGCCAACCGGGTGCTGGTCTGGGAGCAGGGAGAGTGGATCGAGCATGAGGGCAATTACACGGCTTACGTCGCCTTTCGAGACGCGATCAATGCGCAACCCGACAGCGAGCAGTCTGCCAAGAAGGCGAAGAAGGAAAAGAAGCAGCCCGAGCCTTCCAAATCGGAACAGAAGCCGAAGCGGCGGTTTCCCTATCGGCCCGTCGAAGATATTGAATCTGACGTCACGCGGCAGGAAGAACTAATCGCCTCGCTCGAAGCCGATATGGTGCGGCCCGATGTCTTGAAGAACCCCAAGGAACTTCAATCCGTGCAGCATGAGTATCACGACGCAAGGTCTAAACTCTCCGACTTGATGGCAGCTTGGGAAGAAGCGTTAGAGCTCAACGCATAGTCCGGTTTGACGATAATCTGCCGCGAAAATTGTGATTCCGTTCTAAAACCACTGATAGACATACTCATCGAATTGCGCTCGTGCTTTGCGACGAGCTTCGATGTCAATAAAGGTGTCGAGTTCGTCTCGCATTTCAGTCAGCCGCGCCTCTAATTGTTCGGTCGCGAATTGATGTCGGTCCCAGGGCTCGGTCGGGCAGCGGCTCCGAAATTCTTCAAGTCGTTCGGAGAGAATCGCGCGAGCGCCCTCACGGATCACGGCGTTGTCGCTTTGCAGCGCCGCGGGGAGCGCGAGCAGGCCGCCGTCGTCGATCGGGTGGACGCTGAGCTGAACGGCCGGAGCGGGGTCGCCGGCGAGGATGCGACGGACGTTATAGGAATGCGCGAGGTAGTCGACCGGGGCGACCACGAATAAATAGATCATCAGGGCCAACGTCCATAGTTGCCGGCGAATCAGCCAGATGAAGCTGCGACCTCGCGAAATTTTATAAACGACGAGTGCGAAACCGATAACGACCGCGGTGACCCCGAGGAACCCGACGACTCTCATGCGGGTCATGCCGTTGAAGTCAACATAAATCATCAGTCGATGATACACCGCCACGGCCAGCAAAAAATTGAGCGCCGACCAAACCCATGCTAGTCTTAACAGAACTAACTTGCGCGGTTCATCAACACCATGGCCGCGGAACATCCATGAAAGCGTCGCGGTCGCCAATGCCAAAGCGACGGTCAACCACGCCGCCCCCTCATGTGCGTAACCACTGTAGTGAAAGCCGGACGGGAACTCGCGGAACCACAACGTCTTAAATTCGAAGGCAAGATAGACCGTGAACAACGCGACCAGCGCGATGAGCGTATTGCGATAGGCGGCATGGTAGAGCGCTGGCGCCGTGGTCGTCGTTATCTCGGCGGGCGTTTCGTGCGACGAAAATTTTCCGAGAGAGTCCAAAAATGCAGGCCACACCAATGGGCGGACCAATCCGATAAAAATGATCGCCACAATGCACCAGAAAATGATCTGTGACCCTTGCGGGCAATAGGCCGCGAGGGTGCTCCAGATATGCTCAACAAATAGTTGAACCCGTTCGTTGATTGCGTGCGCGAGGTCGGGGTTCGCCATTAAAAATATGATTCCGAAGACCAAGACAGCGAGCATTGGCATCAGCAGTGACCAAGTCGCCGAGCGGCTGGGGCGGGCAAAGTTGGCAAAGCGTCCCGTCCGGTAATCAATCAAGCCGAGAAAGCCGGCGGGGACGAGTTGAGCCACGAAGGGAATGAAATCGCCAATGCACGGCGCTCGGCCTGCGATCGCCAGTCCGAATCCAATGATGAAGAATGCACCGGCAGCAATTAGCGCGTCAGACCCGAGCCACGACAGTCGAGCTGATAGCAATAAGATCAAACCGAACAGCAGAAGCGTCCACCCCGACCATGCCCGGCGGCGCGAAGCGACGAACATTAGTGGGGCAAGCAGGGCGAACGATACCGCCCAACCGGAGTACCCGCCTCCGCGATAAATCGTAAAATCAGCCACGACAATCGTCGCCAAGGCTGCGATCAGTTCCAGCGGACTGCCGGGCGGGCGAGTGTCTTGGACAATTTCCGGTTTGACGGCTCCGGTCGATTCTCCGATCGTCGGCCGCGGCGCATCGAAGGCGTCGTCCTGTAAATCGGTGGCATCCTCCGGTCCGTCTGCCATCGCCGGTCCGTCGCAAAGAGAATGAGATTCCGCTGCGGGGCTGCCCAGTCGGCACTGTAAGATCAATGTGCGATCCTGCCGTCTCATTAAACGCACGAGGCGTTGACCTCAGCCGAGGCCAAGCAATATCGCCGATTGACATTTGATCTGTCAAACGGCCTCGGGTTCCCCGAAATGGAAACGCGAGTCGGAAGTGCGGATCAACAGCTGGATGGGAGCGACGGACGAAGCATGTCTTCGACGCCGGTACGTCGGCTGAGTTTGCAGGCCGTCTTAAGATGCGGATCGCTGCGCAATTATGCTTTTGCGGGAGTCGGGTCATTAACACCGAGTAACTCCCGCAGCGGTTTGCGTTGCGCGGGGACGTGGCGTTCGATGCGGTCTTCGATCCGGTGCGCCATCTCTTCTTCCTCACGCTGTAAGAGGGCGCGGTGCCGCATGTGGGCGAGATAAGCCAGGCCCGCGTAGGAGACGACCCCGGAGGCAGCGGCGCCGAAGACCAGCATGTGATCGGTCGGAGGGAGCATGTCGCCCACGAGCATCCCGAATAAGAACCCGCTTAAGACGAGGATCGTCATCGGGGTAATGAGCGGGCGGTCTTCGGTGGGGCGGGCATCGGTCGGGTTGGACATGACGGCATCCGAGGAAAAACGGGGCGCAGACATCGAACCCTAGTTCACGTTCGGCGGCGATGCGTCCGGTTGCAGGAGGTGATGCCATTTTGCAACAGCCTTTCGATGACTTTAACGGTTGTATCGATTGGGGCGACCCACGCTGATCGGCGGTGACGCCCGTCCTATCGTGAGCGACGGATCGATTCGATGGGGATATCGAGGGCGGACCGCGCCGGCTCGATGTCAGCCAAGAATCGTAGGGCGTCAGTGTAATATCCCTTGGTCGGCCTTAAGTCTTGGACGTGATCGGACCAAAATGAATTGAATCGCAGCATCGCGATCTCGCGGACGTACTTCGCGATGATCGACGCGGCGGCCGTCGGCAGGTCCCGTTCTCCCTTGGCGGAAAAGCGAAACTCCGTCTGGCCAAGCCGATAGCGACTGCATTGCCGGGACTCTTGAAGACCGACCGGCAACTCGCCGAAGACATCGGCCAGCATGTCGCCGTAGCGGTCTCTGCCACCATGCTTATCAGCAAGCACCAGTGCCGATTCATCGCCGTCAACCGCATGGGTTGTCAGGATCTTATTGATGAGTCGCAAGGTGACGTCGCTCAGCAGGCGACCCTTTCCATTTCTCTCAGCGACGAGATTGTTAAATTCACTCGGTGAGAGAATGGCCGCTCGGGCGGAGAGTAGGCGGACGCCACAGGCCTCTCCGGTCTTGTCGAGGCGTCTGCTTAAGCGGGTAGCTTCATCGCGATTAAGACTTGTTGGCACGGTAACGGAGCAGCTGGGGACTTCCCACGGTGCATTGCTATCAAGGTTGCCCGACAGGAAGTTGTTTAACTCCGCATCATTCGTTGCGTCACTTCCGCACGAAGTGAGCAGCGACAGCGCAGACCGCTCCAATGGGCCGAGTCCGCGAGACGCCGAATGGACTTTTTTGGAGTCATTAATATGCAATCGCTGTTGCTCGGCACGCTTCGGGCTGACGATGTCGTCGAGACGGGTCCACAGTTCGGCGGTGTCGCATTCGCCTTTGACCGACCAGACCGTCGCGCCGACAACCAGCGGCCCCAACAGCGGCCCGTACCCGGCTTCATCGACACCTAAGACCAACATCGTTCTCGTACTTTTTCAGCGTTGACTGCTCGTGTATGTAAGACGGAGTTAATTCAGAGATGGCTGCCTCAGCCCTTCATCAATAGCCGAACTCTGACTTTTAACTTCTAACTTCTGTCTTCTAACTTCTGTCTTCTGCCGTCGTTCCTTGGCGGGCACAGCCCGGCTTAAGGGGCGCTTCTGCCAAGTATCGACAGTTTAGAGTTATTCGCGGACGAACCGGAGCTTACCGAAGTCGGCCGGGGTTCTCGCCTCGCCGCCGTCGCCCGTCCAAGTCTGAACGCCGAGCGTCGGTGCGATCCGGCGGATGCTGACATTCCAAGTTCGGCCCGGTTTCGGACCACCACCAAGATCGGCGAATGCAACGGCGGCTTCGATTCGCCAGCGAGAATCATCCGCTTCGGAGGCAACATACCACCGCGGATCCCATGTGTGGTCACCCCAGCAGTCGTCGCTGGTATGACCGCGGTGATCGACTTCGAGTCGAAACCACGTCAGCGCGTCGCCATCGACGTCGATCTGAAAGACCAGTCGGTCTTCGTCCGACAGGTCCTCATCCCGCTTCCGTCCGACGCGTTCAATGTTCGATGTTTGGAATCGAGGCAGCCGGGGAATGGAACCGGCAAGATACAGGAATTCGCTATCATGCGCGCAGAATAGCATCGGCTCGCCTTTGAGATGCCGGGAATCGGGTGACGCCAAGCGAATTTCATTGGCGTCGAGCCAGCAGGGGTCGGAGAGCAACCCGTCCAGTCGCGGGGCACGGGCGAAGCGGCATTTCACGCTGGTTGCACTTTGCAGCGTGTCATTGCCGATCGTTGATTCCGCGACGGCGGCGTTCCACGCATCGTTGGCACCCGACCCGGTCATCCCGGCGACCAAGTCGGCGGGGCGTTCGAGCAGGCCACGATTGGCTAACGTCAGCAATGGCAAAGCGGCCTGCGGGCGTTGCGACCAGCGGCCTTCATTCTTGTCCATCAACTTCCACAGCAGAATCGATTTCTTGTCCCAGCGATCAGAAAGACCGAGGTCGACCTCGGTTCGCTCGACCTTCACGCCGGACGAAATGGGCGTACTTCGACGTGCGGTTGCGGCGGCAGTCGTTGCGCGATGAAATCGCGGCTCGGCTCCTAAGCGAAGGGCGACTAGAAAGTCGGCCGCATCGGTTCGCAAGTCGGGCCAGCCCGGGTGATCGACGATTACCTCGGCCAGTTTTTCGGCGGCATCCCATTCATTCCGTGCCAGCAGCGTTTCGAACAAAGACCCGACCAACCGCTGCGAAACCGCGGGCGGTAGCCTTTCGACGATCTGCAAAATTGAAGAGTGCAATGCCGCGCGGCGTTGCGGGTCGTGTAGTTGCCGGGCTGAGACGGCTTGCCATGTCTTCCAAAGCATCAATTGTGATCGCGTCAGGCCGTCGCGCTCGCAGCCGGGAACAGGCCGGCGCGCCGGCGAATCGGGCGGTAAATCGAGACCGTCGAACAGTCGACCCGCAGCGGTGCCGACCGCGCCTGCTGTGCCGTCAAAGCGGCGAAAGTCCTCTCGCAGAGGATGTGCAGCATCTGAGGTGCGGATCGATGACGCCCGAGCGAGAGTCGGGAGGATTTTCCCCGCTTGCTCGGGTGAAAGTGAAAGCGGATCGAGCCGAACCTCGCCCTGTCCGCCCCGCAAGCGGATGTGAACTCGTTCGACCCGCCACGGCTGTAAGCCGGCTTTCGCGACGAGCTCATGCTGTCGGGTCGGGTCGGCCGCCTGCTCCATTGCGGCGAGGATGGCGCGGTTGAGCAGGGTGGTGAGCGCATCGCGTTCGGTCGGTTGATCCAGGATGACTACCGAGGGCCGCCAAGTTCGCAGCGTGACGACCAACGATCGCAGCAGAGTCGGTTCGACGTGACCGTCGGTGAGGGCGTTCCATTCGGCGATCAGTCGCCGATCGTCGCGGCGGATACCGGGAATTGAGATCGGGAATCGCCAATCGATTTCGGCTGCGCAGCCGTCGGCGGCGGAGGCGACATCCTCAGCCGCGAGGTCTTCGAATCGCGCGATCGGCTCGGCTGGGCCGGAATCGCGCCGCACGGGGACGGACGAGACATGTCGATATCCGCCGAACTGCCCGGCGAATGCGGGCAGGACCGGCGAGATGTCATCGGGCGAAGCATGAAAGCTGAGTGCTGCGGCGCGGCGACCACCGCCGCGAACCGCTTGCCAATGCGCACCGCCATCGTTGGTCTTCAGGATCATCCCCGCTGCGCCGACGGCGATGCCGTGTTCAGGGCTGCTGAACGCTATGTCGCGGATCGGAACCGATTGGCCGGTGTCCTGCGGAAACCATGATTTTCCCCCGTCTGAGGAGTGCCACACGATCGTTCCCGGACGGCCTGCTACCCAGATATTTTCACCAAGTTGGGCCACCGCCCACAGATCAAAGACGTCTTCGGCAGCCGGCGGTAATGATGCGTCGGCACGTTGCCAGCCGATCCCCGAGGTCGTCGTGAGAATCACTCCGCCGTCGCCGACCGCCCAACCGGAGGGAACGGCAGCATCGGCATCAAACGTGATCGCGTGGATGCCGCGGAGTCTCAATGACTCCGCTCGCGCTTCGACCAGCGATCCGTCGACGGCAATGCGAAGCGTGCCGTTGGTGCCGCCGAGGATGGCGGTCTCCGGGCTGGCGAATGCCGCTGCTCGCCATGAAGCGTTTGCCGTTCCGGTCAGTGGTTCCCAAGTCTTCCCCCCGTCGACCGTACGAACCAATCCAGACGGACAGCGCCGCGACGGATCGCACGCGGCGATGCCGGTTTGGAGGTCAAAAAATCGAACGGCTTGAAATCGCGGGATCCGATCGGGAAAGGAGACCTCCCACGTCGCCCCGCCGTCTGTCGTGGCAAGCAGGCACCCGCGGCTGCGCGGCTCACCGTCGAGCGTTGAGGGCAACGACTCACCGCCGACGGCCCACCCGACGCGATCGGTGACGAAGCAGATACTGCGCAGCGGGAGGTCAGTCCCCGTCGATAAGAGTTCCCAAGTTTGGCCGCCGTCGATCGTCTTCCAGATGGTGCCGCGATCACCGGCCGCCCATCCGTAATTGCTGCCAAGGAGTGTGATATCCCGCAGCATCGCATCATCGCGACTGCACGGGGTCGGCTCTGCGGCGGTGAGATGGCCGCTGCCGGCGAGCAAGACTGCCGTCAGAAACACGAGACGAACGAGGAGGCGCGACACGATCGGTTCGGTCCGAATGTGAGTGAAAATGAGGTGACGCCACACAAGCCCGAAGCGCAAGCGAGTGACGGAATCGAACGGTCTAATGATCCTGAATATCGGCGCCGTCCCGTTCGATAAGGACGGACCTCAACAGTGGCAAACGTCAATCGACGCATTCCTCGCTTGCGCTTCGGGCTTGTTCGCAGGGACTTAGCAGAATCGAGCCAACTCGGGGAGGGCGATACCGCGTTTTAGCGGTTGCATTATCGGCGGTCGCCGCGGCGGAAGGCGTTGCCCTGATAGTTCCGGAACCGGCCGCTGCCCGCTCGACGCTCCTGCACGGGAGGTTTGGCCAGATGCGTTATCTTCATGACCCACGCTGCGATCGCGCCGACGGCGAATCCGCCGATGTGAGCCCACCAGGCGACGCCGGTCGTCTGGCCGATCGAAGCCGTTCCTTCGAGCAACTGCATCACGAACCAGATGCCGAGAAAAAACGGAGCGGGCAGCACAAGGATCTGAATGATGAAGAAGATCGGCACGAGCGTGAACACCTTCGCGCCGGGGTAGAGCATCATATAGGCGCCCATCACTCCCGCGATCGCCCCGCTGGCGCCGACGGTCGGCGTCATCGAATGCGGGGCTGAAATCAGATGCGACAGGCTCGCCGCGACGCCACAGCCCAGATAGAAAATCAGAAATCCAAGGTGGCCGAAGCGGTCCTCGACGTTGTCGCCGAACACGATGAGGAACCACAAATTCCCGATGATGTGCATCCACCCGCCGTGCAGGAAGATGCAGGTCAGTGGCGTCAGCCATGCGGGCACGATTGCCGGATTTGCCTCGCGAAACCGATAACCGGGCTTGGGTCCTTCGGGCGTGTCGACCATGACACGCTCGACCGGTATCTCGATCGTCGCGGTCGGATCGGAAATCCGTTCCGGAATCATCGCCAATTCGTCGACCAATTGCGTCGGCGAGGCGAGTTGAAACAGGAACATCACGGTGCACAGCCCGACGATCGCGTAGTTCACGATCGGCGTTCGCCGCGACTTGATGTCATCGTAAAGAGGGAACATGCGGCCTCATGCCGTCTGATACCGTGAGCAAACGACAACGTGTGCGGATCACAGCCGCACACGTTCTCGCTCAGCCGAAAGCTTAACGACGCTTGGTCGCGAAGACGTAGATCGCCAAGAGGACCGTTGCGCCGACGATCGACATAATGATTCCGCCGGGTGAGAACTGTCCCTGGCCCGTTTGAAAGAAGGTCCACAGGAATCCGCCGACGAACGAGCCGACAACACCGAGGGCGATTGAAGCGATCCAGCCTAGATTCTGCTTGCCGGGCACCAGGAACTGGGCGATACCGCCGCAAAACGCCCCGAAGATGATCCACAAAATGACGTTGATGACGGTACCCATCTGCTGCTCCTTGGTGCAAAAGTCACGGCGTTGATTCGCTCGAATTCGCGGTCATCATAACGAACGTCGTGACGATTGCCTTGGGGAAAACTCCGAGCAACGGAGTAATCTTAGGCCTTTCGCATGCAAAGCGGGTCATCGTAGTTAGTCGGGTTGGGACGCATCGTCGAGCCCTTCCCAGATCCACGCGTTCGCTTCGTCGCTCTCAGCGCTTTCGAAGAATCTTAACTCGCGCGCCGGTGAGAGTGACATGCGGGCGAAGCGACGCAGGTTTGGCGAAAGTCCGACGATCGCGAGCCGCTCAATCTTCCGGCGATGGCGAAAATGAAAGCCGAACGCCCGACGATAGCCGCCAATCGTCCAGCCGTCGAACTGATCGTAAAGAAGCAGCAGGCGAATGCTGCCATGTCGCTCCATCAGGTTGCGGAGCGTCGGCCCGAACTGCTCGAATGCGGTTCGAGTGACCCGACCTTTGACGCGGATTTCGACGATTCGGCCGTCGAGCAAGAGTCGGATTTGCGAATTCATCGTCCGGCCCTCTCGGACGCGGCGGACACATTCAGCACCTCGCGCGGGCATCGACGAATTCGTATCAATCCATTTCAATCCTGTATCCGTCACTGGTCGCTGCCATCTCACTCAGTCTTGAGTAAACCGTTCTTGCCGGTCGTCGAGTATCCCCGCGAGGTCATTTCTGCTGACTACGAAGAGTCTAGGACCGGACGACCGCTCCGCTGAACACATTCCGAGAGCCGAAGAGCGTTCCTGCGAAATATTTCGGCCGGAGTCGGGCTATTCGGGGGGAACTACGCATCGCTGGTGCGTCGGCGGTGGTGGGTTTCCGACCGTCCAATTTTGCACTGAAGTTTCGATCTATTGTGGCTTGAACTTGAATGTGTATTTTTGTACATTAACGTGGTCTTCTATGGTGCTGAGTCCGCTTTGCCAATGAGCTTGAAGGGGGGTATTTGATGTCACCGGTCTTTCGGCTTCCGGTTCGGGAGCCCAGTGCAGGGGGAATCCCAACGCAGAGAGGATCCCCTTGTAGCGGGAATCACCGTGAGGTTGCGGTGCCGACGAGTCGGCTATCGGTCCTGCGGAGGGTCGGCCCATGCGGCTGACGATGAGTGACCGTCCCATGAGGGAGCGGTCTTTGTTCGGAATGATGCGCTAAGCGCCACGGGGGAGAGGCTTCTTATGAAAACGGCTGATCCTTCGTCCTGATCCAAGTTTTCCGACACACCCACCATGTCTCGGAACAAACCCCAGTTTGAAAGTCGTTTTCGGAACGAAAACCCTGCTGCAAGGCAGGCAGCGGAGACAACGCAGTTCACACCGTCATTCGATTCGCCGCATCGCCGTGGTGCGGCGCGTCCGGGTGAGGGTTCGATTTCGGATCGTCAGTGGAAGGCGATTGCTCCGCTGTTGCCGGCCGAGCCCGCGCGGGGTCGGCATCGCACGACCGATGTCAGGTCGGTTGTGGAAGCGATTCATTATCGCTGGCAGACGGGCTGTCCGTGGCGGCAATTGCCGCAGAAATTTCCGCCGTGGCCGACCGTCTACACGTACTTTCGCGCGTGGTTGCGTGACGGCACGTTACGCAGTTTGCGGGAGGTACTCAAACCGCCCCGGCCATCGGAAATATCGGACCCGAACCGCGCCGCGTGATAGCGTGTCTTCGGCGGCTTGCCTTCGGATCTGCGGTCGGCTTCACAACTCGGCCGGCCGCAGATCTTTCTTGTACTTGTCACCAAAGCCGGAATTGTTCGGGTCGTAGTCGCCGACGATCGTGGCGTTTGCTCCATCCTGCGGAATCTGCTTTTCTTGCCCCAGTGCCCACAAAATTCCGTTGAGGGCCAGTTTCCGCATCGACTCCTGCTTGAAGTCGAACGGGTGACCTAACGTTGTGAAGAATACGCGTCCCGATCCGTCACCGGCTGAATTGTAGGTCTTCGTCCAAACCACCGGCTGCTCAGAAGGGTAACGGGCTTCGCGACCTTCGGCGGCATGTTTCGATCGCAAGGAACGGCCTTCCACAAGCGGATCGCTGTCTCCGGCGAGCGTGTCGCCACCGCCGGATACATGATAAAGCCACGAATACGCGTTGAAGGGCTTCACCCCCCGCAGTATCGGATGCATCGACTTGGCGGCCACCGGCTCGACCGCTGTCAGCGGTTCTTTGCCGTCGCCGAAGTGGCCGTGATGCGTAATCCACTGTTGGCCGATCAGTTCTCGCATTTTCGGGCCATTCCACGCCCGATGCTGGCTGCTTTCATCGCGGAACCGGAAAGCGTGCGTGGCCGTTCGAAAACCGACGATCGGTTTTTGCGAATCGACGTACTTCAGAAAATGGCGAAATTGGTCGTGTGGCAGATCACGGAATCGCGTGAACAAGACCAGCAAATCCGCCTGCTCCAGAATTTCCATCCCAGGGATCGATTCGACGTTCGTCGGGTTGATAGTGCCATCGGGGGCGAGGGCGTAAAGGACTTCGACCCGAACTCCGTAGTCACGCTTGAGGATGCGTGCCAGCATCGGCATCGACTCTTCCGACCGGTACTCTTCGTCCCCCGTCAAGAATACGATCAGCGGCGCGTCATTCGACGAAGGATCAACCACCGGCGTTCGCGCTGCCTCGACTGGCGATTTCGCATTTGACTCGACGTTGGATGCACTCTCGCCTGCTTCGTTCGTCTGAGCCCCAGCCGAAGCCAGCGCCACCGTCAGAACAACCGCAACAATCGCAACAATGCTGAGGAGATCGACTCGTCGCATGAGCATTCCGAATATCTGCAAACCGACACTGCGTCGATTCAAGGGTCAACGGCGGGATTCAAATTTCTGAGCTTTGCTCGGACGCGGGATTGTATCGCACCGACAAAGGCGGCGAGGGCGATCGCGTTATGGCCGCAACCGCTTCACCACAGTCGCGCCGCCACAGTCGCCAGTTCGCAACGATGTGACCGAGCGATCAAAAGAATCGTCGCAAAAGTGCGATTCATTGCAACCCCTGTCGCCGGGGATATCCACGATTGTCGTAGGGGTTGTAACGGCTGAACTTGAAGCATCGGTCGATGCGCCATGTTGATTTTTTGACGCGTCCCCGGGCGTGACCTACGTTTCGGCAGCCTTGGTTCCGGATATCTCGTCCGATCGCTGCTCGAGTCATCTCCTTTCGCCCACAGACGCGATGAAATCCAGTCATTCCACAATCTGGACGACCTGTCTCATCGCCTCCGGTGTCGTTGCCGCGTTCTGCGGCGCCCTGGCTTACGCGGTCGCCGGTCCGGCTACCGCATTGATCGATCCCAATCTCCTCATATATGTCCACGTTGCGATCGCGTGTGTCGGGCCGGTCCTCGTCGGTCTGTTGACGGGGCGGGCCTTTCACGCCGCCATGAAGCGAGCGACCGCCATCGTCCGTAGAGCGGAACTTCGTCCAGAATTTGCGAACTCAGCCGGTCCCTTCACTCCGATTCTGGCCGAGATGATTCCGCGACTTGAAAGCGCCGAGCAGCACTCCTCCGATTCAGACCGCAAGCGGGCCGAATTGGAGGCGCGAAGACACATCGAACAACGGAAATTTGCACAGCTTTCCGCCTCACTCGACTGCATTCCCGACGCGGTCGTGCTTTGCGATGCGGCCGATCGCATCGTCTTCAGTAACCGAGCCGCATCAACTCTGTGGTGCGACGGAAACAGTTGCGTCAGCGACCTGTCCGCTCTCCCCGAATTGGCCAAACTGATTCAAGAAACGCGGTCCCGGACTGAAGCCACTAATCGCCGGGCGGCTGAATTTACCGTCGGGACAGGCGAATCGGCCCGGGCCTTCCGCGCCATCGCGACCAGCATCGCCAACGATGACCAACCCGCGATCGCCGTCGTCCTGAAAGACGTCCGCGAGGAACGGCAGGAAAAGGAGAGGCACGTCCAATTCATCTCCTCAGTCTGCCACGAGCTGAAAACTCCGATGGCAAGTATTCGAGCCTACACCGAACTGCTGATCGACGATGACGTCGAGACGGAACAGGAGCGGAAAGAGACCTACGGCTTCATCGAGTCCCAGGTCGACCGGCTGACCCGGATGGTCAACAACATGCTAAATTTCGCCCGAGTCGAAACGGGAGTCATTAAGGTCCAGCGGGAAGACCTCGAACTTAATGACGTACTAACCAAGGCCGGTAAGGTCGTCAGCCAACTCGCCGAAGAAAAGAATCAAACATTCGTTAGTGAATTAAGCGACCTCTACCTGGCGGCTCACCTCGATAAAGAACTCTTCGGTCAAGGTGTCATCAATCTGCTATCGAACGCCGTGAAGTACACGCCCGCGGGGGGAGAAGTTCGACTGCGCAGTCGCTTGGAAGATGACTGCATCGTCGTCGAAGTTTCCGACAACGGCCTCGGCATCCCTGAGGAATCGTTGCCCAAACTCTTTGACCGCTTCTATCGCGTTCCCGGTAATAATTCTGCCGCTAAAGGGACCGGCCTCGGGCTGGCACTTGTGAAACATATCGTGACCGAACTTCACAACGGGACGATCGACGTCACATCAGAGGTCGGGAAAGGTACGACGTTCCGCCTGACTTTACCGTTCGGCCATCGTTCGAAACGCTCCGGACGTAGTTCATCGCGCAGTGTGAGCACGACTGAACCAGAATCGGCCTCCACCACCTCCGAATGATCTTAATTCATCGATCAACAAGGGAGTGATCCCATGACTATCAAAGTTTCTATTTGCGATGACGAGCCGCATATCACCCGTGCGGTTGCGATGAAGCTATCGAAGGCCGGATTTAATGTCGAATCATATTCGGACGCCGAAGACCTGTGGTCGAAATTTACCGAATTCAAACCGCAACTCGTGGTGACCGACTATCAAATGCCCCGGATGGATGGTCTTTCACTGATTCGCAACCTTCGGGCACACCCGGAAGGCCAAGATGTGCCGGTCGTTTTATTGACGGCGAAGGGCTTCGAACTCGAACAGAGCGAATTAAATCTGATGGGCGGGACGATCCGACTGTGCCCGAAGCCGTTTAGCCCCCGTGAACTCCTCGCAGTCTGTAAAGAACTCTGCGCCGATGCGTCGATCGAAGCCTGAAGTCCATTCCTATGACAGTCTCCGATTCTCACTATCAAGACGGGTCGCTGCTGCTGTTCACCGGTCTGGCCTCGGTCCTCGTGATCGCGGCCGTCCTCTTAGGGACGCAGCTCGGCTGGACCCCCGGCGCGGCCACCGTCTGCATGTTGGCGACCCCCGTGGCGGTCGCGGCTGCTAACCGGCCGCATCGGCACGCACTAATTGCCGCGCTCATTGCGTCGGTGGGCGTCTGTGTCGAAGCGGCTCTCTCAACAGCGCCTGATAGCGGCACGCCAACATGGTATTTGCCGCTTGCCGGAAGCGTCATGCTGACCGGAATGGCGTTCTTCGTAGGCCGTGCCCGTGATCAGGCCGTTCAAGAGATCGTGCGGGTGCGGTCAATGAACGCGACCTATCTTGAGGACCTCGTTGAAATTGAACGCGGCATTCGCACGCTGCAGGGGCCGGAAATCGCAGCGGTCGAGCAGTTTAAAGACGGCCCGCAATCGGGCCGGCGAGATGACGATGTCGTCAACTATGCGATGCTGCTGTTAAGTCTGCAGGACGTCGGACGTCGCGTGTCAACGCACGTCCGGCTCGATACGCTCATCCCTACAATCATTACTACGACTCGGGCAACTCTGCGCTGCCGGGCCGCTTCAATTTATTTATACGACGAATCCGATCGCTCACTTCGCAACGTCTTCGAACCCCGTTACCGCGACCGACATCTTTACGTGCCAAAGGTTGATTCCGGAGCCGGGAAGTGGGTCTTGGACAACCGCCGTCCACTCACGCCTGAAGAAGCCGCGACCGACACAGAGCTGGCGAAGCAACTGGGTAATGAACGCCTGCCCGACGGCATCGCTCCATTAAGTGTCGGCGGGACCTTGCTCGGTCTTTTAATCGTTGAAGGTTGCGAGCGGAACACGCCGATGTTCCGCAAATTACTTCATATCATCGCCAGTTTTGCAGCGCTCGCCCTCAAGAACGCGCAATTGTTTGAGCGAATCGAAGAATCAGCGCGCCACGACCCGTTGACCGGAATTCTGAATCGAGGCGCAATTGAAATCGCTCTCGTCGATCTCGTCGAACAGTCACGACGAACGGCGCGACCGTTTGGAATCATCCTCGCTGACATCGATCATTTCAAAAAGTTTAATGACACATACGGCCATCAGGCTGGTGATCATGTGCTGATTGAGGTCGGCCGTGTATGGAAGGAAGTCGCCGGGCCGGATTGTCATGTCGGCCGATTCGGCGGCGAGGAATTCATCGCCCTCATTCCCGATTCCGACACCGACCAGACGGAACAATTAGCGGAAGATTTAAGACTGACGATTGGCGATCACGTTATTCGGCACGAAACCGACATCTTGCAGGTGACGGCTAGTTTCGGGGTTACCTCGTTCAACCCGGGAAATCAGCCGGCAGGGCCTGCGATCCGCGACCTGATCGGCCGCTCAGACCGTGCCCTGTATCGGGCGAAGGATCGCGGCCGGAACTGCGTCGAAGTCGCACGCGAGCTGGATTCTTCCAAGAACCGAACCAGCAACGAGCAGGAGGGCCGGAAATGAGTCTGACCAGTGAACTGTTCGGCGACGTTCTCGTCGCACACACACCCGACGAATTAAATGAAGACACATCCGGCCCGTTTCACGCCGAATTGATCGACGCGGCCGACCGAGGACGGAAGAAATTCGTTCTACAAATGGACCGCACCGAGGCGTATGACAGCGCCGGTCTGACGGCTCTATTGGATTTACAAGACGAAGTTCGTGAAGCCGGTGCCATTCTCAAGATCAGCGGCCTCGATGAACCCGGCAACACCATCTTCAAGCTGACCCGACTTGATCGCCGCTTCGATATCTTCGACTCCGTAATTGATGCCGTTCAAAGTTTTCGCTGACGAGAAGAAGCCGAAGGATGAGCAAGACGAGGCCGGACCAACACGGATTGTCCTTCCTGCCGAATACGACCACAGAGTTTTCCCCGACTCAACTTAAAAACAACATTTCATAATGTCACTTCTGTCTGCAAAACCTCGACTGGGCGATCAGTTGATCGACCGCGGCTTCCTGACTCAGGAAGAGCTCGAAGCCGCGCTCTCGGAGCAGTCGGCTTCGAACGGATCGAAGCTGCTCGGCGAAGTCCTGGTTCAGCAGGAATATATTTCCGAAGAGCAATTGCTGGAAGTCCTCTCCGAGGACATCGGCGTGCCGTTCGTGCGGCTCGACAACCGAATGTTCGACCCGAAGATCTTCGGGCTGATCCCGAGAGAATTCGTCGAAAAACATACGGTTCTGCCGCTGTTCAAGGTGCGGGATACGTTGACCGTCGCGGTGCCCGAGCCGTCCGACGTGTTCTTAATCGATCAGATCAAGTCGACGGCAAGATGTGAGGTGCAGGTCGTTGCAGCCACGGCGAAAGAGATTCGCCGGATGGTGCAGACCTATATGCCGAACACACAAGTGTTCGTCATTGATGACATCATCGACGATGCCCGCGGCGACGCCGTCGAACTCATTCAGGAGCAAATCGACGATATTGCCGCCGACGCGGATATCGCCGGCCAAAGCCCGATCATTCGGCTCGTCAACTACATTGTCTATAATGCCGTGCGGCAAGGCGCGAGCGATATTCATATCGAGCCGAACGATCGGCAGCTCCGCGTCCGTTACCGTGTCGACGGCGCCCTGCATCAAGCGTTGGAGCCGCCGGTTCACCTCGCCCCGGCTGTGGCGAGCCGCATTAAGATTATGGCCGGGCTCGATATCAGCGAGCGTCGGCTTCCGCAGGACGGCCGCGTCCACGTGATGATGGACGGGCGGACGCTCGACTTGCGTGTCAGTATCCTGCCGATGCCCGCAGGCGAGAAAGTCGTCATCCGGATTCTTGATAACTCGAGCATCCGAGTCGCACTTGCCGAATTGGGCTTCAGCTCAGAAGTATTGGAAAGTCTTGAACAGCAAATCACCCGGCCAAACGGAATTGCGCTCGTTACCGGACCAACGGGCAGTGGTAAGAGTACCACGCTCTACGCGGTCTTAAATGAAATCGCATCGCCGGAACAAAACGTGTGTACGGTCGAGGACCCGGTGGAGTACCGGCTCGATACCGTCAATCAGTTTCAAGCGAATGAACGCATCGGCCTGACGTTCCCTACAATCTTAAGAAGTCTCTTACGACAGGATCCCGACATCTTGATGGTCGGTGAGATCCGTGATGAAGAGACCGCTCGTGTCGCCGTGCAAGCGGCGATGACCGGCCACCTCGTTCTCAGTACGTTACATACGAACGACGCCGTCGGAACCGTTTCCCGTTTAATTGATATGGGGATTGAAGGTTATCTCGTCGCTGCCTCGCTCAACATGGTGCTCGCTCAGCGACTTTGCCGACGAGTCTGTCCGAAGTGCCGGATGGAGTATAAGCCCGAAAAGCACATGCGAAACGCCGTTGATGCAATGGGTTTCGAAATCGAGAAGTTCTACAAGGGGCGTGGGTGCAAAAAATGCCGACAAACTGGTTACTCAGGACGAATCGCGATTCATGAGTTGCTGGTCGTCGATGAGGGGCTCGCCGATCTCATTTCGGACAATCCGTCGATTCACACGCTGCGTGAGTACGTGCGGGACAGTGGCATGGTCCCCCTTCGCTACGACGGCTTTCGCAAAGTTCGTGAAGGCATCACGACGGTCGAGCAAATTCTTAAGGTGACCAGCGAAGGCTGGACGCCTCGCAAGCCGTCCATTGCGAATCCGGCCGGGGAGTGAAGCAATGCAGGAAAAGTTGAACACCATTTTAAATGCGGCAGTGGAAGCAGGGGCATCTGACGTCTTACTGGCGAGCGGTGTGCCGCCGATCTTTCGAGTTTCGGGCACGTTACGTCATTCGGAGTTCCCGCGGCTCGACGAGTCTACAGTCGGCGAGTTGTGTCGGTCCGCGCTTACCTCCGAGCAGCAGCGACAACTCGAAGAACATCGGGATGTCGACTTCGGATATGAAATTGAAGGCGGAGGCCGTTTTCGTTTCAACGTCCACTATCAACGGCGATCGTTAGCGGCGGCGGCCCGACTCATCGCAGACCGTGTGCCCGCGCTCGCCGACCTCAATCTGCCGCCGGTTATTAATGAATTGACGCTTCTGAAGAGCGGTCTTCTGCTGGTCTGTGGCGCGACCGGCAGCGGGAAGAGCACCACATTAGCGGCAATGATCGCGCAGATGAATGAGCGCGATCAACGTCACATTATTACGTTGGAAGACCCGATCGAATTTGTGTTCGAACACGAGAAATCGATTATTGAGCAGCGTCAGATCGGTATCGATTGTCCCAGCTTTGCGTCGGGCCTGCGGCACGTGTTGCGGCAAGACCCCGACGTTATTCTCGTCGGTGAACTGCGTGACGCCGACACAATTCGAACCGCGTTGCAAGCGGCAGAAACCGGGCACCTCGTCCTTGCCACATTGCACGCTTCATCGGCGACCGGTGCGATCGATCGCGTCATCGAAGTGTTTGGCTCCGATGAACAAGCTCAGGTCCGGTCTCACCTCGCGGAGAGCTTAAGTGCGGTGATCGCACAGCAACTGCTGCCCGACGCCGCCGGTACGGGTCGGGTGGCAGCCCAAGAAATCCTCATTGCGAACCGTCCCATTCGGACGAGTATTCGCGAGAATACGCCCCATCTCATCCCCGGCATGATCGCGACGAGTCGTAAAGATGGGATGCAAACGATGGAGCAGTCGTTGAAAGAACTGCTCTTAAATGGACGTATCCGGCCGGAGGCTGCCGGGGATACCCCGCCTTTAAAGCCCGGCGATGAAATTGAGACCGGTCGTCGTGCATCTGCAACCGCCGGCTTACTGTGAGTGTCAGAAAAAAAGCATCACTTAACTATATCGTGATGTGATAGTCGACCTGAAATAGGCTCCCCTAAACTACTCTTCAGAGATTCGCGGATCAGTACAATGCAATTTGCTTACCAGGCACGCGATGTCTCCGGCCGGCTCAGCAACGGCACGATTGTCGCGGACGATATTCGAGAAGCAGCCGCGAAGATTAAGGCGGATGGCCTCTATTTGCTCGACGTGAAAGAGGCGAAAGAGAGCCTGCTTGATCTTTCGCTGTTGGGGAAGCGTATTTCGAGAGCCGAGGTGATTTATTTTACCGGGCAACTCTCGATCATGGTCGACTCCGGAGTGCCCGTTGCCGAGGCGCTGGCTTCGCTGGCAGAGCAGCACGAGAACAGGGCATTCGCTCGAAAGCTGGAAGAAGTCGCCCAAGCCGTCGAGAGTGGTGAAGACCTATCAGCAGCGCTACGCAAGTATCCGAAGCTCTTTAACAGCACATATACGAATCTGGTGAAGGCGAGTGAGGCGAGCGGGACGCTAGCCCCCATGCTCGACCGGATTGCCGACACACTCCGTTCGTCGCTTGAGACGAAGCAGAAGGTGCTCGGGGCGATGCTATATCCGGCGGCGATGCTCATCACGTGTATCGGCTCTGCCATATTTTTGCTTACGTATGTGTTTCCTAAACTGACCCCGATGTTCCGCAGCCGAGCCCTCGATCTGCCTTCGCCCACCTGGGTGATGATGATGGTGTCCGATGCGCTCATTCAATACTGGTACGCATTCGTCGCGGCCGCAGTGTTGCTTATTGGGTTATTTATCTATTCTCGGATGCAGCAATGGGGGCGGAAAGCGATTGATTGGTGTTTCTTAAATGTGCCCATCATCGGCCCGATGCTGCGAAAAGTGATCATCGGGCGCACCCTTCGCACGCTGTCAACGACCGTCAACGGCGGGGTTCCCATGCTCGACGCTCTTAAGTTGTGTTCCGGGGTCGCTGGAAATTACTGGTACGAGCAAATCTGGGACGACGTGGCCGAACAGGTGACCGGCGGCAAGCAGATTCATCAGGCCTTGCGGGGACGTCCGCTGATCCCGGCCACCGTCACTCAGATGATTGCGTCGGGGGAATCAACCGGGAAGTTGGGCGCGGTGCTGGAGAAAGTGGCCAACTATTACGACCGAGAGGTATCACAGGCCATTAAGACGGCGACGAGCTTGATCGAGCCAGCGATGGTTTTCGTGATGGGAGGCGTCATCGGCTCCATCGCACTGGCCATGCTGTTGCCGATCTTTAAACTCAGCGGCAACGTCGGTTAAGAGGCATGATTCGTCCAACTTCCTCTCGGAGGACGGATTGCGCAGCTTAGTCGATACAGTCAGTC